>DASUOE010000141.1:0-15015 GCA_036276805.1 Woeseiaceae bacterium | reverse complement strand
GCTGTGGTCGGGCATGCTGAAGCCGCTCCTGCTCGCACTCGGGCTCGTCTCGGTGCTGCTCGTCCTCGCGCTCGCGCGGCGCATCGGCTTCTTCGACCCCTCCCTCCACACGCTGCACATGCTCGCGCGGCTGCCGCGGCTCTGGATGTGGCTGCTCCCCGAAATCGTGAAGGCGAACCTCGCGGTGGCACGCATCGTCCTCACCCCCCGGCTGAGGGTCTCGCCGCGTATCGCCGTCGTCGACGCGAGCGGGCTGCCGCCGGCCAGCCAGGCGGTGCTCGCGAACGCGATCACTCTCACCCCCGGCACACTGACGCTCGACGTCGATCAGGGCCGTATCGAAGTGCACTGCCTCACGGAGGCCGCTGCGCGGGACCTGGCGTCGCCGGGTCTCGTCGACCGTGCAGCACGGCTGGAGCGGGGCTGAACATGTACTACGCCGCGGTGATTGCGTTACTGGTGACGATGGCGCTCGCGCTGGCGCGCGCGCTGCTCGGGCCGACGGTCTATGACCGCGTTCTCGCCGTGAACATGTTCGGCACGAAGACCGCGTTGCTCCTGTCGGTCATCGCTTTCCTGTACGGCCGCCCGGATTTCCTCGACCTGGCGCTGGCCTACGCCCTGATCAACTTCATCGGCGTGCTCGCCGTGCTCAAGTTCGTGCAGGACTACACGCTGCGGCACCCGGAGACGGACGCGGGCGCACGGCCGGGGGCGGAGCGATGACCGCGGCCGCGGTACTGGACGCCGCGAGCTGGGCGCTGCTCGTGGGCGGCGGCTTTTTCGTGTTCGTCGGCGGCGTCGGTGCGCTGCGCATGCCGGACTTCTACACGCGCATGCACGCCGCCGGCATCACGGACACGCTCGGGACGCTGCTCGTTCTCACCGGGGTGATCCTGCAGTCCGGACTGTCGCTGGCGACCGTCAAGCTGCTCGCAATCGCGATCTTCCTGCTGCTGACCAGCCCGACGGCGGCTTACGCGCTCGCGAACGCCGCGCGGCTGTCCGGCTTGAAACCCGGCGATGCCGCGGCCGACCCGGACCCGGAGCAGCGGGAATGATCACGCTGTTCGGCGTCTTCATACTGTCCCTCCTGGTGATCACGGCCATCGGCATCGTGCGGTCTACGAACCTGTTCGCCGCCGTTATGCTCGCCGGGCTTTTCAGCCTGCAGATGGCGGCGATGTTTTTCATCCTGGACGCCGCCGACGTCGCGCTGACTGAGGCCGCGGTCGGCGCCGGCGTGGCGACGGTGCTGCTCCTGTCGGCCCTGGCACTGCTGGACGACGAAGAGCGGCGCACCCGGCGCAGCCGCTGGGCGGCGATCGCCGTGTCCCTCGCGACGACGCTCCTGATGATCTACGCGACGTTCGAGAAGCCACGCTTCGGCGACCCGCTCGCCCCGGCGAACCAGCACGTGGCGCCCTGGTACCTCGAGAACACGCCGGAGCTTATCGACGTGCCGAACGTCGTCACCGCCATCCTCGCGAGCTTCCGCGGCTACGACACGTTGGGTGAGCTGTTCGTCATCTTCACCGCGGGAACGGGCGTGCTGTTCGTCCTCGCGCAACGGCGCCGGGACACGCGGTTCGCGCGCCTGCCGAACGCGGATGCGCAGGGCTTGCGGCACCACCTCGTGCCACGCGTGGTGGGACGCCTCCTGGTACCGTTCATCGTCCTGTTCGGCCTGTACGTCCAGTTTCACGCGGACTTCGGGCCGGGCGGCGGCTTCCAGGCCGGCGCGCTGGTGAGCGCGGGCTTCGTGCTGTTCGCCCTGCTCGAGGGCGAGCGGGCGGCGCTCAGGGTGCTGCCGAGGCGCGTGCTCGCCGGGATGATCGTCCTCGGCGCACTGCTGTTCGTCGGGGTGGGCGTCGCCGGCATGCTGCTCGGCGGCAACTTCCTCGACTACTCCGTGCTCGGGGCGACACCCGTGGCCGGCCAGCACGTCGGCATCCTGCTCGTCGAGCTCGGCGTCGGCATCACGGTGACGGGCGTGCTGCTCACGATCTTCCACGCGTTCGCGGCACGGGTGTCGGAGCGCTGATGCAGATCCTCGGCTACTACAACTACTGGGTTTTCGCCGTGCTGCTCATGATCGGGCTGTACGCGGTGATGTCGCGGCCGAACCTCATCAAGAAGCTGCTCGGCATGGCCATCTTCCAGGCGGCGGTGTTTCTGCTCTACATCACCATGGACAAGGTGGAAGGCGGTACGGCGCCGATCCTGCGCGCGGGCGTCGCGGACGAGATCTACTCGAACCCGGTGCCGCAGGTGCTGATTCTCACCGCCATCGTCGTCGGCATCGCAACGCTCGCGCTCGGCCTCGCCATCGTCGTGCGCATCCACGAAGAGTACGGCACGATCGAAGAGGACGAGATCCGCCGGCAGGACCGGGAATGAACGCACTCGCGCCGCACCTGCCGGTGCTCGCCGTGGTGGTCGCTCTCGCCACGGCGCCGCTCACCTTCCTGCTGCGCGAGCGGGGGCTTGCGTGGGCGGCGACGTTCGCCGCGTCGGCCTGCTCGCTCGCCATCGCCGTCCGCCTCGCCGCGCACGTGCGGGAGCACGGCGCCATCAGCTACGCGCTCGGCGGCTGGCCTGCGCCTTATGGCATCGAACTCGTCGTCGACCCGTTCTCCGCACTGCTGCTCGTGATCGTCGCCGGCGCCTCGACACTCGCGCTCGCGGTCTCGCGCCAGGGCCTCGGGCGCGAGGTGCCCGCAGAGCGGCAGCACCTGCTGTACACGGCCTGGCTGCTCGCGCTTGCCGGGCTGTCCGGCATCGTCGTTGCCGGCGACGCCTTCAACATCTTCGTTTTCCTCGAGATCTCCTCGCTCGCGACCTACATCCTCGTGGCCGGCGGACCGCGGCGCCAGGCACTCCCGGCCGTGTTCAAGTACCTGGTCGTCGGCACCGTCGGCGCGACTTTCTACCTCATCGGTGTGGGCCTCATCTACATGATGACCGGCACGCTGAATCTCGCCGACATGGAGGTGCGCCTGCGCGACGTGTCGGACCTGCGGCCGGTGCTCGCGGCCGCCGGATTCATCACCGTGGGGCTCGCACTCAAGGCCGCCGTGTTCCCGCTGCACACCTGGCTGCCGAACGCCTACACGTACGCGCCGAACGCGGTGACGGTGTTCATCGCAGCCTGCGCGACCAAGGTGTCCCTGTATGCCCTGCTGCGCTTCGACTTCACCGTCTTCCAGGGCAACCTGCCGGGGCACATCGCGCAGTTTGCCGGTTTCGTCGTCCCGCTCGGCATCCTCGCCGTGCTCGTGGCATCCGTCGTGGCGACGATGGAAAAGAACGTGAAGCGCCTGCTGGCCTGGTCGTCCGTGGCGCAGGTGGGCTACATACTGATCGGCGCCGGTCTCGCCTCGGCGACGGGGCTCACGGCGGCCATCGTGCACATGTTCAACCACGCGCTCGCGAAGGGCGCGCTGTTCGTGGCCGTGGCCTGCCTCGCGATGCGCGTTGGCGACGTGACGCTCGCAGGGCTCGCGGGCGCCGGCCGCCGGCAGCCGCTCACGATGGCGGCGTTCGTCGTCGGCGCGCTGAGCCTGATCGGACTGCCGGGCACGGCCGGGTTCGTCGGCAAGTGGTACCTCGTGGCGGCGGCGCTCGAGCTGGGGCCTTGGGGCGTCCTGCTCGTCCTGCCGGTGCTGCTGGGGTCCGTCCTTGCCGTGGTCTACACCTGGCGGGTGATCGAGGCGGCGTATTTCCGGCCGGCGCCCGCGGACGCGCTGCCACGCGGCGAAGCGCCGGCGGGCATGCTGGCGGTCCTGTGGCTGGCGGCGCTCTCCAATCTCTGGTTCGGGATGCAGCCGGCGGTGCCGCTCGACCTCGCGGCCGGCGCCGCCGCGGTGCTGCTCGAAGTGCGCTGACGCGGTGCAGGTCGCGCGGCCGCGTCTGTTCGCGGCCCCGGCTTTGCGCTACGTTTGCCTTATCTCTCGGCATCGGGACGGCATGCATGGGCTGGAAGGGCCTGAGACATCACAGGGGGTGCGGAATTGCCGCCTCAGGCCTGCTGCTGCTCACGGCGTGCCCTTTGCTGGAGGCCGCGGAGATCGCGCCCGGCTGGGAGCCGGGTTTCACATTCGTTCCCTACGGCTGGCTCGCCGGTTTCGAGGGCGAGATCGGCAGCGCCTCCGCGGACATCGATCCCGGCGGCGATATCGAGTTGCCCGAACGCGTGGACGTGGAGGTCGACGGGGAACTCGAGGAAATCGGCTTCATGTTCTACGGCGAGTGGCGCGGCGAGCGCGCGTTCGTCTTTTTCGACTCGGTGTGGGCCAACGTCACGCAGGACGCGGAGATCGGGCTCGGCCTGTTGCCGTCGTCCGTGGCGCGCGCGGGCATCGACGGCAACGTGTACCAGCTCGCGGCCGGCTACCGGCTGAACGAGTGGCCGTCACAAACGTTTTCTCTCTACGGCGGCCTGCGCTACTACGATCTCGAAGCCACGGCGCACTTCGAAGGCGGCCTGTTGCCGCAGCCGGTATCGGTCACGTCGACCGGGTCGTGGACGGACGGCGTCGTCGGCGCGCGCTGGGAATACCGGCTGGCCGAGAAATGGCGCGGCCATGTCCGGGCCGACGTCGGCTTCGGCGAAGAGGACATGAGCTGGCAGGTTTTCGCATCCGTCGCCTGGCGCTTCAACGAGTGGGGGGCGCTTGCCGGCGGCTACCGCTGGCTCGCGATCGATTACGAGGCCGCGGACTACAAGGCGGACCTGGCGCTGCAGGGCCCGGCTGTCGGCATCGCCGTGCGGTTCTGACGCCTCCCGCACGGCGGCGGATACAGGTATCCCGTTTCCGGCCTCACTTCGGCGCTACCGCCCGGCGGCGCACGAACATTCAAACTGACCAGGTGGACTACCCTTGCGGTGCCGCGGCGGACCTGCGCGCTCCGTGAGGTACACTGGCACGATCATCACACCAGAACATAGACGAGAGGAATCACCTGAATGACCAGCCGACGCGACTGCCTGAAATTCACCGCTCTTACCGGTCTCGCCGCCGCCGGCCTGTTGCCGGCGCGTCTCGTGTACGCGCTCGAGAAAGCGGCGCTCATTACACGGGCCATCCCGAAGTCGGGTGAGAAACTGCCGATCGTCGGGCTCGGCAGTTCCGCGACCTTTCGTGAAGATGCCGAAGCCGAGGATACGGATGCGCTGACGGCGGTGTTCAAGGCGATGCTCGAGTATCACGGGACCGTGTTCGACACGGCGCCGGGCTACGGCGCGTCCGAGGAGGTCGCCGGGCGGATCGTGCAGGGCCTCGGTGCCGAAGAAAAGATTTTCTGGGCGACGAAACTGAACGTCGCGGGCCGCGGCGGCGGCGGCGCCGACCCGGTAGCCGCGCGCGCGCAGGTGGAGCAGTCCTTCGACTACATCGGCAAGGACCCGATCGACCTCATCCAGGTGCACAACCTCGCCGACATCCCGACCCAGCTCGGCCTCCTGAAGGAGTACAAGGAAGAGGGGCGGGTCCGCTACATCGGCACGACGTGCACGAACCCGAGCGAATACCCGCGGCTGATCGAAGTGATGCGCGCGGAGCCGCTCGATTTCATCGGTGTCGACTATGCCGTCGACAACCGCACGGCGGCGGAGACCATCCTGCCGCTCGCCGCGGAGCGCGGAATCGGCGTGCTGGTGTACGTGCCGTTCGGCCGCACGCGCTTGTTCCGCCGCGTCGGCGACCGCCCGCTGCCCGACTGGGTCGGCGACCTCGGTATCAACTCCTGGGCCCAGTTTTTCCTGAAGTTCGCCGCGGCGCATCCCGCCGTGACCGCGGTTACACCCGCCACGAGCGACGCCGAGCACATGATCGACAACATGGCCGCCGCCTACGGCGACCTCCCGGACGAAGCGCTGCAAAAGCGCATGGCGGAGTACGTCGACCAGCTCCCGTCGGCGTAGGAGCGGCGGTAACGCCGCGAATTGAATTCGGCGGGTTTGCCGCGGCGGATGCGTCGCGTCCGGATGCCGCGACATTTTTGTCGCGGCCAGATGCCGCCAATCGGTCGCGACCTTACGGCCGCTCCTACATGTGCTGCTGCAACTCCCGCTGCAGCTTTTTCGGCAACTTTGCGACCACCAGGTCGTAGGAATGGCGCACGAGCGACTCGAGCTCGGCGGCCGGCAGCCTGCACCGCGCGGGATCGACTTGCACCCATTTCGCTCGCGCGAGATACGGCGCCGGCACGACGCCGGGACAGTCGGTCAGTTCCAGGAACCGCTCGTCGTCGACCTTGAAGGAATAGGTGCTCCCGGCGTCTACGCCCGAGCAGGCGAACATCTTCCCGCCGACTTTGAACACCCTGTCGTTCCCCCACTGGATGTTCTCCGTCGCACCGGGAAAGGCCAGGCACAGGCTTTGCAGCTCAGCGGCGTTCATGGGCGCATTCTACGCCCCGGATCAGCTTCGCTGTAGGAGCGGCGGTAACGCCGCGAATTGAATGTGGCCCGATGGCCGCGACTTTTCTGTCGCCAGTCCGACGCCGCCAACCGTTCGCGGCCTTACGGCCGCTCCTACAGGCGCGGTACCCACCCTCGCCATTGCGATTGCAGGAGCGGCGGTAACGCCGCGAATGCGACCTCAGGGACGTTCCTGCCGGTCCTGCCAGTAGAACGGGTTGGTCTTGCGCTCGCCGGTGATCACTTCGTCAAGCGTCGCCGCCTCGTACAGCCGCCCGTTCAGCATCACGCGATCGATCCTGTCGGTCCGGTAGATGTCCTCGAGCGGGTTCGCATCGAGGATCACGAGGTCGGCGAGCTTGCCGGCTTCCAGTGAACCGATGTCCCGCCACATGCCGAGCTTCTTCGCCGAGTCGACGGTGCCGCGTTTCAGCACTTCCACCGGGCTCATGCCGCCCTGCGCGAAGCCCCACAGCTCCCAGTGGGACGCGAGACCCTCGCGCTGGCCGTGGGCGCCGATGGTGACGAGCACGCCTGCGTCAGCGAGCTGCTTCGACGTCCTCGCGATCGTGATGTGGTGGAAATCGCTCTCCGGCGCCTTGATGCGCCGCACCGAGCGCGGCTGCAGGATGTCCGGCGGCACGAACTGCGACAGGATCGGGTGCTCCCACACGTTCGTTTCCATGTACCAGTAGTGCTCGGCCGTGAGCCCGCCGTACGTCACGACGAGCGTCGGTGTGTAGGCCACCTCGGTCTGCCCCCAGAACTGCAGCACGTCGTCATAGATCGCCGACTGCGGTATGTTGTGCTCGATCGCGCTGTTGCCGTCGGCGACCATCGACAGGTCCATGTGGTACAGCGACCCGCCCTCGCTCACTACCAGAAGGTTCTCCGCGCGCGCGGCGGCGGTCACCTGCTGGCGCTGCTCGCGCCGCGGCTGGTTGTAATTCTTGATGCCCGTCGCGCCCTGCGCCTTGAGTCGGCGCACGTGCTCGAGCGCATCGTCGTAGTTGTCGATCTCCGCGTAGTAGCCCGGCGACTTCGCCCCGTAGACCACGTCGCCGGTAGCGAACAGCCGCGGCGCGAGGATCCGGCCGGTACGCTGCATCTCGGCGGCGGCGAAGAACTCCGTTGCTTCGGTGGAAGGGTCGAACACGGTAGTAACGCCGAACGCGAGCGTCGCGTAGTTCTGCCAGTTCTGCTGCGGGATGAGCCCCACGCCCTGGTCGCCGTGCGCATGCGCGTCGATGAGACCGGGGATGATCGTCTTGCCGCTCGCGTCCACGGCCTGCGCGCCGGCCGGCACGTCGACTTCGCCCGCAGCGCCCACGGCTGCGATGCGGTTGCCGTCGACGACGATGACGCCGTCTTCGATGATGCCGCCCTCGGCGTCCGCCATCGTGACGATGCGCGCCCCGGTGATGACGACCGTGCCGCCCGGCACGTCCGCCTCGAGTTCCATGGCGAGCGAGATGCCGTCAGTCGGGGGCTCGTAGCCCTCGTCGTCATCCTCGTCGCCCGTCGTCGGCGTGAACAGCTCGCCGGTTTGCGCGCCGTAGAGCACCGGGCCGAGCGTCCAGTTGACCTGCGCGCCGGCGTGCGACCACGAGGGAAAGTCGCCGCCGTCGCCGCTGGCGCGCGTCATGCTGATGGCTTCGACGGATGTGCCGAGCGCAAGCGGTTTGCCGCCTGGCGGCAGCGGCACCGTGTATACCTGGTAATTGTCGCGGTAGGCGAGGTAACGGTCGTTCGGTGCCACCTCGAACCGGCTCACGAACTCGCCGGTCGCGTGCACGCGCGGAGCCTCGCCGTTCAGGTCGACGCTCACGAGTTCGGCGCCGTCTTCGCCGTCGCGGGTGACATAGAGGCGATCGCCCGCGGCACCGAAGTGCGGGTTCTCCCCGTCGTCGGTGACCCGCCGCGCAGCACCGCCTTGCACGTCGATGACGAACACGCCGGTCGCGATGCTCCAGGCCGGGGAGGTCAGGTAACCGCCGGCGCCCGCCTCGAACACGATGGCGCTCCCGTCCGGCGCGAAGCGCGGCCCGCGGTAATGCCCGGGGTGTTGCGTCACCGGCGTGCTCGGCCCGCCGGCCGAGCTCACCGTGTGCACGTGCCCGAGCGAGGCGTCGGTCCAGGCGATGAACGCGATCCTGCGGCCGTCGCGCGACCAGGCAGGATCGAATTCCACGCGCTCGCCCGCATCGGCGGTAAGCGGCTCGGGCGCACCGCCCGGAAGGCGCTTGACCCACAGGCGCCCGGCGGATTCGAACACGACATGGCTGCCGTCCGGCGACACCTCGGCATTGCGCGGCATGGTGGTGGTGAAGCGGTCGGGAGCGACCTCGACCGTCGGCCGAGGCGGCGCGTACACCGTGCGCGTGTCGCGCACGCGGAACGGGATGGCGGTGACGTCGCCCGAGTCGACCGCGACGCGGTTGATCGTGCCTCCCGCCCAGAACACGATGCCCTCGGAATCCGGCAGCCAGTCGAAGTTCGGGTACAGGCCGTGCACTCCCCACACTTCCTGGAGGTCCGTTGCGAGGCCTTCGTACACCGGACGCTCGGCGCCGGTCTCGAGGTCCTTCACGAACAGGGCGGTCTCGCCTCGGATGCGGCGCACGAACGCCAGGTACCGGCCGTCCGGCGAGGGCGTGGGACGCACCGAGCCGCCGGCGCCGGAGACGAAGGTTTCCGTCTCGCCCGTCCGGATGTCGTGGCGCTTGATCTCGTAGACGACGTCGTTCGAATCCTGCGCGTACTCGAAGATGGGCCCGGGGGTGACGTCCTGGCTGAAATACACATAGTGCCCGTCGGGCGAGAAGGCCGGCTCGCCGAGTTCCTTCTGGTGCGCCTCGTCCGGCTTCTCGACGAGAGCGACGCCGGCCCCGCCGTAACGGTGGTAGAGCCAGATTTCTCCGGTGCCGAGCGAGCGCTCCGTGGTGAAGTGCTTCCTCGCGGCGATGTAGTTGCCGTCCGGCGACCACCACGGGTTGTTGAGCAGCCGGAAGTCCTCTTCCGTGAGCTGGCGCGGGCTTCCGCCGTCCGCGTCCATGATCCAGATGTTGTCCCCGCCGCCCGCATCGGACGTGAACGCGATCTCGCGGCCGTCCGGCGAGAACCGCGGCTGCATCGACCACGAGAGGCCGGCATGCACCGCCGTGGCATCGCCGCCCGCGATCGGCAGCGTATAGATGTCGCCAAGGAGATCGAACGCGATGGTCTCGCCGTCGGGGCTGACGTCGAGGCTCATCCAGGTGCCGGTCCGCGTGTCGATGTCGACTTTGCGCGCATCGCCGGGAATGTCGTTGACGTCCCACTTGTCTTCCTCGTCTTCGTCTTCCGCGGCGCGCGCGCCCAGGGCAAGGCTCATGGCGCAGAAAACAAAGGCTGCGAGGACAGGCAGGTGCTTGAGCTCAAACATCGGTCGCTCCGGACGCAGGAATCGGCCGAGTCTACCGTAGCGCCCGATCGTCCGGGAATGCGGCTGCCGAGCTGTAGGAGCGGCCGTCAGGCCGCGAATGGTTCGCGCTTTCCGGCGGACGAGAACGCCGTAACGTCGGGCCGCCTGCGATTCGCGGCGTTACCGCCGCTCCAACAGCAGCGCGCTCAGCTGTAGGAGCGGCCGTCAGGCCGCGAATGGTTCGCCCTGTCCTGCCGTGACAAAAGCGCCGCAGCAACCGGCCGCCTGCGATTCGCGGCGTTACCGCCGCTCCTACATCGCGAACGCCAGTTCCGCGTAGCCTTCCGGGGCGGTTTCAACCTCGGCGAGCCGCACGGTGTCCGTACGGGTTTTCTGCCAGGCATCCACACGCAGGCCGCTCTTCTCGAGCGCCGCGCGGATGGCAGGCCGGCGCCAGCGAAACACCTGTTCGAGGACAGGCATGAGGATGCTGCAGGCGTTCTCGCTGATGACCGTGCTTTGCGCCACCTGTGCGAGCAGCCGGTTCTCGGCCACGGCAACGGTGAAGCCGTAATGGTTGTTCACGTGCAGCATGGCGTGTACGTCAGCGGCACCGTGTCCGACGTAGATGACGCGGTCGAGGCGCGCGCCATGCCTGGCGCAGAGATCGTCGATGATCGCGACGCGGCCGAAGCCTGCGGCCGCGCCGTGGACGTGCGCAACGGCGCCGGTGGCCGGGTCGAAGTCGATGTTCGTGCCGACGATCCGCTCCCGCGGTACCACGCCTTCGAGCGCGGCGGCGACGAGGTCCGTCGGCGCGGCCGAGATGACGAACACGCGCATGTCGAGGCCGCTGATCCCGCCCTCGAGCAGGCGAACGAGCTGCGGCAGCGCGCGCTTCAGCCGCATGCGCCGTCCGGCGGCGACGAGCTGGTCTCGGCGCAACTGCCGGAACGCCGGGTCGTGGGCAACCAGGTACGGCAGTTCCCCGCCGTGTTGCACGACGTTGCTCTCGGCGACGCGCGCGACGCGTGCAGCGTGGTCCGTTACGCCGAGCAATTCCGCGAGCACCTCGCCCGCGTCGTTGCTGGCGAGGGCGTGCTCGAAATCCGCAGCAAACAGGTAGTGGTTCGACTCGATGGCAATCATGCGCGTTACCTCCCTGGTACGCACCGGGACCGCGGGGACATCTCGCGATCACGTTAACAGCGAAGTATTACGAGTCAATTGCCGACAGGCTGCGCGAGCCGGACATATTTTTGACGGTGAGATGAAAGTATTTTGACGGCCGCTCCTGCGGTACCGGCTACCGCGCGTCGACCTCCGGCAGGAACGCGACCGTTCGCGACCCGTCGGCCTCCATCGTTACCGTGAATGCGTACGCCTCATTCACGCCCTTCTTCCCGCTGTGCGTGAAGGCCAGCACCCGGTGGCCGTCCGTGCGGATGTGGATGATGCCGAAATTGGTGCGTTCGAACGAGAAGTAGCTGGGCTGGGGATCGCCCGGGTCGACGCGGCCTGAAAACAGCGATGCGACCTCGTCGCCGGTGAACGCCTCGTTCCCGCGCCCGCTGAAGTACCGGCGCAGGTCCTCGCGGCGATGGGCGTAGTCGCGCGTCGTGAAGAACGCGGCGAGTTCCGTGTTGAAGATGATGCCCGTGTCGCCGCGCATGACCTTGCCGAGCGCGGCCATCAGCGTCGCGCGCGGGTGAATGTGCTCCTTCGCCGCGCTCTCGTCGCCCGAGGAAACGATGGCGACGACGGGTCTCGTCGCGCGTAACGCCGCGAAATCGAAATCGCCCGAGCCGTGGTGCGGCGCTTTGACGATCTCGGCTTCGAAGTCGCCGGCATCGAGCTCCTTGAGCGCGAGCTGCATCGCCGGCCGGTTGAGGTCGCCGCTCAGGTTGAAGCGCACCGCGCCGTAGGTGATCCGCAACGCGATCGAGTGGCCGTTGACGGTGTGGGAGTCCGAGTAGCTGCCTTCGTCCGAGCGCAGGTGCAGCTCCGCGTGGCGGCTCGGCGCGCGGAAGAACCGCAAGCCGGGGCGGCCGTTCACGTCCGCGGGAAACGGGCCCTGGATCTCGACCCGCAGGTCCTCGTCGTGCAGGAAGTCGAACACCTCGTCCGCGTCGTCCCCGAAAGCAATGCGGCGAATGTCGATGGGCGCGCGCGCCGCCCAGGTCCTCACGGTGTTCACCCAGCGGCGGAAAGGCAGGTTCATGCGCTCGTCCGGCAGCTCCGTCGGATCGTCGACGAGATCCACGGCATGCGGGATGCCGTCCTTGTCCGCCGTCTCGCCGAACATCTCGAGGTCCGGGCGCGTACGGCCGTCCGGGCGCGTCCCGGGCAGCTTGACGAGGCCGTTGTGGTAGATGCGCTTCGGCTGCAGCCGGACGCGCTTGCGCGTGTCGATGCCGGGCTCGGTCTCCGAGCGCAGGAAATCGTTCAGGCCGTCGAAATGGTCGGCGTCGCCATGCGTGATGACGATGGCTTCGACGGGCAGCGGCGTGTCCGGCGTGGGCCTCAGGTGGAGAAAGCGCGCGGCGACGTGCCGCGCGAACAGCTTGTTGTCGCCCCCGTCGATGAGCACGATCCTGCCCGAGGGCGTCTCGAGCACCATGCCGTCGCCCTGCTGCACGTCGACCATCGAGAACTTCACGATGCCCTCGTCGCGCAGGCTGAGCGGCGGCGAGTTATCGGCCCAGCCCTCGGTGTCGCCGTCGAAGACGGTCAGCGCCCTGAGCTTCAGCCACCCGTCCTGCTCGTCCAGAATCTCGACGGCATCGCCGAAGGCCATCGCCGCGACGACCGCGCTCCGCCCGTCCGGATCCTTGTGCAGGTCGATGAAATCGTTGCCAACGAACTTGGTGGGCATGCGGCGGCTCCCCGGCGCTAAGCCGAGTTCGCGGCCTTTCGGCCGCTCCTACAGGGCCTTGGCGGTGTCCAGGCCTTTCACCAGCCGCTTCGCCCAGTGCCGCAGCATGCGGTCTGCCGCGGCCTTGTTCGTGACGCGGCTGGCGCGTTCGGCGAAGCCGTCCGGGTCGGCGCGCGCGTCCATGACCATCGCGATCTTCGCATTCGTCCCGCCGTCGTAGAGTTCCGCGTACAGCGTCATGGCGCCCGCCGACTGGACGATCGTGTACGACATGCCGGAGGTCTGCAGGTCCGGCGCGACGGGATCGAGGTTCACGATCGCCGGGCGCACGATGAGCACGTCCGAAGCCAGGTCGGTCGTCACCTCGTAACCGCTCTCCTCGAGTTCCTTCGTGAAGACGGTCCGGAACTCCTCGGCGAGCGCTGCCTGGATCCGCTGCATGTCCTTGTCGGACACGCGCCGCGACAGCCCAACCACGTTGCGGTTGTACTCCTCCTCCCAGTCCTTGCGGAAAGCGACCGCGCAATCGACGAGGTAAATGCGCTTGTACGGCGCCAGCGTGGCGCCTTCCTGGACGTACAGCGCGTCGATGTCCTTGCTCTCGACGAGCTTCAGTCCGTCCGGCGTCGACTCGGGAGGTGCGTCTTTCGCCGACGCGGCGCCGGCCGCGGCAAAAAGGCCAATGACCAGCAGGAAGAGGCTCTGCCTCGTGGAGATTTTCATAGGTTGCTTGCTCCGCTCGGGATGTTGACGGTCCGTTGTATGCGAGTTGCTCTTCTTAACGAACGTCGGACGCCGAATATGAACCTTGCAAGGCAACTTGTGAAGCGCGTTCCGCCGTTCCTACGACTCTTCCGGGCTCGCACCGATGTGAAAGGCGATATGGCAGGCCTCGCAGGGTGCACTCAGTTTGCTGTTCGCTTCGAGCAGGGCGTCGAGGTCGCGCCGCTCGATCGCCTGGCGCGCAGCGCCGGCGGCAGCGATCGCCGCATCCGAGTACGCCTGCCACCGCGGGTCGGCCGCCCATTCCATGTCGTTCGGGCCGGCGCCGCCGCTCTTGATCTCGCGAAATGCGCGCATCGTGAGCTCGGCCGCATCCGCGAGTTCGCGCCATTCGACATCGGCCCCGGGGTTCTCGACGCCCAGGAGCGTATTGGCCGCCGGCGTCACGACATCCGTCATCAGCGTGAGCACCGGCACGGCCGTCGGCGAAGGTACCGCGGCTTCGGCGGGGGCGCGGTCGGGGGCCGTCGGGTCCTGCGTGCACCCGGCGACGAGTAGTGCCAGCACGGCCCCGATTCCTGCAAACTTTACCGGCCTGGTGGTCAATTGAGGCTCCCGCGGAGTGACCAGGGACCTTATTCTACCTCCGTGACGCGGAGACACTCATGAACTTCAGCGACTTGCAGGAACGCCTGCGCCGATTCGCAGACGAGCGCCACTGGGCGCCGTACCACTCCCCGAAAAACCTGGCGATGGCGCTCGCCGTCGAGGCCGCCGAGCTCCTCGAGCACTTCCAGTGGCTGAGCGAACACGAATCGGCGACCGTGAGCGAGCATGCCCGCGAGGAAATCGCGGAAGAAGTAGCCGACATCCAGATCTACCTCGCCATCCTGGCCGGGAAGCTCGGCATCGACATCGACGCGGCGGTGGACGCGAAGATCGAGCGCAATGCGAGGAAGTATCCGCCGGGGACGGTGGGGTTCCGGTGAACGGATGCTCGCTTTGCCCTGCACCTCGTACCGGTGTAGCGTGTCGTCGCCGGAATCCTAAGGGGGTGGGATCATGACGCTCGACATGCTGGCGCAGCTCGGCGAGTTCGTCGGCGGCTTCTTCGTGGTGGTGTCGCTCGTCTACCTGGCATACCAGGTGCGGCAAAACACCCGCTCGATCAAGGCGGAAAACTACGCGCGCGTGCTGAACCGGATGTCGGAGATGCAGTCGCGGCTCGCGCTCGACGCCGACCTCAATCACATCGTCGTGGTAGGCGCGGAGGATCCCGGCCGGCTCACCCACGCGGAACGCGTGCGTTTTGCCTGGGCCCTGTACGAACTCATCGGCACGGCCGAGTTCGTCTATCACCAGTTCCGCGACGGCACCCTGTCCGAGACCGTGTGGCTGCGCTGGCGCAAGACGCTCGGCTGGTGGCTGTCGCACCCCGGCATGCGCGCCTGGTGGCGTGCGAAGCCGACCCCGTTTTCCGCGGACTTCGAGGCCCTGGCGGACGAGCTCATTCGCGACAACCAGTTCGACGCGGCCGCCATCGCGCGCTGGCGCGCGTTCGTGGCCGGCGACGACCTGGAGGCGGTCGGC
>DASUOE010000140.1:0-7840 GCA_036276805.1 Woeseiaceae bacterium | reverse complement strand
CCGCGACCGCCGCCTGGCGGCGGCGACGGCGGTAGACGCGGCGGCGCCACCCGGCGTGCACCGCATGCCGCACCGCGCGTTCGTCGCCGGCCGGCGGCGCGGGCCGCGGCGCCGCGTGCTCGAGCAGCTGCTCGACGGGGTCGCGTTGTTCGCGCTTCCCGGCGTTCATGGCTGAACCGTCCGGTGTCCATCCGCGAGCGCGGCGTCGAGCGAGCCGTACACGTCGGCAAACGCACGCTTCGCACGGGCGAGCAGCGACTGCGCGGCTTCGGCGCCGATACCGAGCCGCGTGGCAATGTCCTTTACGGAATGACCCTCAATGTACTTCCACTCGAGCACGTCGCCGTAGCGGGGCGGCAGCCGGTCGAGCGTCACCTGGATCAGGCGGACGGTTTCCGTGCGGCGGTACGAGGCTTCGGGGGATTCCTCCGGGGGGGCGGCGAAGGACTCGACCGCCGCACGGATGTCCGGGCGGTCCTCGATATGGATGATGTGCTCGCGGTCGCGCTGACGCGCCGCCAGGCGCTCGGCGATCTCGTGCCGGCAGATCGTGCACAGCCAGGTGAACAGGGCGGCTTCCCCGCGGTAGGTGTGTATCTTCTCGAGCGCGCGGTTGAGCGCGCACTGGACGACGTCGCGGACGAGGTCGTGCTCGTCGGGCAACCTGGCACCCGCGAAGCGGTAGAGCCGCGCGAAGTTGTCGTCAAAAAACCGGTTGAACGCCGTCTCGTGCCCGGCGAGCAGTTGTTTCGCGAGCCGTTTGTCCTCGAGGTAGACCGGCATGCGTCCACGCTCCTGTGTCCGGTTCACTGTTCCGGCCCTTGTGACGGCCCGGGTTCGGGAAACCGGTCGCGCCATTGTACGCCCGGGGGACAGGCATCCCGGGTTATGTTCAATCAGCGGGGAACAGCGCATGGAACGCCGCGTCGTCGTCGAGTTCTGCGAGGACGTCGAGTGCCGCCTCGCGCACGGTTTCCTCCGGGTCCTCGAGCGCCCGGCGCAGCAGCTGTCGCGACCCGGGTGCATCGACGTTGCCGAGCGCGTGTACCGTGGTCGCGCGCACCCGCGGGTCCGGGTCCGCGAGTGCCTTCGCGAGGAGGCCGGGCGGCACCAGGCCATCCGCGGTCGAGAGCGCGACCAGCGCGTCCGCGCGGCTCGCCGCATCGCCGTGCGCCGCTGCGCTGGCGAGCGCCGCGAGCGCTTCGTCGCTGCCGATCGCGGCGAGCGCCTCCTCCGTGGCGTCGCGGATGCGGGCGTCGGGGTCGGCGAGCGCGAGGCTCAAAAGGCGCACCGCATCGTCGTTGGCGATGCGCCGGAGCTGGCGCACCGCGTCGCGGCGGTGGCCGAACTCGCCCTGCAGGAGCGTCGTCTCGAACAGGAGCGCTGCGTCGGCCGGGATGGCGTCGCCCCGGCCGAAGATCCAGAGCGTGCCGCGCCCGTCGCCGGCCGCGGCCGGAAGGTGCAGCTGGTAGCTCGTACCCGCGAGCACGCGTTCAATGGCATTCGAGCGCGGCAGCGGGCGCCCTGTCATGGTGATCGTACCCGGCACGTCGGCATGCCGTACCAGGCGCAGCCCGCAGGCCGCGGCGATCGCGACGGCGAGCGTTTCGCGGGCGGCCGTACCGGCCGGCGTCTCGACGACGCCTGCCTCGCAGGTAACGATGGGTAGGCCGGCGGCCGCCGCACCTCGCGCAAGGTCCGCGGCGGCGACGCTCGCGAGGAGTGCTGCCAGCACGCACCGCGCGGGCCGATCATTCCTCTTCTTCGAAGCCACAGCCGTTCTCTTCCGTCTCGTTGACGCAGATTCCGTCCTGCTCCGAGAACGTCGCGTTGTCGCCGAAGCCGATGGCGCCCACCTCGATCTTGACGGGGGTGTTCGGCGGCAGGGTTTCGAGGTAGTCGTCCGGCACCTCGACCTCGAGCTCGGCGACGTCGCCGGGAATCCGCACGACGTAAGTGAACGCGGACAGCGGGCCCTCCACATCCGGCTCCACCACGACTTCCCAGGCGGCGACCGGCACATTGCCGGGAGCGACGGGCAGGAGCTCCATGCCGTCGGAACATTCGCCGAGATCGTCGCCGGGCGACCAGGTGATCTCGCCTTCGACGTCGTCATCGTCGACTTCCGCCGCGTACTCGAGGTCCGTCGGCGCAGCGGGCAGGTTGAACGTCAGTTCGGAGGAACCGAAGGAGAGTTCCCAGTCCGCGCCGACGCCGAAGAACTTGTAGGTGCCCGCGTGCCAGCGGTCGAGGAAGTCCTCGAGGGTGACGAAATCCTCGTCGTCGTTCTCCGGGTCGTCGTCTAGCGTCGGGTCGTAGCACAGCGGCTCCTCGCTTTCCGCGAACGTCTCGGTGAGGTACTGCTGGCGCAGCTCGCGCCGGGTCACGTAGCCGAAGATGCGCTGGTGCAGCGGATTGAACAGGGCGGCTGCCCTGAGCTTGTGCCCGTCCATCAGGAAGTGAAAGCCGATGTCGCCGTCCGTGGCGTTGATCTCGACGAGCACTTTGCATTCGCCGAAATCGCCGCAGGGCTCGGTGGCGCCTGCGGCGAGCGGTAAGGACCCGATGGCAACGGCCAGTGCCAGCGGTCGTATGAAGGTTTTGCTGTTCACGTCGGTTCTCCCGTCTGTTCTTCGAGGTATCGGCGCAGGCCGCATGGGCTGCGTTGTTCGTGCACCGCGTTCGACGGGCGGGCAGACGGAAACCGGTCGCGGCGTTAGCCCTCGATGCCGGCGACGGCTCATTACGGCGGCGCGCGGTTGAACCGGACGCGCGCGAGCCATTCCCGCGTGCGTGCGAGCGTGCGGGACAACCGCGTGGTCACGCTCTTGCGGGCCTTGGCGCGTCCGACGATCTGCGTCACTTCGCTCAGCGCGCTCTCGCTGACGGTGTAAGGCGTGATCCCGTACATGCGCTGACCGTGCCGCCAGGCGCGCTTCATGTACACGTCGACCGGTGCGCCGATCCTGTCCGCATGCGCCAGGAGCTTGCGTGCCGCAAGGGGCGACAGGCCGTAGCACATCGCACTGTTCGGCGCTTTCGTATAGCGCCACAGCGTGAACCGGCCGAGTGTCCTGACCTGTCGCTTGCGCGCACGCCGCTCGGACTGCAGCCGGATGAACCCGCACTCGCCGACGTGGCTCTCGAGCGCCCGCAGGGCGCCCGGGAATTCCGCCGCCAGCTGGAAGTCGTCCTCCATGACGAGAATCGGTTCGTCGAGCTGCACGCACAACTTCCAGAGGAGCTTGTGGCTGGCAAAGCAGCCCACTTCACCCGGCGTGACCTTGCGCCCCGTCGACAGGAGGAAATTCCGCTCGCTTACGCGGTACTCCGGCGAGCGCATCGCCTCGGCTCCCGGCACCGCAGGGAAGAAACTGAATGCGAGCGCCTCGGCCTGGAGTTGTCCGGCGGCGTGCTGCTGCCGCGCTACCGAGTCGCTCAGGGTTATGACGAAGATCTTCATCCGACGACCATCTCCGCTGTGCCGCCCCGGCCGAATTCGCCTGCGCTGGTGAAGTTGGACGGGCCCGCGGCCGAAAAGCGGTCGCGAGCCATACGGCCGTTAAGCGTCGAGGGCACGCTGCCCCGGACTCCTGACCCCGCCGGCCGTGGGGCGGCGGTATGCCTTGATTTGCCCGGCAGACCCGCTGATGATTCGCGTGGAGAAGGACGAATGACGAAGGAAGGGGATGACCAGGAACCGGATCAGGGAACTCCTCCGGGAACTCGACACCGAGCTCGACCGGTCGGACGACCTCGACGACGACACGCGGCGCGAGCTTGCACTGCTGGGCGAGCGGCTCGAGACCGCGGAGCCCGATGCCGAGGACTCGCTTGCCGACACCGCCGGGGAAATGGCGTCGCGCTTCGCGGCGTCGCATCCCACGGCCGCGCGCATCGCCCGTGACATCGCGGACATGCTGGCCAAGATGGGAATCTAGCATTGCCCTTCCGCCCGGTTACTCCGGGCCTGAGCGAACCCCCCGCCGTGATAAACTCCAACGTACTTTTTGACGACGGATGACCGCCGATGAGACCCCGCAGCTTGCTGGCCTTATTGCTCCCGCTTACCCTCGCCGCGTGCGGCGGCGAAACGCCCACCCAGTGCACCACCGAGCCCCAGTCCGCCTGGCAGGACGCGGACGACTTCCAGCAGAACCTGCTGAATGAGGGCTACCGGATCAACGAGTTCAAGATCACCGATGGCAACTGTTACGAGATCTATGGCTTCGATCCGGACGACAACAAGGTCGAGATCTACTTCAACCCGGTCGACGGCAGCGTGGTGAAGCGCGAGGAAGGCTAGGCCGATGGACCGGCCGGAGTCCGTCCCGGTCTGGGACCCGGTCGTCCGCACGCTCCACTGGTCACTGGCGGCGATCGTCGTCGTCGACTACTGGGCGACCGACCCCGGGAGCAGCCTGCACAACTGGCTCGGCTACGCTGCAATGGCGATCGTGGCGGTGCGCCTCGTGTGGGGATTTGCCGGCCGCGGCTATGCGCGTTTCAGCTCCTTCACCCCGAGCCGCACCCGCTTCCGGGAACACTGGGCCGCGCTCAGGTCACGGGCCGTGCCGGCCGAGTCCGGCCACAACCCGCTCGGCGCCCTGATGATCTACGCCGTCATGGTCCTCGTGACGGCGCTCGCCGTGACGGGTTTCCTGCACGAGGAGATCGATGCGCTCTTCGGCAACGCTTTCCTGCAGGACGTGCACGAGCTCGCCGCGCACGCGCTCTGGATCTGCGCGATCGTCCACGTGCTGTCGGTCTTCGCCGTCCAGTACTACGGCCGGGTCGAGCTGGTGCGGCCGATGATCACCGGGCGCCGGCGCCGCTAGTGCGCAGCCGCTAGCGCACAACCGCCTGCGCCTCTCCGTGCACCCGCGTCGCCGTGGCGATCATACTGGCGAGATCCGCCAGGTTCGCCGGGATGATCATCGTGTTGTTCGTTTTCGCGAGCAGGCCGAAGCGCTCGAGGTAGTCCTCGGCGATCCGTAGCTGCATCGCCTGCTCGCCGCCCGGCTGTGCGAGGGCCGTGGCCACCATGCGCAGGCCCTCGGCCGTCGCCTTGGCGATGGAGAGAATGGCTTCCGCCTCGCCGCGCGCCTCGTTCACCTGCTGTGTCTGATTGGCTTCGGATTCCTTGATGACCCGCTGCTTCTCGCCCTCCGCCACGTTGATGGCGGCTTCCTTTTCGCCCTCGGACTGCAGCACCAGCGCGCGCTTCTCGCGTTCGGCGCGCATCTGCTTTTCCATGGCCGTCAGCACGTCCTGCGGCGGCGTGATGTTCTTGATCTCGTAGCGCAGCACCTTCACCCCCCAGGGCTCGGATGCCTTGTCGAGCTCGTTCACGATGGCCATGTTGATGGCGCCGCGTTCCTCAAAGGTCTTGTCGAGGTCGATCTTGCCGACTTCGCTGCGGAGCGTCGTCTGGGCGAGCTGCGAGATGGCGAAGAGATAATCGCCGATGCCATAGGAGGCGAGTTCCGGGTCGCGCACCTGCAGGTACAGCACACCGTCCACCCCCACCGGCACGTTGTCCTTCGTGATGCAGATCTGCTCCGGGATGTCGACCGCGTGTTCCTTGAGGCTGTGCTTGTAGGCGACCTTGTCGACGAACGGGATAAGGATGCTGAAGCCCGGCCGGAGCACCCGGCTGAACTTGCCGAGCTGCTCGACGACGAACGCGGACTGCTGCGGAACGATGACCGCCGTCTTGAAGATGATGAAGATGACGAGCGCGGCGACGGCCAGCGCGACGATGAACGCGGTGTCCATGACGTTATCCTTCGGGGTTAACCGTGAACGGGAGGTGACGCGGCCGGCTGCTCGGCCACGATGTGCATGTCCATGCCGTCGCTCGTCACGACGCGAGCGAAACCGTTGGCCGCGATGACGGTATCGCCCGTGTTCGTCGCGGTCCAGTACGTGCCGTGCATCTGCACGCGGGTGGTGTGGCCGGGCAGTACGTCCTCGCTCACCTGCACGCGCTTGCCCACGGATGCGTTCCGCATCGGCGCGGTCGCGCCCCGCAGGCGCTGGTAGAGGCGCTTGCGGAACAGCACGAGTGAGAACAGGGCAATGACGCTGAATGCCGCCCATTGGCCCCAGACCGGGAAGTCGATGCCGGCGAGCCCGAGGAGCCCCACCACCACGGCGGCGAAGCCGACGAACATGAGATAGAAGGCCGCGTCCACGGCCATCAGCTCAGCGCCCATCAGCAAGGCGCCGATCACGAGCCATCCCCACCAAGGCATGCCGCTCCCCTCCGTGCCGGTAGTCTCCCGCATCTTACGCAATGCCGGCAAGCGGCGTCACCCGCTACTCGTCCAGGACGGTAGCCGCCGCCTTGCTGTACCTTATAATGGCGCCATAATGGCGCCGCCCCCGAGCCGTGCGCGAGCGACCCGATACTGCCATGAGCGAAGACATCGACTCCCGTACCGGGAGCGCACCCCTCGGTCCGTCCGATCCGGCAGCGCCGCCCGACCCGGTAACGCCGGCCGAGCGGCACACCTTCCGGCGCAAGGTCATAGGCTGGGGCGCGATCGCCGCAGTCGCGAGCGCGGTGCTGGCCCTCGCGGCCAACCTGAGCGAAGTATTCGGCTGGCTCAAGCCCGATGAAACGCGCGCCATCGTCGAGCAGACGCAGAGCACGATCGAGGACACCGACCAGAAGGTGAACGAGCTCGTCACGCTCCTGCGCAACCAGGCGGCGGCGTCCGGCATGAGTCTCGACGTCGAGGCCGAGGCGGCGATCCGCAACGCGGTCGAGGCGATCGTCATCTCGGGCGACCGCGAGAAGCAGGCGGCGCTCGCGAAGATGAACGACGGCGACGTCGCCGGCGCGGCGGCCGCGCTCGAGAAGCTCGCGCGCAGCCAGGGCGAGGCGGCCGCGACGACCGGCTCGACCGCCGCCGCGAGCTGGCGCGAGGCCGCGGCGCTCTACGACACCGTCGACGTCGAGAAGGCGGCGCACGCCTACGAGCAGGCCGTGGCGCACCAGCCGCACGACGCAGCGCTGCAGGACGACCTCGGCCACGCGCTGATCCGCGCCGGCCGCAACGCCGACGCGCGCCATCGGTTCGAAAGCGCGCTCGCAGAGGAACCCGAACCTGCCGTGCGGGCGTCCGCGCTCCTGGGGCTCGGCCAGCTCGCGCGCCAGGAAGGCGATTATTCGCAGGCTTCGATGCATTTCGAGGAGGCGCTCGCGGTGGCGACGGCCGGCGGCGCCCGCACGGAACGCGTGTACGCGCTGCGGTCGCTCGGCGTCCTGAGGCGCGCCGAGGGCGATCCCGCTGCCGCCGCGGAGTACCTGGACGAGGCGCTCGACCTGGCGGAGGAGTCGGGCGACGACTCGTTGCGCGCCCTCGTACTGAGTGCCATCGGCTCGAACGCGGCCGCGATCGAGGATTACGACACCGCCACGGCGCGCCTGAACGAGGCGCTCGACATCTACAAGGCGCAGAACGACCTGCCGAAGCAGGCGATCGTCATCGGCAACCTCGGCGCCGTGGCGCTGAAGCGCGGCGATCTCGACGTGGCCGAGCCGCTGTTGCTCGAATCCGTCGAACTCGGCGAGAAGCTCAAGTGGCCTACCTCGATCGCCTACGACATGATCAACCTCGCGATGATCTCCGGCGCGCGGGAGAACTGGGCCGAGGCCGACGAACGCCTCGGGCGGGCGCAGCAGATCGCCGAGGACACGCAACTTGCCGAGCTCGTGCCGGTCATCATCTTCAACCGCGGCGAAATCGCGCAATCCTCGGGCGACCTCGATGCGGCTTGCCGCTTCTGGACCGAGGCGGCGCCGATGTTCGTCGAAATGGGCAGCGAGCAC
>DASUOE010000139.1:0-24205 GCA_036276805.1 Woeseiaceae bacterium | reverse complement strand
CACCGCAGGCTTCCGACGCCGATGGCGACTCTCTGATCTACTCGATCAGCAACAAGCCGTCCTGGGCCTCGTTCAACACGGGCACAGGCCGCCTTTCCGGGGTTCCGACGGACAGCCAGGTCGGCGTGCATGGCAACATCTCCATTACAGCCTCCGATGGTCAGGCCTCTGCCAGGCTTGGGCCGTTCGAGATCGAGGTAACGGAAGATGGCAGCGGCAGTGTGTCGCTAAGCTGGAAAATTCCGACCCAGAATACCGACGGGACGCCGCTTACCGATCTGGCGCGCTTCCGCATTGACTGGACGAGAACGAACAATGGCGCAAAGGGTTCGGTGACGATCAACAACCCGAGCGTGTCTAGCCACGTTGTTGAGAATCTGGCTGCAGGAACCTACGAGTTCACGATCGTGGCCATCAACGACGACGGTGTAGCGAGCGTGCCATCGAACAAAGCGTCCAAGACTGTCAACTAGTACTCCACTAGTGGCGGATCTTCGGGTTCACCTTGTCGCGGCAGGTCGTCGTGGCGCTCTACGGGCTATCGACCGGCGCACCGCTGCCGGCGCGGAACGGGAACTTCGCGAAGTACTTCGGCACCGCTTCGTTGACTGTGCGCTCGAGGTTGTCGAGCTTGTCGTCCGTGACGCGGCCGACGCCGACGCACTCCCAGACGAGCTTTTTCTTTTCGCGATCGACGAGGTCGATATTGAATGTGCCCTCGGTGTACTGGGAAACGTGGGTCTCCTGGGCGTAGCCGTAGCCGTACCATGGGTCGTAGAAACCGCCGCGGTAGCCGTAGTACCCGACGCCGTAACTCGGCGCCGGTGACGTCGTCACCCGAGTCTTGTCCTGCAGGATGGCGTTGAAGTTGACGAGCAGGTCGGGATCGTCGGACTTCCGGTAGCCGCGCGCCTGCATTTCCTTGTCGATCGCCTCCTGCACGTACTTGGAGAAGAGCGTCTGGTATTCCGAGTTGCCCGGACCGGCATCTTCGAAGAAATTGTAGGTTTCGTATTCGCCGAAGTCGGCGCTGCGATCGTAGTCCGACCGGAGGTCGGGACCCGATGCACAACCGGCTGCCAGAAGGGCGGCGGCCGGGACGGCAAGCATCTTCAGGGTATTCATCATGCTGTGCACACGTTACTCCTGGTGACGGTCATGTGTTCAGGTTACGCGATTTCTTCTTGTGCCGGCGGTGAACGCGCGGATATTGGCGGCGAGCTCGTCGATGGCATTCTGCCGGGCCCGATCGCTCGCCCAGGCAATGTGCGGCGTTACGACCAGGTTGTGCCCAGTGTAGTCCAGCAGCGGATCGCCGTCGACCGGGGGCTCCGTCGGCAGGACATCGACGGCAGCGCCGCCGATCGTGCCGGACGCGAGCGCAACGGCGAGAGCCGCCGAATCCACCAGTCCGCCGCGGGCCGTATTGACGAGCAGCGCGGTCGGCTTCATGCGCGCGAATTCGCCGGCCGAGAACAGGTTGCGCGTGGCCGCGTTCAGCGGGCAGTGCAGCGAAATCACGTCCGCCCGCCCGAGCAGGTCGTCGAAGGCCGTACGCCCGGCCGGCACGTCCGCCGCGCCACGCCGCGCCGCGACGAGGACTTGCATGCCGAACGCCTCGCCGAGCGCGGCCACCGCCCGGCCGAGGTCGCCGTAGCCGACCACGCCGAGCGACTTGCCGGCGAGTTCGGTTATGGGGTGGTCGAGCAGGAAGGCCATTTTCGAGCGTTGCCAGCGGCCGGCGGCCACCGACTCCCGGTACGCGGCCAGCCGGTGCGTCAGCATGAGCAGCACGCCGAACACGTGTTCGGCCACGGACCGGGTGCAGTAGGCGCGGATATTCGCTACCGCGATGCCGTGCGCGGCCGCGGCATCGAGGTCGATATTGTCGGTGCCGGTGGCCGTGAGACCTATGAAGCGCAGGCGGGGGGCGCCGGCGAGCAGGCTCGCCGAGAGGCGCATCTTGTTGGTAAAGACGGCGTCGGCGTCGGCGATACGGCCCGGCAGCTCGGCGTCGCTCGTAGTGTCGAACACCGCGAGCGTGCCGACCGCTTCCTCGAGCACGGCGAGGTCGAGGTCCGGTCCCATCGTGGCGAAGTCGAGGAAGACAGCTTTCATCGCGGGGTCTCGTGGCGGGTGCGGGACGTCGATCGCCCTTGGCCTAAGGGGCCGGGGCGGGCGACAATCGGCGCACGATGGCCGAAGAGTTCTGGAAACGCAAATCGCTGGCGGAGCTCGACCGCCGGGAGTGGGAATCCCTGTGCGACGGCTGCGCGCTTTGCTGCCTGCACAAGGTCGAAGACGAGGACACGGGCGCCCTGTTCTATACGAACCTGGCCTGCCGCCTGCTGGATACCGATACCTGCCGCTGCACGGATTACGCGAACCGGGTGAAGCTCGTGTCCGACTGCCTGCGCCTCTCCGCCGACTCGACCGAGGCGTTCGAGTGGCTGCCGGAAACCTGCGCATACAGGCTGCTTGCACGCGGCTCGGATCTCCCGGCCTGGCACCCGCTCGTCACCGGCGACCCGGATTCGGTGCATGCGGCCGGCATCTCGGTGCGCGGCCGCGTGCGTTCGGAGCGTGATGGCGCCGAATGGACAGAACTCTGGACCGTGCACGAAGCGGAGCAGGCTTGAGCGGGCATCCGACGGTGCCGCTGGCCGACTGGCGCGAATACCCGGTCGAGGAGATGCGCCGGCGCGTGAGCGCGTTTTGCGCGCACCTCGCCCGGCGGCGCACGGTGCGCGATTTTTCCGACCGGCCCGTACCACGCGACATCGTCGAGACGGCTATCCGCGCCGCGAACACGGCGCCCTCCGGCGCGAACCTCAAGCCTTGGCATTTCGTCGTCGTGAGCGGCGCGCAAACCAAGCGCCGGATCCGCGCGGCCGCGGAAGCCGAGGAACGCGAGTTCTACGCACACCGCGCGTCGGCGGAATGGCTGGAGGCGCTGAAGCCGCTCGGTACGGACGCGAACAAGCCTTTTCTCGAGACCGCGCCGTACCTCATTGCCGTATTCGTGCAGAAGTACGGCTTGCTTCCCGACGGGCGCAAGGTGAAGCACTACTACCCCGCCGAGTCGACGGGCCTCGCCACCGGGCTCCTCATCGCCGCGCTGCACGAGGCGGGCCTCGCGAGCCTCACGCACACGCCGAGCCCGATGAAATTCTTGAACGAGATCCTCGGCCGGCCGGCGAGCGAACGGCCCTTCCTGCTGCTGGTGACCGGCTACCCGGCCGCGGACGCGCACGTCCCCGACATCCGTCGCAAGCCGTCCGACGCGGTTGTGACGTTCGTCGACACGTAGGGGCGGCGGGACCGGCTCACCCCGTATTCTGCAGGCCCTGCGCGATGCCGTTGACGCTTGCGAGCAGCGCGTGGAAGACGGCGTTGTCGCTGTAGTCCGATGCGCGCCAGCGGCGCAGCAGGTCCACCTGCATAAAGCTCATCGGGTCCACGTAAGGATTGCGGAGCATGATCGCCCGCTGCAGTGTGCGGTCGCCTTCCAGGAGCTGGTGATGTTGCGAATATTCGAGGATCAGTTTGCGCGTCAGCTCGAACTCGGCCTCGATGCGCGGGAAGAATTGCGTGTGCAGCTCGCCCGCGAGCTCGGAATAGATTCTCGCGATACCCATGTCGGCCTTGGCGAGCACCATTTCGACGTCCGCCGTCAGCGCCCGCATGAAGTACCACTCCTGGAGCATGGTGCGGAACGCGGCGTCGTCGAACTGCCGGCTCGCAGCCGCGAGCCCGGTGCCGAAGCCGTACCACCCCGGCAGGACGAATCGTGCCTGCGTCCAGGAGAACACCCACGGAATGGCCCTCAGGTCGCGTATGCCGGCATTCGCCCGGCGCGATGACGGTCGCGATCCGATGCGCATGCGCTCGATAACGTCGATGGGCGTGGCGGCGCGAAAGTAGGACGTGAAGTCCGGATCGTTGTAGACGAGGTCGCGGTAGGCTTCACGGCTCGCGCGCGCGATCGTGTCCATCATCGCGTGCCACTCGGGCTGGTCGTTGCCGCGGTGGCGCGGGATCGCGGTCGCGAGCGCGACGGAGCCGGTGACCTGTTCCAGCGTGCGCAGCGCGATGCCGCGCAGGCCGTACTTCTCGTTGATGATCTCGCCCTGCTCCGTCACGCGCAGCCGGCCGTTGACGGTGCCGGGAGGCGCCCCGAGCACGGCGACGTGCGTCTTGCTGCCGCCGCGGCTGATCGTCCCGCCGCGTCCGTGGAACAGCGTGAGCTCGATGCCGCGCGCCTCGACCGTCGCGACGAGCGTTTCCTGGGCGTTCTGCAGCGCCCAGCGCGCGGAGGCGAGGCCGCCGTCCTTGTTGCTGTCGGAGTAGCCGATCATGACCATCTGCCGGTTTTCGCGCAGGTCGAGGTGGCGGCGGTAGAGCCCGGTCGACAGCAGGGCGTCCAGGATCTCGGGGCCCTTCTCCAGGTCATCCACCGTTTCGAGCAGCGGCGCCACGTCGATCGGTACGTCGCCGCCGCGGCCGTGCAGTTCGCTCCACTGCGCGAGCAGCAGCACCGAGAGGATGTCGTCCGCTCCCTGGGTCATGCTGACGATGTAGGGACCGATCGCTTCCTTGCCGTACTTGCGCCGGCAGAAAGCGATCGCCTGGAACGCGGCCAGGGTCTTGCGCGCCTGCGTCGAGAGGCTGAGCGGCGCGCTCTCCCGGCCCTCGATTGCCTCGACGATGCGCGCGGCCCGCTTCTCGACGGACCAGTTTTCCCAGTCCTCCTCGCCGAGGCACTCGCCCACGACCTGCCGATGCACGAACGCGTCCTGGCGTACGTCGAGCGTGACCAGGTGAAAGCCGAACGTGTCGATGCGGCGCAAGAGCCGCGTCACCGCGAACAGCCCGGCGTGCTCGCCCTTGTTTTCGCGCAGGCTGTCCGCGATCAGGCGGATGTCGGCATGGAAGTCGCTCACGTTCTCGTACGGGAACACGTCGTCGTCGTACGTCGACTGCAGGCGTTGCTGCACGAGCCGCAGGAAGACCCGGTACGGCATGTCGCGATGGCGGACCGGCACGGAGTGATACGCCTGCTGGAACACGCCCCGGTACTCGTCGAGCCGGTCGAGCAGCGCCTTGTGCACCGGTACGCGTTCAGTCGACTGGCTGAGCTTGGTCGCGAGCACGCCGCATTCGTTGTAGTAGAGGTCGAGCACGAGCGAACGCTGGCGTGCCAGCGTCTCGCGTATTGTTTTCGCATTGACGTTCGGGTTGCCGTCCATGTCGCCGCCGACCCACGACCCGAAGCGGACGAGCGTCTTCACGTCGAAGCGGAAATTGTCATCGCCGTAGATGCGATCGAGCGCCGTCTCGAGGTCTTCGTAAAAGGGCGGTATCGCCCGGTACAGCACGTCCGTAAGGAAGAACAGCACGTGCTCGAGTTCGTCGGCCACCGTCATCTGCTCGGACGGGTGTTCTTCCGTCTGCCAGCCGGTCGTGATGAGCAGCCGGATGTTGTCGAGGGCGGCCTTCACCTCCTGCGGCGTCTTGGTCGGGTTCAGGAGGTCGACCAGGTGCTTGACGATGTTCTGTTCCTTGCGCAGCATCGTGCGCCGCGTCGGCTCGGTCGGGTGCGCGGTGAACACCGGTTCGATCAGCATCGAATCGAAGAGCGCCTGCACCTCTGCCGCCGACTGGCCCGCCGCCTTCAGCTTGATCAGCGAATCTTCCAGGCCGCCCGGCTGGTAATGGCCGACTTCCCGGAGGTAATCGCGGCGGCGCCGGATGCGATGCACTTTCTCGGCCGTGTTCACCATCTGGAAATACGTCGAGAACGCGCGGATGACGGCCAGCGCGAACTTCGCATCGAGGTCCCTGACGAGCGCGGCCAGTTCCTCGCCCGGCTTCTCGTTATCCTCGCGACGGCGGATCGAACGCAGCCGCGCTGTCTCGACGAACTCGAACAGCTCCTGGCCGCCCTGCTCGACCAGCAGGTCGCCGATCATCGCACCCAGCATGCGCACGTCGTCGCGCAGTGCCTGGTCCTTGTCCTCGAAGATTATGTCCTGGCGGCGCACGCGTCGTAGTCGATTCGGGAGAGCGGATCCATCGCCCCGGATACCGAGCGGATCCTTTGGGGCAAAAAAAGTGGGGCAAAAAAAGCGCCGCGACAATAACAAAAACGCGGCGGCATGCACAGTAAGGCAGCGCGTTGCGGTTGCCGGGATTGCCGACAATCGGGCTTCCGCCAGACCACGGATCCAGGGATGGATGCCATGCCGGAAACACGACGATGCGCGAGCGCGCGTCTGCCCCGCCTGTGCAGACTGTCGCCAGAAAAGGGCGGCGTTGCAATCGCCAAATCAGTTCCGGATGTAATTAACTGCTCGCTCGCCCGGACGCGCACGATCTCCCAGCTCGTCGATCTCGCCCTGCGCGAGATCCCCGTTGCGCTGCGGCCGGCCGGCATGCCCGCGGGCGGCTCGGCGATGCTCGTCGAGTTCCTGAAGCACCTGCGCGAGGGGTTCGACGCGGCGGGAATCCGGCCGCGGACGCTCGAGCTCACGATCGACGCCGCCGAGGTGCCGCCGGACGCCGCGCTGTTTCTCACGCGCCACGGCCTCGGCGCGGGAACGCTCAACGTCCTCGCCGATCGGCCGTCTTTCGGCCGCTGGCATGGCTGGCTGTGGCGCACGCGGCTCGAGCCCGCGCGCCGCGTCGCCGTATGGCCCCTCACCCGCAGCGCCTGCCCGCTGCTCGCCGCCGAAGCCGCCACCGACGTTCTGCCGGGCACCGGGCTCGCGGTGCCCGAGCAATCCGCCTGGGTCGTCGTGCGCCTCTCCCTCGACGGCTACGTCGCGGTCGACGGCCGCCTGGATCGCGATGCGCTCGGGCAGCACCTGGCGGATGCCGTCGCCGCCGCCGACAGGGTGCACGACCTGGGCGACTGGCCGACGCCTGCGATGCAGCAGGATGCCTGGCTCAATCGACGAATCGCCGTGCAGGTCGACGGCATCGGCGATCTCGTGCAGGCGCTGGGCCTCGCGGCCGGCGAGCACGCTACCTTGCGTGAACTCGACGAACTCATGACCTGGATACGTGCGCGGCTGGTGCTCGTCTCCCGCGAACTCGCGGCCGCCGGCGAGACGCTGCCGGCGATTGCGGCAGGCAGCCCCTGCCGGGACGGCCGTGCCGGCGCGGACTGGCAGCAACGCTGGCTCGCGGCGGTGAAAGCCTGCGCGACGCGCCACCGCAACCTGCTCGCGATATCGCCGTGGGCGATGTTCCCGCGCAAAGCGGCCGACCTCGCGCATGCCGACCTACTGCCGCTCATGCGGCATGCCGACGTCTGCGCCGTCGACGGCCGCCCGTCTCTCGCCGCCTGGAACGGCCGGCAATATACCGACTTTCACGCGCGCGTGCGTGCGATCTCGTCCGCATTATGTACGGGCTATGTCGTCGAGGAGCCGGCGTGAGCGCGCGGCGCCGGAGTACCGGGGTTTGCCGGCTCGCGCCCGCTAGGATACGGTTGGCGATTGCGTGAGGCGCAAGGGGCCTGCTTGAACCCGGTAACACTGGACGCACACGGCGTCGCCGTCCTGATCCTGACCGTCGTGGCGTTGTTCCTGTTCACGCGCGACCGGATTCCGCTCGAATCGTCTTCGCTCGCGATCCTGGTTCTGCTGATCGGCGGCTTCACGCTGTTTCCGTACGAGCGCGACGGCGAGGTCGTGCTGCCCGCAACGGATTTCTTCCAGGGCTTCGGCAACGAGGCGCTCGTCGCGATCTGCGCGCTGATGATGGTGGGCAAGGCGCTCGAGACGACGGGCGCGCTGCAGCCGCTCGCGCACGTCGTGAGCCGCGCCTGGTCGACGCGCCCGCTGCTCGCGCTGCTGACGACGCTCGTGTCCGCGGCCGTCCTGAGCGCGTTCATGAACAACACGCCGATCGTCGTGCTCCTGATGCCGATACTCGTCGGCGCGTCGTTGCGTGCGAAATTTCCGGTGTCCGGCGTGATGATGCCGATGGGACTCGCGACGATCATCGGCGGCATGTCGACGACCATAGGCACGTCCACGAACCTGCTCGTCGTCGGTATCTCGGAAGACCTCGGCCTGCACGAATTCACGATGTTCGAGTGGGTCCTGCCGGTCGTCATCGTCGGGGGCGCCGGGATCTTGTTCCTGTGGCTCGTCGCGCCGCACCTGCTGCCGGACCGCGCGCCGCCGCTCGCCGACATTTCGCCCCGCGTCTTCAGCGGCCAGCTAAATGTCAAGGAGGGCGGCTTCGCCGACGGGGCGACGCTATCGGAGGTGCTCGCGAAGGCCGAAGGGCAGATGCGCGTCGACAGGATCCAGCGCAGCGATTCCCTGTTTCTCGCAAAGTTGCCGTCCGTCGTCCTCCAGCCCGGCGACCGGCTGTTCGTCAAGGACACGCCGGACAACCTGAAGCACTACGAGCAGGTGCTCGGCGCGACCCTGTTCAACGCATCCGACAGCGAGCATCCCGTCGACGAGCAGACGCCGCTGCGCGCGGAGGGACAGCAACTGGCCGAGATCGTGATCACGCGGGGCTCGCCGCTGCACCTGCGCACGCTCGCGGCGGCGCGGTTCACGGCGAACTTCGGCCTCATGCCGCTGGCCGTGCACCGGGCCCGCGCGCCGAGCTCGCAGGTCACCGGCGACCTGAACCAGATCCGGCTGCGCGCCGGCGACGTACTGCTCGTGCAGGGCACGCGGGACGCGATCTCCTCGCTGCGCGATTCGGGCTCCATCCTCGTCCTCGACGGCACCACCGACCTGCCGCACCGGCACCGCGCGAAGCGAGCGCTGTTCATCATGGGGGCCGTCATCTTCGTGGCGGCGATCGGTGTCATGCCGATCTCGGTGAGCGCGGTCGCCGGGCTCGGGCTCATGCTGGCCACCGGCTGCCTGAACTGGCGGGAGGCGGCCAGCGCGCTTTCGATCCCGGTCATCATGATCATCGTCACGAGCCTTGCGCTCGGCAAGGCGCTGATGGGTACCGGCACCGCGACCTACCTGGCGCTCGGCTTCGTCGACCTCACGTCGGCGCTGCCGAGCGCGCTCATCCTGAGTGCCTTCATGCTGCTAATGACGATCCTGACCAACATCGTCTCGAACAACGCGGCGGCCGTGATCGGCACGCCCATCGCCATCGGCATCGCGCAGCAGCTCGGTGCGCCGGTCGAGTCGTTCATCCTCGCCGTGCTGTTCGGCGCGAACATGAGTTTCGCCACGCCGTTCGGGTACCAGACCAATCTCCTCATCCTGAGCGCGGGCGGCTACAGGTTTTCCGACTTCCTGCGCGTCGGCATACCGCTCTCGATCATCATGTGGATCGGGTTTTCGATACTGCTGCCGGTCGTCTACGGGTTCTAGGAACCCGGCACAGGTCGCCGTGGCGATTTCCCGTGCAACGGTTGACGCCGGCAGGGGCGGTGGAGATACTCGGCCGCATGCACATCTGCAATAACAAGGCATGGTGGTGGGCGACCCGGAGGGAGTGGGTGGCCGGCTGAGCCTCGCTTAAGCGAAACCAAACGACGAGCCCATCTCCGCTTCCGCGCAGATGGGCTTTTTCTTTGCAGCAGGAGCGGCGATCGCGCCGCGAGTCCGCCACGGGCATTCGATGCAAGCACCGTTCGACATAGCCGCCGACCTCGATACGCCCGTGTCGGCGTTCCTGAAGCTCGGGCCGCTCGGGCCGCGCTATCTCCTGGAGTCGGTCGAGGGCGGGGAGCGCCTGGCGCGCTACTCCTTCCTGGGTTTCGGCGCCGCGCTCGAAGTGCGCATGGACGGCAGCGGGCTCACGATCGACGGGGTAACCGGGCCGCGCCCGGCCACGCAGGCGGCGTACCTCGACGCCCTGCGCGCCGTGCTCGCAACCGCCCCTCGGCCGGTGCCGGCCGTGGAGGGGTTGCCCTTCACGGGCGGCCTCGTCGGCGTCTCGGGCTACGACGTCGTCCGGCTGTTCGAGCGCCTGCCGCGCCGCGCCGTCCCGGAGCATGCCCTGCCCGATGCCGCCTTCGCCGCCACGGAATCGCTCCTCGTATTCGATCACCTGACCCGCCGCGTCGCGCTCCTGCACGCCGGCCCCGAGACGGAGCGGCTCAGGCTGCGCTCGGAAGTCATCGGGCGGCTGCGCGGACCGGTGCCGCGCCTCCCGCAAGCCATGGCCACCGGTGCGGCCGCGGCCGGCATGAGCGAAGCGGATTACTGCGACCGCGTCCGCGCCTGCAAGGAATACATCGCTTCCGGCGACATCTACCAGATCGTGATCTCGGTGCCGTTTCGCGGGCGTACGACGGTCCCGCCGTTCGAGGTGTACCGGGCCATGCGCCTCATCAACCCGTCGCCCTACATGTTCTACTTCGATTTCGGTGAGCTCAAGGTCGTCGGCTCGTCCCCGGAAGCGCTGGTGCGGCTGCACGGCCGCCGCGCCTCGCTGCGGCCGATCGCGGGTACGCTGCCGCGCGGCGCGGATGCCGACGAGGACGCGGCGAACGAGGCGCGCCTGCTCGCGGATCCCAAGGAAGCCGCCGAACACGTCATGCTCGTCGACCTGGCCCGCAACGACCTCGGCCGCGTCGCCCGTCCCGGCAGCGTGCGGGTCCACCCGTATCGTTCCATCGAGCGTTACAGTCACGTGATGCACCTCGTGAGCGGCGTGGAGGGCGAGCTCGACGCCGCTCACGACCAGTTCGACCTGTTCGCCGCAAGCTTCCCCGCGGGCACGCTCGTCGGTGCACCGAAGGTTCGTGCGATGGAAATCATCGAGGAGATGGAGGCGACGGGGCGCGGCCTGTATGGCGGTACCGCGGGTTATTTCGGCGTGTCGGGCGACATGGACCAGGCAATCACCATCCGGACCCTCGTTTTCGCCGGCGACGAATACAGTTTCCAGGCCGGGGCGGGTATCGTTGCGGACTCGGTGCCCGCGCGCGAATACCAGGAGGTCCTGGCGAAGGGCGCGATCCTGAGGCGGGCACTGGAAATCGCGGGGGACGGTTTGTGATGGCCGCACTGCGATCCGGCGCAGCCCGGATGTTGCTGATCGACAACTACGACTCCTTCACCTACAACCTCGTGCAGGCGTTCGCGGCCATGGGCGCGGAGGTGCTGGTCTACCGCAACGACGCCATCGACGTCGCGGGGGCCCGCGCGCTCGCGCCGACGCACCTCGTGATCTCGCCGGGTCCCGGCCGGCCGGACGACGCCGGCGTGTCGCTCGCGATGATCGGCGCCTTCGCGGGCGAAATCCCGCTTCTCGGCGTCTGCCTCGGCCACCAGTGCCTCGTGCAGCACTTCGGCGGCGAGATCGTGCGCGCGCCGCGCCTCATGCACGGCAAGACTTCGCTCGCAACCCACGACGGCAGGCATTTGTTCAGAGGCGTATCCCAGCCCATGGAAGTCGGGCGTTACCACTCGCTCACCGCGCAGCACAGCACGCTGCCGGCCGAACTCGAGGTGACGGCGGAAACGGAGGCGGGCGAGATCATGGGCGTGCGCCACCGGACGCTGCCGCTCGAGGGCGTGCAGTTCCACCCGGAAAGCGTACTGACGCCCGAGGGCGGCATCCTGATGGCGAACTTCCTCACGCTGCGTGGCGAGGCGGCCGAATGATCGCCGGGGCACGCCTGCTCGACCGGCTGCTCGACGGCGAGTCGCTCGCCGAGGCGGAGGCGCACGATCTCATGATGGCGCTCGCCGGCGGCGAAATGCCCGCGGCGCTCGCGGGCGCGTTTCTCGCCGGGCTGCGCGCGAAGGGCGAAACGGCGGACGAGATCCGCGGCTTTGCCACCGCCATGCGGGCGCTCGCCGTACGCCCGCGGATCCCGCCGGGCGCGCCGACGGTCGATACCGTCGGCACCGGCGGCGACGGCTCCGGCAGCCTCAACCTGTCGACGGGCACCGGCCTGCTCGCCGCGGCGGCAGGCGCCCGCGTGGTGAAACACGGCAACCGCTCCGTCTCGAGCCGCTCCGGCAGCGCCGACATGCTGGAGTGCTTAGGCATGCCGCTGCCGCTCGGCGAAGCCGATGCCGTCGCCTGCCTCGAGGCGACCGGGTTCACCTTCCTGTTCGCGCCCGCCTACCATCCCGCGATGAAGGCCGTCGTGCCGGTGCGTGGCGCGCTCGGCGTACGCACGGTCTTCAACATGCTCGGCCCGCTCACCAACCCGGCGGCGCCGCCCTTCCAGCTCGTCGGTGCGTGGAGCGCCAAGGCGGCCAGGCTCATGGCGGAGACGCTGGCCGGCATGCCGATCGAGCGCGCATTCGTGGTCCACGGCTCGCCCGGCTGGGACGAGGCGACGCCCGCCGGCGATTTCCTGCTGCTCGACGTGCGGCCCGGGCAGGTGAGGCAGACGGTACGCGGGCCCGCCGATTACGGCCTGCCGGCGTGCGCGCCGGCGGCCCTTGCAGGCGGCGACGCCGAGCACAACGCCCGGGAGCTCAGGCGCGTGTTCGACGGCGAGGACCGCGGGGCGCACCGTGACGCCCTGCTCATGGGCGCCGCCCTGGTGCTCGAAGTGCAGGGCAGCGTCGAGGATCCGAAAGCCGGCGTCGCGGTGGCGGCGGCGGCCCTGGACGAGGGCCGGGCGGCGAGCCTGCTTGCCGAGCTGCGCGCACACTTCGCGGCGCGCGGGGCGCGCGGGGCGGCGGGGCCTGGCCCGTGAAGCGGTGGCCGGCATGACCGACTTCCTGTCCCGCATGGCGGCGGCAAGCGCCGAGCGCGCCGAACGGGTCGCGCGCGTGACGGCCGGCGACCTCGACAAGCCGGTCGTGCCGTTGCGCCTCGGCGCCTTCGAACTCATCGCCGAGATCAAGGAGCGCTCCCCCGCCGCGGGTGTACTCGCCGGCGACGGGCACGACCGCGGCGAATGCGCCCGTAGCTATGCCGCGGGCGGCGCGGCCGCGATCTCCGTGCTGACGGAGCCGTCGCAGTTCGGCGGCGAACTCGCTCACCTGACCGAGGTCGCGGCGGCCGTGCCGGACGTGCCGGTGATGTGCAAGGACTTCCTCGTCGCGACGCCGCAGGTGCTCGAGGCACGCGCCGCCGGCGCGAGCGGCGTGCTGCTTATCGTGACGATGCTCGACGACCGCCGCCTCCGCGCGATGCTGGATGCCGCCTTCGAGCACGGGCTCTTCGTGCTGCTCGAATCCTTCGATGCCGACGACCTCGAGCGGTTGCACGGCTTCCTCGCGGCGGAGGACCACGAGCGGGCGGCCGGCGGCCAGCTGCTCTTCGGCATCAACACGCGCAACCTGCGCACGCTCGCGGTGGACCCGCACCGGCTCGAACGACTTGCCGGCGCGCTGCCCGGGCGCCCCGCCGTGGCGGAGAGCGGACTTGCGACCGCCGCGGACGCAGCCGCCGTCGCGGCGCTCGGGTACTCGGTGGCGCTCGTCGGGACGGCGCTCATGCGTAGCGCGGACCCTGCCGCGCTGGTGGCGGCCATGCGCCGCGCGGGTAACGAGGCGTTCGCCGCATGACGCTGTTCGTCAAGATCTGCGGGCTCGCCACCGGGGCCGACGTGGAAACGGCGGTGGCCGCCGGCGCGGACGCCGTCGGCTTCGTGTTCGCCGAATCCGTCCGCCGCGTACTGCCGGCGGACGCGGCGGGTGCGGTCCGGCTCGCGCCTTCCGGGATCCTGCGGGTAGCGGTCATGCACCACCCGACCGGCGCCGAATGGCGATCTGTACTCGACGGTTTCGGCCCGGACGTCCTGCAGACGGATGCGGAGGACTTCGAGACACTGGAGATACCCGACTCCGTCGTTACCTGGCCGGTGTACCGGGAGGGAGGCGCGGCGCCGCCGGACCGGCTCGCCGGCACCTGGCTCTACGAAGGCCCGGCGAGCGGCCGCGGCCTCACCGTCGACTGGACCCGCGCGGCGGCGCTCGCGGCGCGCGGCCGCATGATCCTCGCAGGCGGCCTGACGCCCGACAACGTCGGCACGGCGGTCGCGAGGGTGGCGCCGTGGGGCGTCGACGTGTCGAGCGGCGTCGAGGTCGCGCCGGGGCGGAAAGATCCGGCCCTCGTGCACCAGTTCATCAGAGCGGCGCGTGCCGCGGAGAGGTCATGACCCTGACGATCACCCCGGCCGAGCGGGCGGCACTGCTCGACGCCGAACTCGCCGGCACGTTGCCGGATGCGCGGGGCCGGTTCGGGCCGTTCGGCGGCCGCTATGTGCCGGAGACTCTGGTGCCGGCGTTCGAGCGCCTTGAGGCGGGCGTCCGCGAGCATCTCCACGAAAAGGGCTTCGAGGCCGAGTATCGCCGCGAACTGAAGGAATGGGTCGGGCGGCCGACCGCGCTCACCCATGCGCCGCGGTTGTCTGAACGATGGGGCGCCGACGTGTGGCTGAAGCGAGAGGACCTGGCGCATACCGGTGCGCACAAGATCAACAACGCGATCGGCCAGGCGCTCCTCGCGCGCCGCCTCGGCGCCCGGCGCGTGATCGCCGAGACCGGCGCCGGCCAGCACGGCGTGGCCGCCGCCGCCGCCTGCGCCCGCGTCGGCCTGCCCTGCACGGTGTACATGGGCGCCGTCGACGTCGTCCGGCAGGCGCCGAACGTCGACCGCATGCGTCGCCTCGGCGCGGAGGTCGTCGCCGTGGAGACGGGCGACCGCACGCTGCGCGCCGCCATCGACGAGGCGCTCCGGGCCTGGGTCACCGACCCGGACGGCATCTACTACATCCTCGGTTCCGCCGTGGGCGCGCACCCGTACCCCTACCTCGTGCGCGAGCTGCAGTCGGTTATCGGCACCGAGGCACGGCAGCAGATGCTCGACCAGGCGGGCGGCCTGCCGGACGCGGCCTTCGCCTGCGTCGGCGGCGGCTCGAACGCGATCGGCCTGTTCCATCCTCTGCTCGCGGACGACATCGAACTCGTGGGCGTCGAGGCCGGCGGCACCGGGACGGGACTCGGCCAGAACGCCGCGACGCTCGCGACCGGCACCCCGGGGGTGCTGCAGGGAAGCTACACGATGATCCTGCAGGACGAGGACGGCCAGGTGCGGGAGACCCACTCCATCTCCGCCGGCCTCGATTACTCCGGCGTCGGGCCGGAGCATGCGCTGCTGCAGGCACTCGGGCGCGTGACCTACATCGCCGCCACCGACGACGAGGCGCTCGCCGCGCTCGAGGAGCTCTGCGAGCTCGAAGGCATACTCACCGCGCTCGAGACCGCGCACGCATATGCCGCCGCACGAAACTGGGCACGCGCGAACCCGGACAAGCGAATTCTCATCGGCAACTCGGGCCGCGGCGACAAGGACATGCCCACTCTCACCAAATACCCGGCGAAGGTGCGCCATGCAGCCGCATGAACGTGTGACCGCCGCGATCCGCGCGGCCAACGACGCCGGCCGCACGGCGCTCGTGCCCTTCATCACGGCCGGCTACCCGGATCCCGGCCGCTTCGTCGCCGACCTCTGCGAAGTGGCCGCCGTCGGCGACGTCGTCGAGATCGGCATACCGTTCTCGGACCCGATGGCGGACGGCATGACCATCCAGCGTTCGAGCTTCGAGGCACTGAAGAAGGGCGTGAGCCTGAAGTGGATTTTCGCCGAGCTCGACGCCGCCGGCGGCATCGGGGCGCCGCTCGTCATGATGTCGTACCTGAATCCCCTGCTGCAGTTCGGCTACGAGGCGCTCGCGCGGCGCGCGGCCGCCGCCGGCGTATGCGCCTTCATCGTGCCCGACCTGCCGTACGAGGAGAGCGATGACCTCCGCCGCGCGCTCGAGGCCGAGGGTCTCGGACTCGTCCAGCTCGTGACACCGGCCACGCCGGCTGCGCGGCTTGCGAAGCTCGCCGCCGCATCGCGCGGTTTCGTCTACGCGGTGACCGTCACGGGGATAACCGGCGGCGGCACCGGCCTGCCGGCCGACCTCGCCGGCTACCTCGACCGCGTGGCGGACGTCGCCACGCTGCCGGTTTGCGCCGGCTTCGGCATTCGCAGCGCGGCGGACGTCGCGAGCGTCGGCGAACACGCGGCCGGAGCGATCGTCGGCTCCGCACTTGTCGAAGTGCTGGAAAAGGGCGAGAGTGCCTCGCAGTTTCTCGAACGATTGCTGGCTCGATGAAGAAACTGACGTCCGCGCCGACGCTCGTCACCATCCATCACTACAAGAACCTGCTCGCCGCCGAGGGCATCGCCGCGGTGATCAGGAACGAGCACTTCGGCTCCATCCTCGGCGAAATGCCGTTTACGGATACCTGGCCGCAGCTCTGGGTGGTCAACGACCTGCACTACGACCGGGCGGAGCAGCTCATCAGCGGCGCCGCGCTCGAGGAGAGCCCCGCCGACGCCTGGCGATGCGCGCACTGCGGCGAGTCGAACGAGGGGCAGTTCGCCGCGTGCTGGAATTGCGGCAGGGCCGCGTGACTGCCCGGGCAGCGGTTCACGCCGATGCGGCAGTGCCCTGGGACAGCAGGCGCCGGCCCGCGATTTCGCTGCGCAGCACCGCGGCCACCTTGTCCGGCTGCATCGGCCGGCTGATGAGGTAGCCCTGCGCGAGGTCGCAGTCGCATTCGCGCAGGAACTCGAGCTGGCTCAGCGTCTCCACTCCCTCGGCCGCGACCTCGATGCCGAGACCGCGCGCCATCGCGATCGCCGCACGGATGATGCGCCGGTGGCTGCCGTTGTCGAGGATGTCCGCGAGCAGCGACTGGTCGAGGACGAAACTGTCGATGTAGCCCTGATCGAGCGACTCGAAGGACACGTCGCCTACGCCGAAATGGTCGAGCGAGATGCGCACGCCGAGCTTGCGCAGCTGCTTCAGGGTCTCGATCTCGGCGCTGCGCTTGCGGACGACGTCGCCGTCGCCGATCTCGAACTCGACGCAGCCGGGATCGAGCGAGCAGTTCGCGATGGCGTTCGCCACGCAGTCGGCGAGGCGCTGGTGCAGGAGCTGTTGCGGCGACAGGTTGACCGCCACGGACAGGTCCGGCATCTCGAACTGGCGCTGCCAGGTCGCGAGCTGGCGGCAGGCGCGGTCGATTATCCATTCGCCCGCGGAGTGAATGAGGCCGCTCGATTCGAGGATCGGCAGGAACCGCGCCGGGGCCAGCAGCCCGAAGCGGGGGTGCTGCCAGCGGAGCAGGGCCTCGAGGCCGATGAGCCGCCCCGACGCGAGATCGATACGCGGCTGGTAGTGAAGCACGAACTCCTTGCGCACGAGCGCGTGCCGGAGGCCGATTTCAAGTTCCTCGCGTTGCGCGAGCTTGGCGTTCAGCGTCGCCGAGTAGTACAGGAAGCGCCCGCCGCCGCGCTTCTTCGCCTCGAGCATCGCGACCTCCGCGGCTTTCACCAGCCGCTCCGCCTCGGTGCCGGATTCCGGCGAGAGCGCGATGCCGACGCTCGGCGTCGCGAACACCTCGCTCTGGCCGAGCACATACTTGTCGGACAGCACGAGCAGCAGCTTCTGCGCCGCGGCCGCCGCATTGCCGCTGTCGCTGAAATCCTCGAGACAGGCGACGAAGCCGTCGCCGCCCCAGCGCGCGGCGTAGTCGCCGATGCGCAGGTTGCGGCGCAGGCGCTCGGCGACCTCGACGAGCATCGCATCGCCCACGTCATGGCCGAGCGTGTCGTTGACGGCCCGGAAGCGGTCGAGGTTGACGAACAGGACCGCCAGCTGGCGCTCGCCACGCTGGCCGCGGCCGATGGCGCGCGCAAGGTGCTGCGTGAACGCGCCGCGGTTCGGCAGCCCCGTCAGTTCGTCGTAGCGGGAATGCTGGCGGTACGCCTCGGCCTGGCGGGTCGCCGGGGTGGCGTCGCGGAACGTGACGACGCCGCCCAGGAGTTCGCCGTCGGGGCCGAACAGGCCCTGGCCGTTGACGTTTAGCCAGGTGTCGGGCTGGTTCGGCGCGCGCCACACGCCCACGTGGTTCGAGAATTTCTCGCCGCCGCGTGCGCGCACGAGCGGCAACTCGCAGGAGTTCTTGAGGCTCCGTCCCGACGCGTCGAGATTGCAGAACGCCTGCTCCCAGTCCGATGCAGGCTGCCAGCGGGCTTCGAGGCCCAAGAGCGAGCGCGCCGCCGGATTGACGTCGAGGATGTGCCCCTGGCGGTCGACGACGATCACGCCGTCGTTGATGTCGCGCAATATAGATAGCACCGAGCCGTCGACTGCCGACAGCCGGCGCTGCAGCTCGAAGCGCTGCACCGCACGGTCGAACAACGACTGCTGCTCCGCGGGCATCGCCTCGTCGACGCAGAGGTAGGCCTGCGCACCCGCATTCCGGGCCGCGATGCCGCGCTGCTCCTCTGCGCGCAGCGTCAGTGCAACGGCGGGATAGGCCCGCGACTTATGTAAGATGTCGGCGACCGGTTCGGGGTTCGAGCCGGCCTCGAACAGCACCAGGTCGATCGCCGACGGTGCGTTCGCCGGGATCGTGACCCCGCCGTGGCGCATGAGCATCGTGCAAAAGGACAGGGTTTCGAGTTCGGCCAGGTACGCGGACGTGAAGCGCGAACGGCCGATAAACAGGATGGAATGCCCCGCCATAGAGTCTTCTTCTGACTTCTCGTTTCCCCGGAGGTGGCCGCCATTGCGGGGCCGGGCGAATGATAGCGTAAATTTCCCACCCTGACAGGCGTTGGCAACCGGGTCGGCATCCGCATCGGCGCCCTGGACAGTTAAACCGCCAGGGCGGCGACGGCATCCAATGGTCGTATAGGAGGAGAACGGATGCATGGCCGCGCTTTTGACGGCTGCAGGCAGCGACTATAGTCCGGGCATGGTGGTGGCGATCGAACCGACGGCGGACGAGGAGTCGGCATGGATCCGGCGGGCGCAGGCGGCGGACACGCGGGCCTTCGAGCGCCTCTATCGCCTGCACGTCGATCGCGTCTTCGGGCTGTGCCTGCGCATGACGGGCAACCGCAGCGAAGCGGAGGACTGCACGCAGGAGGCTTTCATCCAGGCGTGGAACCAGCTCGGCAGGTTTCGCGGCGACAGCGCATTCGGCACCTGGCTGCACCGGATCGCGGTGAACGCCGTGCTGGGAAGGCTGCGCCGGTCGCAGCGCGAACAGGACCGCATCCGCGCGGCGCACGAGATCGCCCCGGCGGCCGCCGCGGTGGCCGACACCGGCGAACTGCGTGATCTCGCGGAGGCGGTGGACCGGCTGCCTGCAGGTGCGCGGCACGTTTTCGTCCTGAACGGTATCTACGGCTACAGCCACGAGGAAGCGAGCGACATGCTCGGCATCGCGGTCGGTACGAGCAAGGCCCAGTTGCACCGTGCCCGGCGTTTGCTGGCACAGCAGCTCGGACAGGAAGGGTACGAACGATGAGCACGGACTTCGACGACAAGGTAATGGCCGACGCGGCGCGCCTGGCCCGGGACATCGCGCCTGAGCGCGACCTGTGGCCCGGCATCGAGGCGGCCCTGACGAGGCCCGCGGATGCGGCGCGGCATGCCGGGGACCCGCGTCCCGGGCGGGCGCCGTGGTACGCGCAGGCGGCCGCCGCCGTCCTCCTGGTCGCCGGCTCGTCGCTCATGACCTACGTCGTCGTCGACAGGGAACCCGTCACGGTGCAGCAGCCGGCGCCGGCAGGCCTCGTGCTGGAGAGCGCCTCCTTCGGCGGCCAGTACGAGCTGTCCGGGGGCTACAAGCTCGCCCGCACGAACGTGCAGGCACAGATGGAGCACGAGCTGCGAAAGCTCTCGCCGGAGGCGCGCGCCGAGGTGGAGGACAACCTCGCCGTCATCCGCGGCGCCATTGACGAGATCAACGCTGCACTCGCACAGGAGCCGAACAACGTGCTCCTCCAGGACCTGCTGTTCAAGGCCTACCGGGAAGAGCTCGCCGTAATGCGCAAGGTAGGCGGGCTGACGCAGGACATCATGCTGCGCAACGACATCTGAAGCCCGCGCACTGCGCGCGGCGCTGACAACGAAGTGAGATGAACATGAACCAGACCGCAATCGTCACCAGGACCGTCGTCACCGGGGCGTGCCTGATTCCGCTGCTGTGCCTTCCGGGGCGCGCCGTGGCAGCCGACATCGACGAGGTGCTGGAGGCCGATGCGAACGGGCGCGTGACCGTATCCATTATCTCCGGCTCGATCGAGGTCGAGGGCTGGGAGCGCGAGGAGGTGCGCGTGACGGGCACCTACGAGGACGATGTCGAGGAGTTCATCTTCGACCGCGACGGGCGCGAGATCACCATTCGCATCAAGGCGCCGGACCGGGGCTGGGGACGGCAGGACGTGTCCGCCTACCTGGTCATCCGCGTGCCGCACGACAACTCGCTCGACATTGCGACCGTGAGCTCGGACATCGAAGTTGCCGCCGTCCGTGGCGAGCAGGAACTGCAGTCCGTGAGCGGGAACATCGTGACGACAGCCTACGGCAGCGACATCGACGCCGAGACGGTGAGCGGCGACGTGGAGGTGGAAGCTGCGAACGGCGGAGGCAGCGCCGAATGGAGCCTCTCCTCCGTGTCCGGCGATATCACCGGCCGCGGGCTTGCCGGCGACATGCGCTCGGAGGTCGTGAGCGGCGACATCGAGATCGAGGGCGGCACGTTCGTCCGCGTCGCGGCGGAGTCCGTCAATGGCGACATCACGTTCGTCGGCGGACTCGCGGACGACGCCCGCATGAACATGGAGACCGTCAACGGCGCGATCGACGTCATGTTCGAAGGCCCCTTGTCCGCGGACTTCGACATCGAAACCTTCAACGGCAACATCCGCAACTGCTTCGGTCCCAAGCCGGAGCGCACCAGCAAGTACGCGCCCGGCCTCGAACTCGGTTTCACCGAAGGCGACGGCGGCGCGCGTGTGTCGCTCTCGACGCTGAACGGCAGCCTCGAGATCTGCAAGCGGTAGGAGCGGCCGACCTGCTGGATGCGCTGCCGCACGATCGTAGGAGCGGCGGTAACGCCGCGAATTCGCAGGCGCCTGCCGAACGTGCTTTCGGCGACGTGGCAGCCGATCGAGACGCCGCACTTCGTGTCCCGGGTTACCGGCGGCATGCTTGTTGAGACGGCGCGTAAGCGACATTCGTTTCACCACCGGCGGGTCATGGCCGCTCCTACGGTTCTGTGAGTCCGTGTTACGCTAATCGGCCCCGGAACAGCTCGGACTTCACGCATGGGCCGCGTCTTCAAGGTTCTCTTCATCTTCGTTGCCGCGCTGGTGGGCATCGCCGTGGCGGCCGTGCTCGTCTTCTCGCTGCTCTTCGACCCGAACGACTACCGGGACCGTATCGCAGGAGCCGTGGAGGCAGAAACGGGGCGCGAATTCCGGATCGAGGGCGAGCTGTCCCTGAGCATCTTTCCGTGGCTCGCCGTCGAGATGGGCAGGACGGAACTCGGCAACGCCGAGGGCTTCGGCCCGGAGCCCTTCGCCACCTTCGAGTCGGCGGCGCTGAGCGTCCGGCTGCTGCCGCTCCTCCTGCGGCAGGAGATCGAAGTCGGCCGGGCGCGGCTCGCAGGCCTCGACCTGAACCTCGCCGTCGACGCCGATGGCCGCAGCAACTGGCAGGACCTCGCGGAACGGCAGGCCCAGGAACCGGGCGAGGCGCCGGGCGACGCGCCGGACGAGGCCGGCGGCCCGGCGGCGCTCGATATCGGCAGCGTCGAACTGACCGGCGCCAACCTCACTTACGCCGATGCGCAGGCTGGCACCACGTACCGGCTGCAGAACCTGAACGCGACTACCGGCACGATTCGCCCGGGCGAGCCGGTCGGTTTCGAGGCGGGATTCGACTTCGCGATGGAGCCCGGCGACACGGCCGGCACCGTCGCGGTCGAGGCGACGCTGACGCAAGGCGAAACGGCGCTCGCGCTCGGCGACCTCACGGTGACGGCGAACCTCACCGGCGAAACGCCGCTCACCGTAACACTCGGCATACAGGCGTTCGAGTTGGATCTCGGCACAGGCGTCGTCACGGTGCGCGAACTCGCCGTCGAGGGACAGCTCGCAGGCGAGACGCCGGTCGACTTCGCCGTCGCGGCGCCCGCGATTTCCGCCGACACGGAAGCGAGCCGGCTCGATCCCGGGACGATCTCCTTTCGCGCCTTCAACGTCGAGGGCCGCGCCGACGTGGAGCCGTTCTCCTTTGCAGGCGAGCTGACGCCGGTCGCGACGATCGAGGTCGACGCCTTTTCGCCGAAGAGCCTCATGGAAGCGCTCGGCATCGAGCCGCCGCCGACGGCGGACCCGCAGGCGCTCACCCGGCTCGTGCTCAGCGCGCGCGCCGTCGTCGGTACCGAGTCGGTCGTGCTCGACGAGCTCAGCATGACACTCGACGAGACCGATTTCACCGGTGAGCTGGTCGCGCCGCTCGACCCGGCCGGGCGGTTCGAGTTGAGCCTCGCGGCCGATGCCATCAACGCCGACCGGTACATGGCGCCGCCGGATGCGGCGGACGCGGCCGGGCCGGCCGCCGAGGAACCGCCGCTCGAGATCCCGGTGGACCTCATCCGCAGCCTGAACGCCGGTGGTACTGTCACGATAGGCGAGGTGCTGCTCGGCGGCATGACATTCTCCGACGTCGAACTCGGCGTGAACAGCGCAGACGGCAGCCTGCGCCTGCACCCGCTGACCGCGGCATTTTTCGACGGGCGCTACGAGGGCGATATCCGCATCGACGCCACGGGCGACGTCGCCACCCTCTCGGCGAACGAGACCATCCGCGACGTGAGCCTCGCACCGCTGGCGCGCACGGTGTTCGAACAGGACAACATCACGGGACTCGTGAACGGCACGTTCCGGCTCCAGGGCCGGGGCAACGACATGGCCGACATCCAGCGGACGCTCTCCGGCAACCTGTCGTTCAGCCTCGCCGACGGTGCTTACGAGGGCGTGGACATCTGGTACCAGCTCCGCCGCGCCCGGGCGCTGTTCCGGCAGGAAACCCCGCCGGAGCCGGTGCTGCCGGCGCGTACGCCCTTCAGCGACGTCACGGCGACGGGCACGGTCACGGACGGCGTAATGCAGAACGACGATTTCGTGGCGCTCCTGCCGTTCATGCGCCTGACCGGGGCGGGCAGCGTCAACCTGGTGTCGGGCGAGATCGATTACGAGCTCACCGGCAACGTTTTCGACCGGCCCGAGGGCGTCGAGGCCTCGGCCGGGGAAGTCGGCGACCTCGCGAAGGCCGTCGTCCCGCTCAGCATCGGGGGCACGCTCACGGAGCCCAAGGTGGGTGTGGACGTCGCAGGCCTCGCGAAGGAGCGGGCCACGCAGGCGGTGCGCGACCGGCTGCTCGAGGAACTCGACGGCGACGAGGAGGAAGCGCCGGCCGAGGGCGAGGAGCCGAAAGACGCGGAAGACGTCGTCAAGGACGAGCTCAAGAACCGGCTCAGAGACCTGATCGACCGATGATGCGCGCCGCCGTCCTCGCCGCGGCTGCCGCACTCGCTCCGGCCGCGACGGGCGCGGCGGAGCTCCGGGAGATCACCGTCGACTACGACGGCAAGACTTACACGGTCAATTCCCGCGTCTGGTTCGACGCTCCGCAACAGGCGGTTTACGACGTGTTCGCCGACTGGGACTTGTCCGAGCAGTTCTCGAGCGTCATCGTGGAGGCGCGCGACCTCGGCCGTGACGAGAACGGCGTCCGCCGCTTCTACGTCCGGAACCGGGCCTGCGTCCTGTTCTTCTGCAAGACCACGGAACGCACGGGCTCGGTGACCGAGGAGCCTCCGACGGAGATCGTCGCGACGGCGAACCCGGCGGAAAGCGACTTCGCGCTGTGCGAGGAACGCTGGAGCTTTGCCCCGGACGACGAGGGCACGCTCATGCACTACACGATGCATATGCAGCCGTCCTTCTGGGTGCCGCCCGTCGTCGGTCCCTGGGCGATCAAGCGGGAACTGCGCGAGAAAGCGGGCGAGGTCATCGAACGCATCGAGGCACTGGCGCAGTCGGGCGCGGGGGCCGATGGGCCGGGCAGTACCCCGGACGGCGATGGCGGCAATAGCCGGGCGGGTGATCCGGAGACGATGAAAAACCATGAATAGCTTCGCGGAACGGCTGCTCGCGTGGTACGCCGCGGACGGGCGGAAAAACCTGCCGTGGCAGGGCCGCGGCGCCTACGCGGTCTGGGTGTCGGAGGTCATGCTGCAGCAGACGCAGGTGACGACGGTCATTCCCTATTTCGAGCGCTTCGTCGCACGCTTCCCGGACCTTGACGCGCTTGCCCGCGCGAGCGAGGACGAGGTGCTCGCGCACTGGTCGGGTCTCGGCTACTACGCGC
>DASUOE010000138.1:0-4935 GCA_036276805.1 Woeseiaceae bacterium | reverse complement strand
TTCGATCCACTCGGCTGGAATATCGAAGCCGCGGTACCCGACTTGCCGATCGATGACTCGCCAGCGACCCGCGAAGCGGCGCGCGGTAACGCACTCTCTCTCATCCCGCTGTCGCGCAAATTGCAGCCGGTTGGACGCAATATTCGCGTAAAGCCCGGCTCGCGAGTCATAGGCGATCGTCGCAGAATCGTGTATGGCGGTGAAGCGATCGCCGGGATGGACGCATGGCTCCCGTCGAAGCGACGCAAGAGAGTCAGGTACGCTCGCTTCTCCAGCACGCAGCCATCCCAGGGCGGACCAGCCCATCGCGCAACCAGTCGCCCACGCTCAAGCGCGTGGCATGCGCTTCTTATTGCGTGCCAGCCAGTCGCGGAAGGTCAGGAGTTCCGGGTTGAGTGACCGGGCCACTTCCGGATCGCGGGCGCCGCAGAACCTGTCGTTGAACTCGGCCTTGTACTGGAACATGTTGCCGAGGTCCTCGGCGCCGGGGAAGCCGAGCGAGCGGAAGACGCCGAAGGGCACGGCCTGGTAGTCCACCGGCTCGCCGAGCGCCTCCGTGAGCGCCGCCGCCATCTCGCCGCCGGTCAGGTGCTCCCCGGCGATGCCGACGGTCTCCCCGACGTACCGGTCGCGGCCTTTGAAGACCCCGTAGGCGCACTTGCCGATGTCGACGGCGGCGATGCCGGGCAGCGGCTTGTCTTCCATCGCGAGCGCGAACTTCAGGCGACCGTCCGGCCCGCGCCTGGGTTCCATGCCGAAGTAGAGCAGGTTGTCCCAGTAGAAGGACGTCAGCAGGAAGGTCACCGGGAGCCCGCGGTCCGAGAATTCGGCGTTCGCCTCGCCCTTGGCATCGAAGTGCGGGACCTTGTAGTTGCCCATGAGCGTCGGCATGCGGTCGTCGTCGAGCGGCACGTCGAGGCGCGTGTCCTCGAGCGTGGACCAGACGACGTGCCCCACGCCGGCATGGAGCGCGGCCTCGGCCATGTTCCGCGCCTGCTCGATCTCCTTCTCCGGCGAGAAGTGCTCCCAGAAGTTGGTGACGCAGAACACGCCGTCGGCGCCGGCGAATGCTTTCTCGAGGCTCGCGCGGTCATCGAGATCCGCGCCCACGACCTCTGCGCCCTGCGCCGCGAGCTCCTGTCCCTTTTCGCCCTTCGGGTGGCGGGTCAGGGTACGGACGGCAAACGGCTCTGCCGGGTCGTCGAGAACGGCGCGCACGAGCCCGCCGCCCTGGGCGCCGGTGGCGCCGACGACGGCGATGGTCTTTTTGCCGGGCATCGATGTCCTCCAGGACGACTGTTGCGGAAGGATCGCACTGCCACGTCCAGAAATCGAGCCAATACGGGCGTGCCGTAGCAGGTCATGTCAGGTCAGATCGGATCGTCGAGCGAGCGCGCGAGCGGAGTGAACAGGACAGGCCCGTCCGCGGTCATGTACAGGCAATCCTCGAGCCGCACGCCGAACTCTCCGTAGATATAGAGTCCGGGCTCGTTCGACAGGCACATGCCCGGCGCGAGCGGCGTCGTCTCGCCGTGCACGAAGTTCACCGGTTCGTGCCCGTCGAGCCCGATGCCGTGGCCGAGCCGGTGCGGCAGGCCCGGGGTGGCGTAACCAGGCCCGTAGCCGAGGCTTTCGTAGTACGCCCGTACGACGTCGTCGACCTTGCCGGCCGGCGTACCGGGCTCTGCCGACTCGAGGGCGAGTTCCTGGCCGTGCTTCACGGCATTCCACACCTCGCGCTGTTTTCGCGTCGGCTCGCCGAACACCCAGGTGCGCGAGACGTCCGACTGGTAGCCATGAACGGCAGAGCCGCAATCCATCAGGACGACGCTGCCCTCGCGGAGCACCTGCGGCGCGTCCGTGCCGTGCGGGTAGGCGCTGGCATCGTTCAGCAGGACCAGCGCGAACTGCGGTGCGCCGCCGAGCGCGCCGGTTGCGGCATTCATCATCGCGGCGATGTCGCCGGGCGTCATGCCGGCCTCGAGGCTGCCGTGCACGCGCCGGCAGGCCGCCAGGGTGATGTCGTTCGCCGCCTGCATCAGCGCGAGCTCGCCCGGCGACTTGTAGAGCCGGCAGCCGCGGACGATCGCCGCGCCCGGCACGAGGGCGAACGCGGGTGCGGCGCGCGCGGCGCCGTCGACGATGAAGAAGCGCACCGTTTCCTCGACGGCGATCTTTCCGCCCTTGAGGCCCCGGTCGGCGAGCAGGCCGGCCACGAGTGCGAACGGGTCCTCGTGTTCGTGCCAGGTCCGGACGTCGTCGCCGACGGCCAGGCTTTCACGTACGGACGGCTCCTCGAAATACGGCGTCACGACGCCGATCTCGCCTTCGGCCGGGATCACCGCGCCGGTGAAGCGCTCCGAGCGCCACCACGATAGCCCGGTGAAGTAGACGAGCGAGGAGCCGGCGTCGAGCAGGAGTGCATCGATGCCCGATTCCTGCATCAGGCGCTGCGCTTTCGCGATGCGGGCGCGGCGTTCCGCGGGCGAAATCGGGACGACGGCGCTGGCGAGGTTCGGCATGTCCGGCGACGAGACCGCCGCCCGCACGGCAGGCAGCGGTGCGGCGGCCGCGAGGCCGAGCGCCGCGGAGGCCTTCAGGAAGTCGCGTTTTTTCATGGTTCCTGCTCCGTTGGTGCGGGCGCCGACCAGACGCGCTCCCACACTTCACCGAGCGAGCGGTCCGAGAAGTCCACAGACACGAGCTCGGCCTCGATCGGGCGCCAGTGGGGATTGCCGCGCTCGGCGACGATGTGGGTGAACACGAACACCGGGTACTGGCCCATGCGCAGATCCGCGATGTAAAGCTCGCCGTCGTGCACGCTCGCCCGCACGAACCCGCTCGCGAACCACGACAGGCGTCGCACTGCCCAGACGTCATCGGCGGCCGACGCGAGCGCCGCCGAATCGGAGGGATAGGCTCGCAGGGCCATGCGGCCCTCGTCCAGCAACAGCGAGTCGAAGCCTTCGAGCCAGCCGTCGTCGGTCATCGCGACGACGCGCCAGAGCAGCGTGTTGAACGGCGTCGGCGTCACGAACAACGCTACGTCTTCGCGTCCCTGTGCGGCAAGCGCCTCGCGCGCATGGCCGGCGACGATGCCCTGCGCCACCCAGGTCCAGGCGAGATAGGCCGTGCTCACCGAGAGCGCGACGGCGAGGCCACGCCCGGCACGCAATGCGTGCGGCCGCAGCGCGGCATACACCACTGTGGCGAGCAGCGGCAGCGTGTACAGCGGGTCGATGATGAAGATCGTGCCCCACATCACCGGGTTCGGTTCGAACGGCCAGAAAAGCTGCGTGCCGTAGGCCGTATGAGCGTCCAGCAGGGGATGCGTCAGGAGCGTGAGCGCAATGGCGGCAAGCCAGGGGCGCGGCGCCGCGCGCACCGGCGCCCACCAGCGCCTGAGCGCGAGCCACAGCAGCACCGAGAACGGCGCCAGCACGATGAGCGAATGGCTGAAACCCCGATGATAGGTGAAATTCTCGACGGCGCCGCCGTAGTCGACGAGCACGTCGAGGTCCGGCAGAGTCCCGAGCACCGCGCCGACGGCGAGCGCCTTGCGGCGATGCTCGGGCGGCGCGGCGAGCGCGGCCACGCTTGCGCCAAGTACGATCTGGGTAAGTGAATCCAATGCCTGCCGGCCCCGCCGGAGTTGCCGGGCGGCCGCTCCTACGTCGGTCGCGCCGCCGCGTAGCGCACCGTCGTCCAGACGGCCACCACCACGACCAGCACGTTCGCGACCACGACCGGCTGCGACCCGATCAGGAGGCCGTAACACAGCCACAACAGCGCACCGCCGATCTGCAGCGCGCGCAGCTTTATGACGTCCTTGAAAAGGAACGACATCGTGAACACCGCGGTGGCGAGCCAGCCGACCGTTTCGATGAGCGTACCGGCCATCGTCATGCAATCCTCTCCCTGGCCTGGGTGCGGCCGATTTCCGCCAGTTTAACCGTCTCCATGCGCACTTTCTCCCACGCGTCCACGCGCAGGCCGGAACGTTCCAGCATCGCGCGGATCGCCGGCACGCGCCACCCGAACACCTGCTCGAGTATCGGCATGAGCACGCTGCAGGCGTTGTCGCTGATGACGGTGGCAAGCGCAACCCGCGCGAGCAGCCGATTCCCGGAAACGGCGACCGTGAAGCCCTGGTGATGATTCACGTGCAGCATCGCATGCACGTCGGAACTGCCGTCGCCCACGTAAATGACGCGGTCGAGCGCAATGCCCAGTTCCGCGGAGAGCAGCTCGAGCGCCGCCACCTTGCCGAAGCCCGCGGCAACGTGGTGGATCGCCGCGACCTCCGCGGTCTCTGCGTCAAAGTCGAGTTCCGTCGCGACGATGTGCTCGGCGGGCACTATGCCGTCGAGCGCCGCGACCACGACCTCGCGCGGTGCGGCCGAGATCACGCGGAACGCGATCCTGGCCCCGTCTATGCCGTTCTCGAGCAATGCGAGGAGTTCCGGTATCGCCTGTTTCAGCCGTACCCGTTCCCCGGCCGCACGAAGGTGTTCGCGCCGCACGCCGCGGAAGTCCGGGTCGTGGCGGATGAGATAGGCCAGCTCGCCGCCCTGTTGGACGAGGTTGCTGTCCGAGAGTCCCTGCACGCGGCGCTCGAAATCCGGTACGCCGATGAGCTCCGCGAGCACGGCGCCGGAGTCGTTGAAGCTCAACGTCTGGTCGAAATCCGACGCGAGCAGGTATTGTGTCCTTTCGGTAGTCGTCATGATAGTTGCCTCGCTGTCCATGCCGGCCGGTCCAGCCGGCCCAGGCCTGCGTATCAGGTTAGCGAGGCAATGTGACGAGTCAATCAAACCGGCCGAAACATGCCGTACATATTTTCGCGTCACGCATGAACGGTAGGAGCGGCGGTAACGCCGCGAATTGCAGGCGGCCGGAATTCCTGAGCTGGCAGCGGCGGTAACGCCGCGAATT
>DASUOE010000137.1:0-4146 GCA_036276805.1 Woeseiaceae bacterium | reverse complement strand
GTACCGGACGCAGAAGACGACCAGTACGGCCGCCTACGCCCAGCTCGGTTACTCGCTCACCGACGCCTGGAGCGTGACTCTCGGCGCACGGGTCAACGAGGACGAGAAAGACTTCGAGTTCGTCCAGTACGACCTGACCGGGCCGCCGCCCGGCATTCCGGGCGTCATGGATGCCGCATCGCCAAAACTGAACGACAGCTGGGATTCGTTTACCCCGCGGCTCGGGGTCGAGTGGCAGGTGTCGGAGGACCACATGCTCTACGCGTCCTATGCCAACGGCTACAAGTCCGGCGGGTTCAACGCGCGCCCGACCACGGAGCCGCCGCGGTTCGAAGCTTACGAACCCGAAGAGCTCGACACTTACGAGCTGGGCGCGAAAACCGAATGGCTCGACCGGCGCCTGCGATTCAACCTGGCCGTTTTCTACTCGGACTACCAGGAGATCCAGCTGCCGACCTTCTTCTTCATCGACGGCATTTATGTCACGGAGACGGCGAACGCCGGCGACGGGACGATCCGCGGCCTGGAAGCAGATTTCGCCGCGGCGATCAACACGTGGCTGACGCTGACCGCGAACCTTGGCGTACTCGACTTCGAATACGGCACAGTCAATGACGTCGTCGGCCCGGGTACGGATACCCCGCCCGGTGAAATGCTGCCCTTCACGTCGAAGAATTCCTGGACGGTCGGGTTGGATGCGATCCTGGCCGAGACCGCGCGTGGCACGCTGTCCGCCAGTGTCGACTACAACCATCGCAGCGAGTTCGTCTTCGACGTGTTCAACCTCAACTCGCAGTCGCCCTACGGCCTGCTCAACATGCGGGTCGACTACACGTCGACGGACGGCCGCTGGAGCGTCTATGCCCTCGGAAAGAACATCGCCGACGAGGAATACGCTGTCACTGCCGGCGACTTCGCCCTGATCGGCGTCGGCGAGCAGCGCGGACTCGGCCCGCCGCGCGAATGGTCGGTCGGCCTCGATTACAACTTCGATTAGCGCGCTTCTTTTCAAAGGACAAGACATGAACCCATCCTGCAGGGCGCGCATGCCGCGTGCCGGATCGCTTGGTATTTTGTTGCTGCTGCCGGTCATCGGCGGGTACGGCTGCACGCGCAGTCACGACGACGCCGGCACGGCCGCCGAAGCAACTGACCTGCCGGCACTGTGTGACGCGTTCGAGGTCTCCGGTTTGCCGCACGCCGCGCGCGTGACGGCGACGGAAATGAAAGCGGGTCGCGACTTCGACCTCGATGTCTGCGTCGTGCGCGGTGAGATCGTGTCTTCGCCGGCATCGACGATCCAGTGGGCCGTCGAGCTGCCTTCGCCGGCCGCCTGGAACGGCAAATCGCTGACCGTCGGCGGCGGCGGCTTCGATGGTTTCATCCCGACGGATGCCGATTGGACGGGCGCGTGGTATCGAGGCAAACCGTATGCGCGCTTCAGTTCCGATGCCGGGCACCAGGTGCAGCTGTTCATACCCTGGGGCCTCGACGACGTCGCCCTGCAGAACCATGGCTATCTCGCAAACCACAAGACGCTCGAGGTCGGCACGCGCATCGTGGCCGCGTTCTACGGCAAGCCGCCGGTGCGTCGCTACATGGTCGGCCTGTCGAACGGCGGCCGGGCGGGCCTGGTCGCCGCGGAACGTTATCCCGGCGATTACGACGGCATCGTGGCCCTGGCGCCGGCCATCAACCAGCAAAGCCACCAGCTCGGCATGCTGGAGCTCATGCGTCACGTATTCTCGGCACAGGACAACTGGATGAGCCCGGCCGACGTCGAGTTGTACATGAATGCGGAAATTGCCGTCTGCGATGAACTCGACGGCCTCGAAGACGGGATCATCCACAACTTCAGCGCCTGCAATTACGACGCCGCGGATCTCCTGTGCGCGGGTGAGAAGACGGACGCGTGCCTGACCGAGGGCCAACTGGCGACGATCGCGCTCGTGCACCGGGACCATCCATACCAGGTCGCGCTGTCCGACGGATTGCCGGCAGCTTACCCGGGGTTCGGCCGGGGCGGGGCGCCGTCCGGCGACTGGGTGGACTACCTGTTCGGCAGGGAATTCGAGAACCCCTCGCCTTTTAACTACGTCGCCGCCGACCAGGCCGTGAAGGTAGTCGAAGGCAACGACGCGGCCAGCGTGATGGCACACGATCCGACGGAACACGAAGCAGGGTGGCAGAGGTTGTCCAGTGCCATCGACCCGACGGCACGCGACATGACGGCGTTCCGGGACCGCGGCGGCAAGCTGCTGGTGTGGTATCCGGCGGGCGATGCGTGCGTGTCCATTTACCGGTTCGCGCAATACTACGACGCACTGAAGCAAAACATGGGCGCCGACCCGGTGCAGGAGTTCTCGCGCTTTTACGTCATGCCCGCGCTCGGCCACGAACTTGTCGGCCCCGGCGCAAACTCGGTCGACTTCCTGGAAAAGCTGGAGGCCTGGGTCGAGCAGGGCAGCGCGCCGGACGGGCACGCGGCTGCGAAACTCGACGAATCGGGCACGGAGACCCGGTTCGAGCGCCCCGTGTGCCAGTTTCCGGCGTTCCCGCGCTACGACGGCAGCGGGGACCCGGGCCGTGCCGCGAGCTTTCGCTGTTCGGTCGACCGGGAGGGTCCGTGAGCGGGGAACCGATGAAGGCCGGCCAACCTGGTACCCGGTCGTCCGCCGAGCACGGCAACGCGCTCACGCTGCAGCGCCGCGAGCTCTTCAAGATGGGCGTTGCCGGCCTCGGCATGGCCGCCACCGGTATCGGGTTCGCCGGGGAAACGTCCCGAGACGGCGGACTCAGAAACTACGACCCGATACGTACCGAGCTCGTCATGAACCTCGTCGTGACCTGCTCGACGCCTGAAACCATGGGGCCGAACAACAACAGCAAGGACGGGGTCCGGGAAGATTTCTGGCCCATCGTCGGCGGATATTTCGAGGGACCCTCGATCAAGGGCGACGTCATGCCGGGCGGCGCCGACTATCCGTTAGTGCGTCCCGACGGTGTCGTGGTCATCGATGCCTTCTACCGGCTGCGCACGCATGACGGGACCAACATACTCATCCACAACAAGGGGCTGGCGTACCCCGGCGACGGATCGGGCTGGGGCACCTATCGCCTCGTACCCGTTTTCACGGCCCCGCAGGGGCCGTACGACTGGCTGAACAAGTCCGTTTTTCTCTCGACCCTCGTCGAAACGCCCGCCCCCATGGCGGTGGCGAAGGGACCCGACGAAAACGACCGGTTGATCCAGGTGCATCGCGTCTTTTGATTGAGAACGCGAAGGCGGCACGTTCCAGGCGACGGCCGCCCTGCAGGAACGGGTCTACGACCGGCTATCGAAATCCGTGCAGGCAAAGGAGTACACTTCTGCGCACCGCTATCCGCGGCTGCAGCACAATCCTCGCCGCACAGGAAGGAGCAACCGTCATGACGAGAGTCCTCGCAGTGTCACTGGCCATCATCCTGCTCGGCTGCGAGCCGACGCCGCCGCCCGCCGGGCCCGAGCCCGAGGCACCGGCGGATGCCGGTCCTGCCGCGGCCGATGCCGCGCCGGCGGTCCGCGCGGAGTCTCCGACCGACCGCCTCGAGGCCGTGCTTGCCGCGCAGCCCGAGGACATCAAGGCGCGTTACTCACAACGTCATCCGCAGGAGACCCTCGAGTTCTTCGGTATAGAACCGGGGATGACGGTCGTCGAGCTGCTGCCGGGCGAAGGCTGGTATTCGCGCATCCTCATCCCGTACCTGGGCGCCGACGGCCATTTGATCGGTGGGAACTACGCGCACGACATGTGGCCGAAGTTCGGCTTCTTCGAGCAGTCGTTCATCGATTCGATGGCAACCTGGGTCGAGGACTGGCCGCAGCAGGCGAGCGAATGGCAGGGCGATGACGGCGCGAGCCTCGCCGCGTTCGATCTCGGCTCGCTCCCGAGCGAGATGAAAGGGACTGCCGATGCCGTGCTCGCCGTGCGGGCGCTGCACAATCTCGCGCGCTTCGAGGGCGACGGGGCATACCTGACGACGGCGTTGCGCGACGTCTACGATGTGCTCAAACCCGGCGGAATCGTGGGCGTGGTGCAACACAAGGCCCGCGACGACATGCCCGACGACTGGGCCGACGGCAACGCGGGTTACCTCAAGGAGAAG
>DASUOE010000136.1:0-22019 GCA_036276805.1 Woeseiaceae bacterium | reverse complement strand
CAGAACATCCAGCAGTTCCGCTGGGACGTCGACCGCGTTAACGCCGAGCTCGAGAAGACGATGCGCCGCGGCTGGGAGTCCGTGAAGCAGATCGCCGACGAGCGCCGCATCGACCTGCGCACGGCGGCATTCGTCCTCGCGATCCGCAGGGTCGCCCAGGCGGCGCTGTCTCGGCGCCCGACCCGGCGCTCGATCGAACTGTGAATCGGGGCACACATTAATCGCCAGATTTGTCTCAAAACACGTACAATAGGCTTTAACGAGACAATAAAGTCCCATAAATTGGCCGAGGGCTTGCGGTCGAGTTTTTGCGTCATATAATGCTCAGTACTGCCGAAAGGCACGACATTGAGCAGAATATGGCGCGTGACATCGATTACAACCAGGTTCCCGTCCAGGTGATCGAGCAGGACCTGGGCCGGCGCCTCGAGGCATTGCGCCTCGCCAGGAACATCAACCAGTCCCAGCTGGCCGCGGAGGCCGGCGTGTCGCGGCGCACCATCACGCGCCTCGAGAATGGCGCTGGTGTGTCCGTCGACACCCTCATCCGCGTGCTGAAGGCGCTGGGGCTCGCGGATCGCCTGGTCGCGCTCCTGCCCGACCCGGCGGTAAGGCCGATCGACCGGGTGCGGCTCGGCGGACGCGAACGCCGCCGCGCACGCCCGCGGCCGGCGGATCCCGCCGCGCCGTGGCAGTGGGCGGATGACGGCGACGGCGGATGACCGACGCCGCCGTCAACCTCTGGGGCCGCCAGATCGCCGCGGTGAGCTGGCTCGAAAACCGGGAGATCGGCGTGTTCCAGTACGCGCCGGAGTTCGTTCAGAGCGGCATCGAGGTCTCGCCGCTCGTAATGCCGCTGCGCAACGCGCCGTACGAATTCCCGGACCTGCCGCGCGAAAGCTTCCGCGGGCTGCCCGGCCTCGTCGCCGACTCGCTGCCCGACCGGTTCGGCAATGCGCTGATCGACGCCTGGCTGGCAAGCCGCGGGCGCCGGCCGGAGAGTTTCAACCCGGTCGAACGCCTCTGCTATATCGGCACCCGCGGCATGGGCGCGCTCGAGTTCGAGCCTGCCCTGCTCGGCCCCCCGACGGCCCGCAAACGTCTCGAGATCGAAGCGCTGGTGCAACTCGCGAACCGCGTCCTCGACGAGCGCGTGAGCCTCGAGGGCAAGTTCGCCGGGGCCGACGACGGCCGCGTGATCGAGGACATCCTGAGGGTGGGCACGTCGGCCGGCGGCGCGCGCGCCAAGGCGATCCTGTCCTGGAACGAGACGACCGGCGAGTTCCGCTCGGGCCAGGTGCCGGCGGGACAGGGCTTCACGCACTGGCTCATGAAGTTCGACGGCGTGGCCGGCAACCGGGATCGCGAGGTGGCCGATCCCGAAGGCTACGGCCAGGTCGAATTCGCCTATTACCGGATGGCGGTGGCGGGGGGCATCGCCATGACGGCGTCGCGTCTGCACCGCGAGGGCGGGCGTGCGCATTTCATGACGCGGCGCTTCGATCGCAGCGGTTCGGGCGAGAAGATCCACATGCAGTCGCTGGCCGCGCTGCTGCACTTCGACTACAACCGCCCCGATGCGTACAGCTATGAGCAGGCGCTCATGGCCTGCCAGCAACTCGGCCTGCCGATGCGCGACATCGAACAGCAGTTTCGTCGCGCGGCGTTCAACGTGATCGCGCGCAATCACGACGACCACGTGAAGAACATCGCGTTTCTAATGGACAAGGCGGGCGCCTGGCGGCTCTCGCCCGCGTTCGACGTGGCCTATAGTTACAACCCTTCCGGCGCCTGGACGAGCAGGCACCAGATGAGCATCAACGGCCGGCGCGACGGCTTCAGCCTCGACGACCTGCTGGCGCTGGCCAAAGCCGGGGGAATAAAGCCTGCGAGGGCCGCACGCATCGCCGGCGAGGTCGATGCCGCCGTCGAACGCTGGCCGGCATTCGCAAGCGAGGCGGGTGTCGCCGCCGGGACCACAGAGCGGATCGCCGGCACGCACCGGCGTCTCGCAACGCTTGCGGGCTGAGCTGTCCGGCTACTTCGGGCCGGGTGCGGACCGGCTCAGGAAATCGGCGAACCGCGCTTCCGAGAATCCGACGGCTATATAGCCGGGATGCTCGAGCACAGGGCGCTTCAAGAGCGTCGGGTGCTCGAGGATCAGCGCGAGCGCCCGGTCGTGCGTGATCGCGCTACGGTCGGCTTCGGGGATCCGGCGCCAGGTGAGGCTCTGCCGGTTGAGCAGCTTCTGCCAGCCCGCGCGCCTGGCCCAGCGCTCGAGCATCTGGATGCTGAGTCCGTCCTCGCGCACGTCATGAAAGACATGCGGGATGGCATGGTCGTCGAGGTAGCGGCGCGCGCGTCGGCACGTGTCGCAACTGCCGATGCCGTAAACGCGGAGCGGGGCGTCGCCGCTCACGGCACGCTCGCCTGCGCCTGTGCATGCCGCAGCAGTTCGTTCAATCCCGTTTTCGCCCGCGTTCTTGCGTCCACCGTCTTGACGACGACCGCGCAGTACAGCGAGTAGCGCCCGTCGGCGGAGGGCAGGTTGCCCGACACGACGACGGAGCCCGGCGGAATGTGCCCGTAGCTGACCTCGCCCGTCTGGCGATCGTAGATGCGCGTGCTCTGGCCGATGTAGACGCCCATCGAAATCACTGACCCACGGCCGACGACCACGCCTTCGACGACTTCCGAGCGGGCGCCTATGAAGCAGTCGTCCTCGATGATCGTCGGCCCGGCCTGCACGGGCTCGAGCACGCCGCCGATGCCGACGCCGCCGGAGAGGTGCACGTTGCGGCCGATCTGGGCACAGCTGCCGACCGTCGCCCAGGTATCGACCATCGTGCCGCTGCCGACGTACGCGCCGATGTTCACGTAGCTCGGCATAAGGATCACGTCCGGCGCCACGTAGGCGCCCTTGCGTACGACGGCGTCGGGGACGACGCGCACGCCGTCGCGCCGGAAATCCTCCGCGGTGTACTCGGCGTATTTCAGCGGCACCTTGTCGAAAAAGCGGCTGTGGCCCCCGTCGATGACGCGGTTTTGCCGCAGCCGGAAACTCAGGAGCACGGCCTTCTTCAGCCACTGGTTGACCCGCCAGCCGCCGCCCTCGGGTTCGGCGACACGCAGTTCGCCGCGGTCGAGCGCATCGATGGCTGCGTCCACGGCGGCCGTGAGCCGGGTCCGGTCGACCGCGTCGACTCCGTCCGCAAAGGCCGTCTCGATCAGCGCCTGCTCGTCCCCGGTCAAGCGGCGGACTCCCTGTGGTTCGGCTGGTAATCGCCGAGCTTGTCGAGCAACGCCGCGCGCAGGCGATCGCGCGCGGCTTCGTCGAGTGACGCGCCGGATTCGTCGGTGAGGTAGAACACGTCCTCAGCGCGTTCGCCGATCGTCATGATCTTCGCGGTGTGGATATCGACGCCGTGCTCGAGGAACACCTGCCCGACCTTGCTGAGCAGGCCCGGCCGGTCGGCCGCCACGAGCTCCATGACGTTCTTGCCCTGGCGCGAGACCCGAATGAAGTCGACGCTCGTGCGCGTCGTGAACATCCGCGCCTGGCGCGGCACGGTGCGCGTTACCTTGGTTACCTCGCCGTCGTCGGCCGTGAGCACGCGGGTGAGCATCCGGCGAATCTTGTTCAGGCGCGCATCGTCGATCTCGATGCGCTTGTCCGTCTCCATGAAGATGTAAGTGTCGAGGCTGTAATCGTTGTCGAGCGGCACGATACGGGCATCGACGATCGTCATGCCCAACTCATCGACGATGGCGGTCGCGTGCGCGAACGTATGCCGCTTCTGCGGCGTGTACAGCACTGCTTCGACGCCGTCGCCGCCCGGTTGGCGGCGCACGTCGATCAGCCCGACCCGCGAGCCAGTGTCCGAGTCGGCGAGCCAATCGGTATGCCACACGATTTCGTCCGGCTTGTGCCGGATGAAATAGTCCTCGTCGAGCAGCGCCCAGACCTTGTCGGTCGTTGCATCCGGTACGCCGGCGGCGCGCAGGCGCTCACGCGCCTGCTCCTGCGTCTCGGACACCAGCAGTTCCCGGTCGATCGGGTTGGCGAGCCCGCGGCGGAGCGCCCGCGACGTCAGGTCGTAGAGGTCGCGGAACAGGCTTGCTTTCCAGGAGTTCCACAACTTCGGGTTCGTGCCCCGGACGTCGGCGACCGTGAGCAGGTACAGGTAATCGAGGTGCAGCTGGTCGCCGACCAGTGCGGCGAATTCGTTGATGACGTCCGGGTCGCCGATGTCCTTTTTCTGTGCGGTCATGGACAGTATCAGGTGATTACGGACGAGCCACGCCACGGTGGCCGCGTCGTACTTCCCGAGCCCGTGCTCGAGGCAGAATGATTCCGCGTCGACTGCGCCGAGCTCGGAATGATCGCCGCCCCGGCCCTTGGCAATGTCATGGAACAGGCCGGCGAGATACAGGATCTCCGGCTTCTCGAGCTGCTGCATGATGCGGCTGCAATCGGGAAACTCGTGGTCGAAGCGGGCGAGGGCGAAGCGCCGCAAGTTGCTCACGACGAACAGCGTATGCTCGTCGACCGTATACGCGTGAAACAGGTCGTACTGCATCCTCCCGACGACCCGGCCGAACGCGGGTACGTAGAGGCCGAGGATGCCGTAGAGGTTCATTCGTCGCAGCTCGTGCGTCACGCCCTCGGGCGCCCGCAGGATCGCCAGGAACAGCCGGTGGTTGCGCGGGTTCTGGCGGAACTCCTCGTCGATGAGATACAGGCTTCGCTTGATGAGCCCTATCGTGTAGGCGCTGACGCCCCGGATGTCCGGGTGGTCCTGCAGAAGCACGAACATTTCGAGCAGGGCGGACGGATCGTTGTCGAAGACCCGGTTGTCGACCGTTTCGAGAAAGCCGTTGCGCACACGGAAGCGTTCGTTGAGCGGCTCCGGGGCCGCAGCGGGGTCGAGCAGGATCGCTTCCTCGAAGAGTTGCAGAAGCATCTCGTTCAGACGCGACAGGTCCATCACCGTACGGTAGTACCGCTGCATGAGCTGCTCGACCGCGAGCGTGTAGGTCGCGTCCTCGTAGCCGAGCATCTCGGCGAGCTTGATCTGGTAGTCGAACAGGATGCGGTCCTCGCGCCGGCCGGTCAAAACGTGCAACGCGAAGCGCACGCGCCAGAGGAAAGCCTGTCCGTCCTGCAGGCGCTTCAGCTGCCCGGGGGTGAGGAATTCGTGATCCACCAGCTCCGCGAACGTCGCACAGCCGAAGTGGCGTTTCGCCACCCATCCGATCATCTGGATGTCACGCAGTCCGCCGGGGCTGCCCTTGACGTTGGGTTCGAGGTTGTACCCGGTGTCGTCGTAGCGGTGATGCCGCGCGATCTGCTCCTTGCGCTTCTCCTCGAAGAAGCGGTTCGACGGCCACACGCTGTCCGGCCCGACGGCAGCTTCCATCGAGCGGAACAGTCCTGCCGGCCCCGCGAGCAGCCGTGCCTCCATGAGCGTCGTCGCGACCGTCAGGTCGGTCGCCGCCTCGTCATGGCATTGCGCGACGGTGCGGACGCTGTGGCCGATCTCGAGGCCGGCATCCCACAGCGAGGTCACGAAACGCGCGAGCTGTTCGTTGCCGCGCGCATCGAACTCGTCGGGAAGGAGCAGCATGATGTCCACGTCGGAATGCGGGTGGAGTTCGCCGCGCCCGTAGCCGCCCACTGCAACCAGCGCGACGGTAGCGGCGAGCCCCGCCGCGTGCTGCCGCCACAGGTCCCCGATGATGCCGTCGACGATGCGCGCCCGCTCGTGCACGAGCGCAACGACCGACCCGCCCGCCAGGAAGCGCTCCTTCAGTTCCGCATCCGCGGCCGCGAGCGCGGCGCGCGTGTCAACGAGCGTCTGCACCGACCGTCAGCACCTCGTAGCCGTCCTCGGTAATGAGGACCGTATGTTCCCATTGGGCAGACAGGCTGTGGTCCTTGGTCACGACCGTCCAGCCGTCGTTCAGCAGTTTCACGTGCCGCTTGCCCGCGTTGACCATCGGCTCGACCGTGAGCGTCATGCCGGGCCTGAGTTCCAGGCCGGCGCCGCGGTGCCCGAAGTGCAGCACCTGCGGGTCCTCGTGGAATATGCGGCCGATGCCGTGCCCGCAGTACTCGCGCACGACGCTGAAGCGGTTCTCCTCGACCCACGACTGGATGGCTTCGCCGACGTCGCCCAGGTGTTTGCCCGGGCCGAGTTCGCGGATGCCGCGCCACATCCCCTCGAACGCGACGTCCGACAGCCGCTGCGCCTGGATCCCGGGCTTGCCGACGAAGAACATCCGGCTCGTGTCGCCGTGATAGCCGTCCTTGATGACCGTTACGTCGATGTTCACGCAGTCGCCGGCCTTGAGCTTCTTCTCGCCCGGGATGCCGTGGCACACGACATGGTTCACGGAGGTGCAGATCGACTTCGGGAAGCCGCGGTAGTTGAGCGGCGCCGGGATCGCGTCCTGCACGTTGGTGATGTAGTCGTGGCAGATGCGGTCGAGCTCGCCCGTCGTGATGCCGGGCTCGACGTAGTCGCCGATCATGTCGAGCACGTCGGCGGCCAGCCGGCCGGCGATCCGCATTTTCTCCTGTTCTTCGACGGTCTTGATGGTGATGGTCATGGTCCTGCCCGGCGAGGCGTCCGGCGCGCTGGCCCGCAGGCGCCAGCAAGCCCCCGGGGCACCCGCCCGATGGCGCCCCGAGTCGGCTAAATGCTTGATTTCCGCGTTGTTGGTCGCGGCTGGCTATGGTATAAAGCGCGCGCCCTCGAGGCAATTAATCCACACGCGCGTCGACACGTTCCGCTGGGTGCCCCACAAAAACAAGGGGTTGCGGTCCGGGACCCGCGGAGGCTCAACCCGGAGACTACTCATGGCAGACGTAACCATGCGCCAGATGCTTGAGGCTGGCGTGCACTTTGGTCATCAGACCCGCTTCTGGAACCCGAAGATGGCACCTTACATCTTCGGCGAGCGTAACAAGATCCACATCATCAATCTCGAAAAGAGCCTGCCGCTCGCCAGGGAGGCGTACGCCTTCGTCAAGGGAACGGTGTCCGACGGCGGCACCGTGCTCTTCGTCGGCACCAAACGGGCCGCGCGCGAGGCGATCCGCGTGCATGCGTCGCGTTGCGGCATGCCCTTCGTGAGCCAGCGCTGGCTCGGCGGCATGCTGACGAACTACAAGACGATCCGCCAGTCGGTGAAGCGCCTCCTGTCGCTCGAGCAGATGGCTGCGGAGAGCGGCTTCGAAGGCCTGACCAAGAAAGAAATCCTGGGCCTGAAGCGCGAGCAGGAAAAGCTCGAGCGTTCTCTCGGCGGCATCAAGGAAATGAAGTCCCTGCCCGATGTCCTGTTCGTGGTCGACGTCGAGCACGAGGACATCGCCATCCGCGAGGCCCAGAAGCTCGGTATCCCGGTAGTCGCGATCGTCGACACGAACTGTTCCCCGGACGGCGTCGACTACGTGATTCCCGGCAATGACGACGCGATGCGTGCAATCGAACTGTACGCGGCGCTCATCGCGGATGCCGTCGATGACGGCAGGGCATCGTTGCCGGAAGTCGCCCTGGGCGAGGACGAGTTCGTCGAGCTCGACGAGACGGGCAACGTCAGGAAGACGCGGGCGCGCAAGAAGCCGGCCGCGAAGAAGGTGACGAAGAAGGCATCGAAGAAGAAGGCCGCCGCCGCGAGGTCCGATGCCGGCGCCGACGCGGCCGAGGCTCCTGACGCGGCGGCCGCGGAGCTGGATGCCGAGACCGGCGATGCGGAACCCGTGGTCGAAGCCGCCGTGGCCGAGCCGGCCGCTGGCCGCGGCGCGGCACGGCGCGCGTCGCGCGGCGGCGACGCTGGCGAAGAGGATGCCGACGACGACGACGGCACGGCTTGAGCGAATTCGAGAGGTGGAAGCGATGTCTATCAGCGCAGCATTGGTCAAGGAACTGCGCGAGCGCACCGGCGCCGGCATGATGGAGTGCAAGAAGGCGCTCGTCGATGCGAACGGCGACATGGATGCAGCCGCGGAGAACCTGCGCAAATCCGGCCAGGCGAAGGCCGACAAGAAAGCGGGCCGCGTCGCGGCCGACGGCCGTGTCGTGATCCGGCAGACCGCCAACCGGGCGGTGATCGTCGAAATCAACTCGGAGACGGACTTCGTCGCGAAAGACGAGAATTTCGCGCGCTTTGCCGAAGCCGTCGCTGCCGCCGCGCTCGCGGGACAGCACGCGGACGCGGCCGCCCTTGCCGGCGCCAAGCTTGCTGATGGCCGCACGATCGAGACGGCGCGCACCGAGCTCGTCGCCAAGGTCGGCGAGAACATCACGGTGCGGCGCATGGCGGCGGTCGAGAACCCCGGCCCGATCGGCACCTACACGCACCAGGGCGACAAGATCGGCGCAGTCGTCGCGCTCGAAGGCGGGGACGAGGATCTCGCCCGGGACATCGCCATGCACGTCGCGGCCATCAACCCGGCCTGCATCGACGAGACCGGCGTGCCGGCGGAGACGCTCGACACGGAGCGGCGCATCTTCGCCGAGCAGGCCGCCGCGTCGGGCAAGCCGGCCGACATCGTCCAGAAGATGGTCGAGGGCCGCGTGCAGAAGTTCCTGAAGGAGATCACGCTCGTCGGCCAGCCGTTCGTTAAGGACGACAAGACGACCGTGGGCCAGCTCCTGAAACAGAACAAGGCCCGCGTGGTCGCGTTCGTGCGTTTCGAGGTCGGCGAAGGTATCGAGAAGAGGCAGGACAACTTCGTCGAGGAAGTGATGGCGCAGGTCAAGGGGGCGCGCTAGGTGGGTGAGTCTCCGGCTCCGTATCGGCGCGTCCTGCTGAAGCTCAGCGGCGAGGCGCTGATGGGCGAGCTGGATTATGGCATCGACCCGCGCGTCATCCAACGACTCGCGCGGGAAATCGCGGCCGCCCATCGATCGGGCGTCGAGATCGCCATCGTCATCGGCGGCGGCAACATCTTTCGCGGTGCGGGACTCGCCCGCGCCGGGATGGACCGGGTCACGGGCGATTACATGGGCATGCTGGCCACTGTCATGAACGCGCTGGCCATCCAGGACGCGCTCGAGGCCATCGACATGCATGCCCGCGTGATGTCCGCGCTGCAGATTCACGACGTTTGCGAGGACTACATCCGCCGCCGCGCCATCCGGCACCTGGAGAAGGGCCGCGTGATCATACTCGCGGCCGGCACGGGCAACCCGTTCTTCACTACCGACACGGCGGCGAGCCTGCGCGCCATAGAGATCGGCGCGGACGTGCTTCTCAAGGCCACCAAGGTCGACGGGGTGTACGACGACGACCCGGTGAAGAACCCGGCCGCGAAGCGTTTCGACGTCGTGACCTATGACCAGGTGATTGCCGACAAGCTCGGCGTCATGGACGCGACGGCAATCGTCATGTGCCGGGACAACGGCCTGCCTCTCAGGGTGTTCGACCTGCACCGGGCGAACGCGCTCGTGCAGGCGATTTCCGGCGACCACGTGGGGACCCTGGTCCGGGCGTGACAGCAAAGAGGGAGTAGCGACAGCGTGCTCAAAGACATCAAGAAGGACACGGCGGAGCGCATGGCGAAGAGCGTGGCCGCGCTGAAACACGAGCTGACGAAAATCCGCACCGGGCGGGCGCACACGAGCCTGCTCGATCACGTGACCGTCGATTACTACGGCGCGCAGTCGCCATTGAACCAGGTGGCGAACGTCGGCGTGGAGGATGCGCGTACCCTGACCGTCACGCCCTGGGACAAGAGCATGGTATCCGTCATCGAAAAGGCGATCCAGAATTCCGACCTGGGACTGAACCCGGCCACCGCCGGCACGGTCATTCGCGTGCCGCTGCCGCCGCTGACCGAGGAGCGGCGCAAGGACATGATCCGGGTAGTGCGCAGCGAGGCCGAGGGCGGACGTATCGCGATTCGCAACGTGCGCCGCGACGCAATCGGCGACGTCAAGGATCTGCGCAAGGAAAAGCTCATCGGCGAGGACGAGGAACGCAAGGCCGAAACCGAGATCCAGGGCATTACCGACAAGTACATTGCCGAGATCGACGCGGTGCTGGCCGAGAAAGAAGCCGAACTGCTGGAAATCTGATCGAGGATTTCCGAGACAGCTTCCCGTGCCGACATCCGCGCCTACAGACCCGAACCTCCCGGTTCATGTGGCCGTCATCATGGACGGCAACGGGCGGTGGGCGCGCAGCCGGTCGCGTCCACGGCACGCCGGGCACCGGGCCGGCGTGAAGTCCGTGCGGCGCACGATCGAACACGCGGCCCGCGTCGGGATCCGTCACCTCACCCTGTTTGCGTTCTCGAGCGAGAATTTCCGGCGACCGGCGGACGAGGTGAGCGCGCTCATGGCGCTGTTCCTCGAGGCCCTGCAACGGGAAATCGCCGAACTGCATCGCAATAACGTCAGGCTCGAATTCATCGGCGAGCGCGGCTGCCTGGCGCGCGGGCTCGTGGACAAGATCGAGAACGCAGAGCGGCTCACCGCGGCCAACGACGGCCTGCACGTCATCGTTGCGATCGCCTACGGGGGGCGCTGGGACATCGCGAACGCGGCCGGGCGGCTGGCCCTGCGCGTCGCCAGCGGCAAGGTCGCGCCGGAGGCGGTTGACGAGGCGATGCTGGCGGCGGAACTGCAGCTCGGCGAAATCCCGGACCCGGACCTCCTGATCCGCACCGGCGGCGAACGGCGCATCAGCAATTTCCTCCTGTGGCACCTGGCCTACGCCGAGCTCTGGTTCACCGACGTGTTGTGGCCGGACTTCGCGGAAGCCGACTTCGACCTCGCCCTCGACTTTTACAGGCAGCGGCAACGGCGATACGGTCACACCGGGGAGCAGCTCGAGGCGCTGAAATGCTGAAGCAACGGATCATTACCGCTGTGGTTGCATTGGCCGCACTGGGCGTCGTGCTGTTCGTGCTGCCGCCGTTCGCGGCGGAATTCGTGATCGCGCTGGTCGTGATGGCCGGGGCATGGGAGTGGTCCGCATTCCTCGAGCCTAAAGGCGTCCTCGTACGCATCGTCTACGTGAGCCTCATCGCGGCCTGCATGGCGGCCGTCAACCTGGGATGGCCGGCGACGGTGATGCCGGTGCTCGGCCTCGCGCTCGCCTGGTGGGTGCTGGCGCTCGGCTGGACGTTCCTGTTCCCGACGCCGATACCGCAGGCCTGCCGCTGGCTCGCCGGCGCGTTCGTGCTCGTGCCGTTCTACGCGGCGCTGGTCATGCTGTACGAACTGAGTCCCTCGCTGCTCCTGTTTGCGCTGCTCATCGTCTGGGCCGCGGACATCGGCGCGTACTTCACCGGCAAGCGCTTCGGCCGCGTCAAGCTGGCCCCGAAGATCAGCCCGGGTAAGACCTGGGAAGGGGTGATCGGCGGGCTCGTCCTCGTCGCCGCCGTGACGCTGGCCCGCAGTTTCTGGATCGAATCGGACCTGCCGGCGCTCGTGCCGTTCTGCCTGGCCGTCGCCGGCCTCTCGGTGGTGGGCGACCTGACCGTCAGCATGTTCAAGCGCACCGCCGGCATGAAGGACAGTGGTACGCTGTTCCCAGGCCACGGCGGCGTACTCGACCGCATCGACAGCGTGTCGGCGGCCGCACCGCTGTTCGCTCTCGGCTTGCCGTGGCTGGGCCTGACATGAACGCCGGCGCGCCCGCGTTCAGCCCGCATTCATGCGCCGTCCGGCACGCTCGAGGGCGCCTTTCGGGAACTGCAGCGGTCTACGTCAGTCCACTGTACGATTGCGCCGCCGCAGCGCCGGGGAATTGACGTGCTTGACGCTCTGAGCAGCTTCATCGCTTTCATCATCGCAATTGGCGTGCTCGTCACCGTGCATGAATTCGGCCATTACATCGTCGGCCGCTGGTGCGGCATGCGGGTCCTGCGGTTCTCCATCGGTTTCGGCAAGCCGCTCTGGACCCGCATAGGTGCCGCGCCGGACCGCACCGAGTACTGCGTGGCGGCGATTCCGCTCGGCGGCTACGTGCGCTTCCTCGACAGCCGCGAGGCGGAGATCGCGCCGCAGGACGCCGGCCGCGCCTTTGACCATCGCCCCGTGCCGCAGCGCATTGCCGTGCTCCTGGCCGGGCCGGCGTTCAATTTCGTCTTCGCGATTGTCGCCTACTGGGGCCTGTTCGTGTACGGCGTGCCGACGCCGCTGCCGGCGATCGGCGACGTGGAGCCCGGATCGCCCGCGGCGGCGGCCGGCCTCGAGCACGGGGACCGCATACTGGCCGTCGGCGACCGGCAGACCGAGGACTGGGAATCGGCGCTCGTCGCCATCCTGAGCCAGGTCGTGGCGGACGGCGAGGTGACTCTGCGGCTTTCCGACACGGCAGGCCGCGAACGCACAGCGGTCCTCGACGTCGGCGAGGACACGCAACGCCTGACCGAACCCGGGCTCCTGTTCGAAGGCCTCGGCTTCGAGCCCTGGCAGCCGCCGGCCGTCGTCGGCGAAGTGGCCGCCGGCGGCGCCGCCGCCGCGGCGGGAATTCAGAGCGGGGACCGCATCGTGGCCATCGACGATGAGCCCGTGCGTGGCTTCGCGGGGCTGCAGAATGCCGTGTCCGGCCGGCCGGGCGAGGCGGTCGTCGTCGACGTCGACCGCGGCGGCGAAGCCCTGAGTTTCGACGTGGTCCTCGACACTTACGAAGAGGATGGCGGCGCGGTGGGCCGCCTCGGCGTCGGCGCGGTCGCATCCGTGCAGGGCTATTTCCACAATCGCCAGTACGGGCCGCTCGAGTCCGTGGCGCGTGCAACGGAGAGGACCTGGGCTTCCACCGCCTTCACGGTCAACATGCTCGGCCGCATGCTCGTCGGCGACGTGTCGATCAAGAACATAAGCGGGCCGATCAACATTGCACAGTTCGCCGGTGCTTCCGTCCAGGCGGGCCTCGAGCGCTTCATCGATTTTCTCGCGATCGTGAGCATCAGCCTCGGTGTGCTGAACCTGATCCCGGTGCCGGTCCTCGACGGGGGGCAGATCGTCTACCAGCTCATCGAGCTGGCCAAGGGCAGCCCGCTGTCGGAGCGAGCGCAGCTCCTCGGGCAACAGGTAGGCATATTCGCGCTGCTCCTCATCATGAGTTTCGCTTTCTACAACGACATCGCCCGGCTTCTGGGCTAGCACACGCAGGATACGGCTACCGAATGACAGACAGACGACCCCGACATCCGCGCCGGCTGGCCTCGCTGCTCGCCGCGCTCGTCGCCTGCCTGGCGGCCGCGCCTCTGCTCGCGCAGACACAGGCGCCCTTCATCGTGCGCGACATGCGCGTCGAGGGCCTGCAGCGGATTTCCGAGGGCACGGTGTTCAACTACCTGCCGATCAATATCGGCGACACCGTGGACCGGGTCCGCCTGCAGGAAGCGATCCGTGCGCTGTACGGCCAGGGCCTGTTCGACAACATCGAGCTCCGCAGGGACGGCGATACGCTCGTAGTCGCAGTGCGAGAGCGGCCGTCCATCGAGAGCTTCGAGGTCGAGGGCAACAAGGACATCAAGACCGAGGACCTCATGGAATCCCTGCGCGGCGTTGGCCTCGCGCGGGGCCGCACGTTCGACCGCTCGGTGCTGGACAATGTCGAGACGTTCCTGCGCGAACAGTACTACGACCGCGGCAAGTACGCGGTGCAGATCGATACCAAGGTGACCGAGCGGCCGAACAACACGGTGCGCATCAACATCGATGTCGAGGAGGGCGACCGCGCCAAGATCCGCCAGGTCAACATCGTCGGCAACGAGTCGTTCGGCGAGGAGGCGATTCGCGAGGGCTTCGAGCTCGATACGGCGAACTGGTTGTCGTGGATCCGGCAGGACGACCGGTATTCGAAGGAAGCGCTGGAAGGCGACCTCGAGACGCTGCGCTCGTTCTACATGGACCGCGGCTACGCCGATTTCCGCATCGAGGCCACCCAGGTGGCGATTTCGCCGAACAAGAAGGACATCTTCGTCACGATCACGATCGACGAAGGCGACCAGTACACCGTTACCGACGTGAAACTCGTCGGCGAGATGGTCGTTCCGGAGGCCTACCTGCGCGGCCTCGTGCTCGCCAAACCCGGTTCGATCTTCAACCAGGCGCTGCTCACGAACACGAGCGAGCTCATGTCGCTGAGGCTCGGCGAGGAGGGTTATGCCAATGCCGAGGTCGAGCCAGTCTGGGAACTCGACCACGAAGCGAAAACGGCGGAGGTGACGTTTTTCGTCGATCCGAAGAGCCGGGTATACGTGCGTCGCATCAATTTCAACGGCGTGAGCCAGATCGAAGACGAGGTGCTCAGGCGGGAGATGCGCCAGATGGAGGGTGCCTACCTGTCGAACCTGCTCGTCGACAGGTCGAAGGTACGGCTGCAGCGGCTGCCGTACGTCGAGAGCGTCGAGGTCGAGAACGTGCCGGTGCCGGGCAGCCCCGATCTCGTCGACGTCGACTTCGACATCGAGTACCGGATGCCGGGCCAGTTCTCGGGCGGCATCGGCTATTCCGAGTCGCAGAAAATGATCCTGAACGGCAGCATCGTGCACACGAACTTTCTCGGCACCGGCAACCGCGTGGCCCTGGAACTGAATTCGAGCCGGTACTCCAGGCTGTACAGCCTGTCGCACACGGACCCCGCCATCACGATGGACGGCATCCGCCGCACGGTGTCTCTCAATTACCGCGACATCACCCGGTATGCCGACGCGACCTCGGACTTTTCGACGACGACGATGGGCGCCTCGATCGACTACGGTTACCCGATCGGGGAGTACCAGTCGCTGAGCGTCGGTGTCTCGGTGCAAAGAGCCGAACTCGCCACGAGCGCCGGCAGTTCACAGCAGGCGCGGGACTGGGTGCTGAACAACGGCGATACCTACGTGGCCGAGGTCGGCAGCGGGGCCGTCTTCTTCGGCACCCAGTTCGATACTTACGAACTCCTGGCGGGCTGGAGCTACGACAGCCGGAACCGGGCTCTGTTTGCCAACCGCGGCACGCGCCATCAGCTGTACCTCGGGTACACGGTTCCCGGCAGCGACGTGGAGTACTACTCGGCGCGGTACAGCTTTACCAAATACCTGCCGGTCTGGCGGAAATGGGTCATCGCGCTGAACGCCGACCTGGGTATTGCCGAGGCCCTCGGCGACACTACGGCGGTGCCGCCCTACAAGCAGTTCTACGGCGGCGGACCGGAATCCGTGCGCGGGTTCCGCGAGTCCTACCTTGGACCCCGGGACAGCTTCGGCAACCCCTACGGCGGCAACGTGTTGGTTGCAGGTCAGGCAGAGCTTATACTGCCGCTTCCGGACAAGTGGGCCAGCCAGGCGCGGGCCAGTATTTTTTACGATGTCGGCAACGTGTTCAATACCGGCGAAGTCGAGTTCACGGACAAGCTCGGCAGCCCGCTCGAGTACAAGCCCGAATTCGACGCATTGCGCTCATCGGTCGGTATCGGCGTTCAGTGGCTGGCGCCGCTCGGCCTGTTCCGCTTCAGTTATGCATACCCGCTGAATCCGTACGGCGGTAACGACAGGTATTACGGAGACGAACTGGAACGCTTCCAGTTCTCCATTGGTCAAGCTTTTTAGGGATAGATTCAATATGAGTTTTGTAAAGCATAGTCTCACTCGGGCCGTACTGGGTATCGCGCTGTTGGGTGCCTTCGCGCTGCCGGCCGCAGCTCAGGAACTTAAGATCGGCGTCGTGAACGTGCCTCAGCTGCTGGACCGTGCACCGCAGACCAAGGCCGCGATGGACGATTTGCAGGAAGAATTCGCCCCGCGTCAGCGCGAGTTCGCCGCGAAAGCCAAGGAACTCGAGGATCTTACCGCGAAGGTGCAGAAGGACGCGTCCGTGATGGGCGAGGCCGAGCGCCGCAATGCCGAGAAGGACCTGCGCGACCTGCAACGCGAGGTGGCCCGGCTGCAGAACGAATTCCAGGAGGACCTGAACCTCCGTCAGAACGAGGAGCTCGGCAACCTGCAGCGCACGCTGCTCGTCGAAGTGCAAAGCTATGCCCAGGCGCAGGGCTACGATCTCGTCGTCGGTGACGGCGTGCTCTTTGCCAGCACCGCGGTAAACATCACCGAGGAAGTGCTGCGCGCCATCGAAACGAGCTACAACGCCACGAGCAGCAATTAGTCGCCCCGAGACCGGCGTCAGCGCAGGCATGCCGATCAGTCTTGCGGAACTGGCTACACGGTTCGGCTGCGACCTGGTCGGCGATCCCGACGCCATTGTCGATCATGTAGCGCCGCTGGCAGGCGCCGCTCCCCGCTCCCTCGGATTTTTCACGAACGCCCGCCTGCGCCCGGAGCTCGAGGCGACGCGGGCGACCGCGGTCGTATTGCGCGCCGACGACGCCGCCGCGGCGCCCTGCGCGGTGCTCCTAAGCGACGATCCGTATGCCACGTATGCCCGCATGGCGGCACTCCTGCACCCCGCCCCGGCGGCCGTGCCCGGGGTGCATGCGCTGGCCGTGGTCGACCCGGGCGCGACCGTCGCGGCCACCGCCGAAATAGGCCCGCACGTCGTCGTGGGCGCGCGCGCGGTGATCGGCGAACGCGCCATCCTCGGGCCGGGCTCCATCGTCGGCCACGACTGCACCATCGGGGCCGACACGCGCCTGGTCGCGCGGGTGACCCTGGTACGCAACGTGCGAGTCGGCGAGCGCTGCGTGCTCCATCCCGGGGCCGTGGTCGGCGCCGACGGCTTCGGCAATGCCATGACGCCGGAGGGCTGGGTCAAGGTGCCGCAGGTCGGCGGGGTGTCGATCGGCAACGACGTGGAAATCGGCGCGAACAGCACTATCGACTGTGGCTCGCTCGAGGACACGGTGATCGCCGACGGCGTGCGCATCGACAACCTTTGCATGGTCGCGCACAACGTGCGCATAGGGCCGCATACGGCGCTGGCGGCCATGACCGGCATTGCCGGCAGCACCGAGATCGGTGCCCGCTGCATGTTCGGCGGCCAGGCCGGCGCAGTCGGTCACGTGCATGTAACCGACGACGTCGTCGTTAGCGGCCGCGGCATGGTGACCAAGGACATTCGCGAACCCGGTGTCTACGCATCGAGCTTCCCGCTCGAGCCGGTGCGGGACTGGAATCGCCGGGTCGCACGCGTGCGCCGTCTCGACGAACTCGCGGACCGCGTACGCGAACTCGAGAAGAAAAGCTGACGTGAGCGTGCATCCCACGGCCATCGTGGCGGACACGGCCCGGCTCGCGGCGGACGTCGAGGTCGGGCCGTACTCGGTCATCGGCGACGGCGTGGAAATCGGCAGCGGCACGACTGTCGCGGCACACGTCGTGATCAACGGCCCCACCGTGATCGGGCGGGACAACCGCTTCTACCAGTTCTGTTCCGTCGGTGACGATCCGCAGGACAAGAAGTACGCGGGCGAAAAAACGCGGCTCGTCATCGGCGATTGCAACACCGTTCGTGAGTATTGCACGCTGAGCCGCGGCACGGTGCAGGATGCCGGGGAAACGCGCATCGGCAGCAACAACTGGATCATGGCCTACGTGCACGTGGCTCACGACTGCGTGATCGGCGACAACTGCATTCTCGCCAATAACGCGACGCTTGCCGGTCACGTGCGCCTGGGCGACTGGGTGATACTCGGAGGATTCACCGGCATCCACCAGTTCTGCCGGATTGGCGCGCATGCCTTTCTCGGCATGTTCTCGGTGGTGAGCCAGGACGTACCCGCGTACGTCACGATGTCCGGCCATCCGGCGGCGCCGAAAGGTATCAACAGCGAAGGCCTGAAACGGCGCGGCTTCGCGCCGGAACAGGTGCGCAACATCAAGAACGCCTACCGGATCGTTTTCCGGCAGGGCAGGAAGCTCGCCGACGCGATCGCGGAAATCGCCCGGCTGGCGCCGGCGCAGCCGGAACTCGACGTGTTCCTCGAATCGCTGCGTTCGTCCGAACGCGGCGTAGCGCGCTAGGCCTGTCAGCGCTATGCACGGGGCGGCTGTAGCGTCGACAGGCCCTGGGCCGTGAAATTTGCGCTGGTGGCCGGTGAGGCCTCCGGCGACCTGCTCGCGGCCGGTCTCATCCGGGCGCTCCGGGAGCGGGTGCCGGATGCGGAGTTCGAGGGGGTCGCCGGGCCGCGCATGCGCGACGCCGGTTGCGCCGTCCTCGCCGATGCCGATCTGCTCGCCGTCATGGGCCTCGTCGAACCGCTCGTGCGCCTGCCGATGCTCTTAAGGCTCCGCGCACGCCTGAAGGCCCACTGGCGCGCCCGGCCGCCCGACGTGTTCGTCGGCGTCGACGCTCCCGACTTCAACCTGGGGCTCGAAACCGCGCTCAAGTCGGCGGGCATCCGCACCGCGCACTACGTCAGCCCGTCGGTCTGGGCCTGGCGCCAGGGCCGCGTCGGGACGATACGGGCCGCGGCCGATCGCGTCCTGTGCATCCTGCCGTTCGAGAAGGCGTTCTACGACCGCCACGGCATCGACGCCGTCTTCGTCGGCCACCCGATGGCCGACCGGGCGCCGGAGTTCGTGGACACGGCCGCGGCGCGGCGTGAACTCGGACTCGGGACCGGCCCCGAGGAAGGCCAGGTGCTCGCCGTGCTGCCCGGCAGCCGGATGAGCGAAGTGAGCCGGCTGGCGCCGGTCTTTGCGGGCGCCGCCAGGCTCCTGTCCGCCCGCTACCCGCGACTCCGCTTCGCCCTGCCGGTGGCGTCGCCGCGGCTCGATGCGGCGATCCGCGCGGCGCTCGATGCGGCGGGCGTTTCCGACCGGTTCCACCTGTTCGACGGGCGCTCGGAGACCGTCCTCGCGGCGGCCGACGTGGCGCTGCTCGCTTCCGGCACGGCTGCCCTGGAAGCCGCGCTGCTGCAAAAGCCGATGGTCGCGGCGTACCGGGTCGCGCCCTTGACGGCGATGCTCATCCGCCGCCTCGGCCTGCTCAAGGTGCCGACGGTTACGCTGCCGAACCAGCTCACGGAGACGCCGCTCGTCCCGGAGCTCCTGCAGGAGCAGGCCACCCCGGAAGCCGCCGCGGACGCCGTCGCGGGCTTGCTCGACGACCCCTCGCGGCGGGCAGCGATCGCCGGCAGATTTGCTAAACTGCGCTCCGAGCTCGCGCTCGGCGCCGACGAGCGGGCTGCCGACGCCGTGCTGTCGCTCGCGACGTGACGGGGGCGAATCGACCATGGCCGCACGGGCCGCACCCGGACATCGCTCGTCCGGATCGAAGGATGCAGCAGGCAAAACTCTTCAGGCTTGAGGGCCTCGTGGCGGGTGTCGACGAGGCGGGGCGCGGCCCGCTCGCAGGGCCGGTGGTCGCGGCGGCGGTGATCCTGGCGCCAGGGCAGTGCACCGAGCGCCTGGTCGACTCGAAGCAGCTCGACCCTCTGCGACGCGGCGAAGTCGCCGTCGAAATACGCCGCTGCTCGCTCGCCTGGAGCGTGGCCTGGGCGGATCGCGCGGAGATCGATGCGCTGAACATCCTGCATGCCACCATGCTCGCAATGCGCCGTGCGATCCTCGGCCTGCCGGCGTGGCCGGACGGCGTGCTCGTCGACGGCAACCGCCTGCCGGACCTGCGCTTCGGCGGCCGCCTGCTCGCGGGCGACGCGATCGTCGGCGGCGACGCCTGCGTCCCGGCCATCAGCGCCGCATCCATTCTCGCGAAGACGGTCCGTGACGGCATCATGCAGGGACTCGACGGCCTGTTTCCCGACTATGCGTTCGCACGCCACAAGGGTTACGCCACGCCGGAACACCGCGCGCGCCTGAAGGCGCGCGGTCCGTGTGTGCATCATCGCCGCAGCTTCGTTACCGTACGGGAATGCCTGTGACCGCGCCGGCTTTCGTGCACCTGCACGTGCATTCGGAGTATTCGCTGGTCGACAGCACCGTGCGCATTCCGCTGCTGGTGGAACGCTGCGCCGCAGAGGGGATGCCGGCGGTAGCGCTGACGGACCGGAACAACCTGTTCGGCATGGTGAAGTTCTACGGCAAGGCCGTCGCGGCCGGCGTGAAACCGCTGATCGGTGCCGACGTCGACATCTGCAACGAGGACGAACCCGACCGGCCGTTCGCGCTGGTGCTGCTGGTGCAGTCGCTCGCCGGGTATCGCAACCTGTCGCGGCTCCTGTCACGGGCCTATCTCGAAGGCCAGCACCGCGGGGCGCCGATGCTGCGGCGCGAATGGCTCGACCGCGACGCGGCCACCGGGCTCATTGCACTTTCCGGCGGTCCGCGCGGGGACGTCGGCCACGCACTTGCAAACGCGCATCGTGACATCGCGGCGCGGCGCGTAGCCGGGTGGCGGGCGGTGTTCGGCGACCGGTATTACCTGGAGCTCGTCCGCACCGGCCGTCCGGCCGAGGAGTCCTGTGTGCAGGCAAGCGTCGTCATGGCGGCCGAACACCGCGTACCGGTCGTCGCGACCAATGACGTGCGCTTCCTCGACGCGGACGGCTTCTATGCCCACGAGGCGCGCGTCTGCATCCGGGAAGGCCGGAGCCTCGGCGACCCGGACCGGCCGCGCCACTACAGCGAGCAGCAGTACCTGAAAACGGCCGCGGAAATGGCCGCCCTGTTCGCGGACGTCCCTTCGGCGCTCGCGAACTCGGTGGAGATAGCCCGCCGCTGCAATCTCGACCTCGAGCTCGGCAAGAGCGCCCTGCCGGCCTTCCCGGTGCCGGCGGGCCACGACGAGGCCGCCTGGCTCGAGACCCAGGCACGCGCGGGACTCGAGAGCAAGCTCGCGCGGCGACTGGCCGGGCGCGCCGCCGGTGCAGGCGCCGCGGCCGCCGCCCCGTACCGCGAGCGGCTCGAGCGGGAACTCGACGTCATCCGCACGATGGGCTTTCCCGGCTACTTTCTGATCGTCGCCGACTTCATCCGCTGGGCGCGTGAAAACGACGTGCCCGTGGGACCGGGGCGCGGCTCGGGCGCAGGCTCGCTCGTCGCGTGGGTGCTCGGCATCACCGATCTCGACCCGCTGGCACACGATCTCCTGTTCGAGCGCTTCCTGAACCCGGAACGAGTGTCGATGCCCGACTTCGACATCGACTTCTGCATGGAAGGGCGCGACCGCGTCATCGAGTACGTTGCCGAGCGCTATGGACGGAATCGCGTCGCGCAGATCATCACGTTCGGCACGATGGCCGCACGCGCGGTGATACGCGACACCGGCCGCATCCTCGGCCAGCCGTACGGGTTCGTCGACCGGATCGCGAAACTCGTGCCGTTCGAGCTCGGCATGACGCTCGAGAAGGCCCTCGAGCAGTCGGAGGAGCTGGCGGAGATGTATCGCGAGGACGAGGAAGTCGCCGCGCTCATCGATCTCGCGAAGTCGCTGGAAGGTCTCGTCCGTAACGCCGGCAAGCACGCCGGCGGCGTGGTCATCGCGCCGGGCGAACTTACCGAGTTCGCGCCGCTGTATTGCGAGGAGGGCGGCAGCAACCTCGTCACGCAACTCGACAAGGACGACGTCGAGGCCATCGGGCTCGTCAAGTTCGACTTCCTCGGCCTGAAGACGCTCACGATCATCGACTGGGCCGTGCGCATCATCAACGAGGGGCGGAGCGACGACGAACCGTTCGACATCGCGCGGATCCCCTTGCGCGACCCGCGGACGTTTGCGCTGCTGCAGAGCACCGCGACGGCGGCGGTATTCCAGCTCGAATCGAGCGGCATGCGGGACCTCATCAAGCGCCTGAAGCCCGACCAGTTCGACGACCTCGTGGCCCTCGTGGCCCTGTTCCGCCCGGGCCCGCTGCAGTCGGGAATGGTCGACGACTTCATCCAGCGCAAGCACGCGACGAACAAGGCGGACATCGACTACCTGCACCCCGATCTGAAGCCGGTGCTCGAAGCGACCTACGGCGTGATCCTCTACCAGGAACAGGTCATGCAGATCGCGCAGGTGCTGGCCGGCTACACCCTCGGGGGCGCCGACCTGCTGCGCCGCGCGATGGGCAAGAAGAAGGCCGAGGAGATGGCACGCGAGCGGCTGCGCTTCGTCGAGGGCGCCGTCAAGAACGGCCTCACCGACAAGCTCGCCGGCGACATCTTC
>DASUOE010000135.1:0-6206 GCA_036276805.1 Woeseiaceae bacterium | reverse complement strand
CTGCACGGTCTCGGCTGGGCTCACTCAGTCGAGATCCGGCGGGCGGACGCGCTGGTCGGCGGGGTATACGGGCTCGCCATCGGGCGGGCGTTCTTCGGCGAGTCGATGTTCAGCCGCGAGAGCAACGCGTCGAAATTCGCGCTTTACGCCTTATGCCGCACGCTCACGCTCGGCGGCTTCAAGATTCTCGACTGCCAGACCGTTTCCCGCCATCTCCTCTCGCTCGGCGCCGTGACGGTGCCGCGGCGCGATTTCGTGGCCGAGCTGGCCCGCCTGTGCACGCCGACGGCGCCATTCGGCGGCTGGCCGACAGAGCCCTTGCGCCTCGCGGACCTTACGCCGCTTGAGGACGATGCCGCGTTGCAATAGGCAGCCCGTTTCTGCACAATTCGCGAGCCTTCAAGCAGACAGAGCACTGAAACTTGGCGAAAGAAGAAGCCATCCAGATGGACGGCGTGGTAACGGACACGCTGCCGAACACGACTTTTCGCGTGGAACTCGACAATGGCCACGTGGTCACCGCGCACATCTCGGGAAAGATGCGCAAGAACTACATCCGCATCCTGACCGGTGACAAAGTCACCGTCGAGCTCACGCCCTACGACCTGAGCAAGGGCCGTATCGTCTACCGCGGCCGCTGATCGCGCCGCCCGGGCTTGCGCCCGCCGCCGGTTCCCGGCAATCAATTTCCACCGAACAGTGTCGCGACGGGCCCGTCCGCCCGCAGCCGCGCTAACTTTCGTCCTGCAGGTGCTCGAGTTCCTTGAGCGCGGACTCCGTGACGAGTTCCAGCGTATCGTCGGCGCCGAGCGTGATGCGTACGTGCCCGCCCTGCTCGAGCTTGCCGAATAGCAGCTCCTCGGCGAGGGGGCGCTTGATGTGTTCCTGGATCACGCGCGCCATCGGCCGCGCGCCCATTTTCGGGTCGTAGCCGCGCTCGGCGATCCACTGCCGTGCCGAATCGTCGAGTTCCAGGGTCACGTTGCTGGCATCGAGTTTCGCCTCGAGTTCGACGATCAACTTGTCGACGACTCGCGCGACCGACAGGGCATCGAGCGGCTTGAACTCGATGATCGCGTCCAGGCGATTGCGAAACTCCGGCGAAAACGTCTTCGTGATGACACTCATGCCGTCGGTCGTATGATCCTGCTCGGTGAAGCCGATCGACGCGCGGCTCATTTCCTGGGCACCCGCATTGGTCGTCATCACGAGGATGACGTTGCGGAAATCCGACTTACGGCCGTTGTTGTCCGTGAGCGTGCCGTGGTCCATTACCTGCAGCAGGATGTTGAATACTTCCGGGTGCGCCTTCTCGATTTCGTCGAGCAGCACAACGGCATGCGGGTTCTTGTTCACCGCTTCGGTGAGCAGACCACCCTGGTCGAAGCCGACGTAGCCGGGCGGCGCACCAATGAGGCGCGATACGGTGTGCCGCTCCATGTACTCCGACATGTCGAAGCGAATCAGCTCGACGCCGAGCGAGTGCGCGAGCTGCCGCGTCACTTCGGTCTTGCCGACGCCCGTCGGCCCGGCGAACAGGAAGCTGCCGATCGGCCGCTCGTCGTCGCGCAGCCCCGAACGCGACATCTTGATCGCGGAAGCAAGCGCGCCGATCGCCGGATCCTGGCCGAAGATGACGAGCTTCAGGTCGCGCTCGAGCGACTGCAGCGTCTTGCGGTCCGACGACGAGACACTCTTAGCCGGGATGCGCGCGATCTTGGCGACGATGTTCTCGATCAGGCCGACGGAAACCGTGTCCTCGCGGTCCCCGGCGGGCTGCAGGCGCACGTTCGCCCCGGCTTCGTCGATCACGTCGATCGCCTTGTCCGGCAGGCGGCGGTCGTTAATGTGCCGGTGCGCCAGCTCGGCCGCGGCTTCCATTGCGCCGTCGGCGTAACGCACGCCATGGTGCTCCTCGAAACGCGACTTCAGCCCGTGCAGGATGGCTATGGTTTCCGGCACGCTCGGTTCCGGCACGTCGATCTTCTGGAAGCGCCGCGCGAGTGCGTGGTCCTTCTCGAAGATGCCGCGGTATTCTTCGTAAGTGGTCGACCCGATGCAGCGGATCTCGCCGTTTGCCAGCACCGGTTTGATGAGATTGCTGGCATCCATGACGCCGCCGGAGGCGGCGCCTGCGCCGATCACCGTGTGGATTTCGTCGATGAACAGGATGGCGCCCGGATCCTCGCGCACCTCCTTGATGACGGCCTTGAGGCGCTTCTCGAAGTCGCCGCGGTACTTGGTGCCTGCGATCAGCGTGCCCATGTCGAGGGCGTAGATGGTCGAGTCGAGCAGTACCTCCGGCACGCGCTCCTCGACGATCATGCGCGCGAGGCCTTCCGCCAGCGCTGTCTTGCCCACGCCGGCGTCGCCGACGTAAAGCGGATTGTTCTTGCGGCGCCGGCACAGTATCTGCACCGTGCGCTCGATCTCGAGTTCGCGGCCGATGAGGGGGTCGATCCGGCCCTCGATGGCGCGCTGGTTCAGGTTCGTCGCGTAGCGCTCGAGCGCCGTTGCATCGGCTTCGCCCTCGCCTTCGAGCGACGACTCCTGCTCCTCCTCGCTGCCCTCGCCCGGCACCTGCGGCAGGCCGTGGGAAATATAGTTGATGACGTCGAGCCGCGTGATGTCCTGCAGTCCGAGGAAATACACGGCCTGCGACTGCTTCTCGCTGAAGATTGCGACCAGTACGTTCGTACCGGTTACCTCCTTCTTGCCGCTCGACTGGACGTGGAACACCGCGCGCTGCAGTACCCGCTGGAATCCCAGCGTCGGCTGCACGTCATTGTCATCGTCGAGCTGCAGGAGCGGCGTCTGCTCCTCGATGAACTCGGTAAGCTGCCGCCTGAGTTCCGGGATGTTGCCGTTGCAGGCCTTGATGATCTCGTGAACCTTGGGAATGTCGAGCAACGCGAGCAACAGGTGCTCCACGGTCATGAACTCATGCCGCTGCTCACGCGCGCGCTGAAACGCTTCGTTCAGACAGAATTCCAGTTCACTACTCAGCATTTCTCAGTTACTACCTCTCGGCGATCGGCGGGCCTCTTGCCCGGCGGTTTCAGGACTCCTCCATCGTGCAGAGGAGCGGGTGCTGGTGCTGCCGCGCGAGGCCCATGACCTGCGCGACCTTCGTCTCGGCGATCTCGTAGTTGTAGATGCCGCAGACGCCCTTGCCTTTCGTGTGCACTTCTAACATGACCTGCGTGGCACGTGTACGTTCCATGCCGAACACCGTCACGAGGATGTCGACCACGAATTCCATAGGTGTGTAGTCGTCGTTCAACAGCACGACCCGGTACCTCGGCGGCTCCTTGACCCGTGGCCGTGCCTCCTCGACGGCCTGGTCGAAGTCCCGTGAAATGCCCGGTTGTCCGCGCCGCTCACCCATGGATCCTTTATAACGCCTCGTCCGCCGTATTCAACCGATTTTGCCGGCGGCGCGCCTATTATAACGACCGCCGGCGGGAAGCAAGCCGGCACGGTTCGCACATTTTCCGGGCAGTTTTTGCCCGCCCGCTGGCGGGCCCGGGGCCGGCACCAGTAGCTCCTTGGATTGTCTCGACTTTCCGTGACCCAGTAATTGGCCGAACCGCACCGGAACCCGTATCATCATGGCGCTGCGTTCCAAGGAACTGTTGACGCCGAAATCGGCCCCACGGGACATGACGACGAGTTACAGATGGTCCGATATCTGGTCCGGCAACCACGACCGCGCCGCGGCGGCGGCGAATTCGCTGCTGCCGGCGTGGGTGAGCCTCGTGCTCGCGATCCTGATCGGCTGGCAGCTGGCGAAGATCGTCTGGATGCTCGTTCCGGGACCTGCCGCCGGCCAGCCGGTCGAGGTGCCGAAGAACGGTGCGGCGGTGGCGCCGGGCGGCGCTGCCGACACGGATGCAAGCGTCATCGCGAGCGCTCACCTGTTCGGGGAAGCCGACGTCCGCGAGGAGGCGGCCCCGCCACCCGCGGAACACGAGGCCCTGGAGGAGACGAACCTGAGCAACCTGAAGTTGCGCGGCACGATCGCGTCGGACAGACCGGAGTACTCGATCGCCATCATTGCCGACGGAGGCAACGAGGAGAAGGTGTACGCGGTGGGCGACCCGGTCGCCTCCGGCGCCTCGCTGCACGCGGTTTACCCCGACCGCGTCGTCCTCAACGAACAGGGGGCGCTGACGAACCTGTCACTGCCTCGCGATTTCGGGCCGAGTTCGGCTTCGGCCTACATCGCCCCGACCATTCCGACACTCGAGGAGGACTACGTCGAGGAGGAAATGTCGGAAGACGACGAGTCCATCCAATCGGTCGTCGCCCAGAACGTGTCCCGGCTGGCGGACGTCATTCGTCCCACGCCCTATTTCGTCAACGGGCAGCAGCAAGGCTACCGCGTGTACCCTGGCCGCGACCGCGACCAGTTCGCGGCGCTCGGCCTGCGTCCCGGCGACCTCATCAAGGATATCGACGGCCAGTCCCTGACCGATCCGCAGCAGGCGATGGAGATTTTCCAGTCGCTCGGTACCGCGGACCAGGTGTCGGTGACGGTCGAGCGCGACGGTAACGCCGAAACCATCGTATTGCGAACCGACCAACTGGATTTAGCCAAAGAAACGCATTGATGAAAGCATTCGATCCCGAACGCCGCGGCCAGCTCGGGCCCGCCGCACTCCTGCTCGCCCTGCTGCTGGCCGCCCCCGGTGCGCCCGCGCAGGAAGCCAGCCAGGCGACGATCACGCCGAATTACAAGGAAGCCGACATCCGGCAGATCGTGGAGGCCGTCGGCGAGATAACCGGCCGCACGTTCATCATCGATCCGCGCGTCCAGGGCGCGAAGGTGACGATGCTGTCGTCCACACCGATGACCCCGGAGGCTTTCTACGAGGCCTTTCTCTCGATCCTCGACGTGCACCAGCTCGCGGCCGTCACGACCGGCACGATCACCAAGATCATCCCGAACGCTACCGCCCGCCAGTACGCCGGCCCCGTGGGCGGCTCGGGGGACGGCCCGGACGACCTGGTCACGCAGGTCATCCAGGTGCAGAACGTCGGCGCGACTCAGCTCGTGCCGATCTTAAGGCCGCTGGTGCCGCAGTACGGTCACCTGGTCGCGCACCCGGGCTCGAACATGCTGATCATCTCCGACCGCGCTGCCAACGTCGACCGGATGATCCACATCATCCGGCGGATCGACCAGGCGAGCGACGAGGAGATCGAGGTGGTCCCGCTGCAGCACGCGTCGGCCACGGAGGTCGTGCGCGTCGTTACCAGCCTGACCCAGCAACCGACCGCCGACGGAGTGCCGATGACCACGACGCTCGTTGCGGATGCCCGCACGAACAGCGTGCTCATCGGCGGCGACGTGACCGACCGGCTCCGCGTGCGCGCGCTGGTCGCGCATCTCGACACGCCGCTCGAGGACGGCGGCGACACCCAGGTGCGATACCTGCAGTATGCGGACGCCGAGGAACTCGCCACCAAGCTGCAGCAGCACGCGGCGACCAGCCTCGGCAATGCTGCCGGCGTACCGACTGGTGCGGAAGGGGAACAGGCGAACGTGAACGTGTGGGCGGACACCCAGACGAACGCGATCGTCGTCAACGCGCCGCCCAAGCTCATGCGCTCGCTGATGTCGATCGTCGACCAGCTCGACGTCCGGCGCGCCCAGGTTCTGGTGGAAGCGATCATCGTCGAGGTGCTCGAAGACCGGTCGGCCGACCTCGGGACGACGTGGGCCATCCAGGGCAGCGGCGACGATGCGCCTATAGCCATTACCAACGTCCCCTCGTTCGGGCCCGGCGTCGGCCAGCTCGCCGGCGCGGCGGCCGGGGGCGGCGACGGCACGACGAATCCGACCAACCTGATCGGCGAAGGCGTGACGATCGGCGTCGGGCGGATTACCGACAACGGCGTCAGTTTCGCCGCGATTCTCCGCGCGCTGCAGGGCGACGCGAACACGAACATCATTTCCACGCCGACGATACTGACGACAGACAACGAGGAAGCGACGCTCAACATCGGCCAGGAAGTGCCGTTCGTCACCGGCCAGTACGCCGACACCGGCGGCGTGGGCACGGTGAATCCTTTCACTACGGTCAATCGCGAATCGGTCGGCGTCAAGCTCACGATCACGCCGCAGATCAACGAAGGCGACGCGCTGTTGCTCGAGATCTCGCAGGAGATCTCGAGCATCGCGTCCTCCGCGCAGGGCGCCG
>DASUOE010000134.1:0-4575 GCA_036276805.1 Woeseiaceae bacterium | reverse complement strand
TCCAGCGGCCGGTGTTGACTTAACAGCGGTCGCCCATCCTTGGATCCAATCGGGTTCAACCGGGCTTCGCCAGGCAAATCGAAATCACCACCCAGCTCACCCCATGAGCCCCGCCGCGCGTTCCGCCAGTGCACCGATCGTCCGCGTCGGGTTCCTGCCGACAGCTTCCGGAATCACCGACGAGTCCATGACGTACAGGTTCTCGTAGCCGAACACGGCGCCCTTGTGGTCGACGACGCCGTTGGCGGCGCTCGTGCCCATGTTGCAGCCTCCGAGGGGGTGCGGCGTGACCAGGTTCTTGAGCCATGTCCACGTCTGCGGCACGAGCGGGTCGCCGCCGGTGGCACGCGACAGTTGCTTGTGCATGTCGACGATCGCGTCGATCAACGCCTCGGACTTGTCGATTTCCCAGTCGAGTTTCAGCGACCGGGACCACGGCCAGTACCACTTCCGGCCGAGGTACAGGCGCCCGTCCGCCGCATCGATGCCCTGCGAGAACCAGGGCATCATGTTGTTCAGCGGATCGCGCCCCTTGGTCTCCTCGAGCATCCGGTCCAGGGCCGGCTGGTACTTCTCGAGCTTTTTCCGGATCAGCTTTTCCTCCCGGAAGTTGCCGACAAGGTCCGGCAGCCCGCCGTCCTCGATCCAGAATTGCTGCCCGTCCTGGCTGCCGTCGAGGAAGTCGATCGCGGAGGTGATCGTCGGGCCCTGCGTCGGCGATACACGGCGATCGTCATAGAACGCCGGGGTGAGAAAGTCGCCGTTCGAACTCCAGTTCCTGCCGAGGAACGGGCTCAAGCTGGGCAGGGTCTTGTACTGGTCCCGACAGCGGAGCAGCAGCTCCGTCGAGTTGAGCGAGCCGGCCGATAGCACGACGCGCTCCGCGTCGACGCGCTCCCGGATCAGCCGGCCGCCGTCGATGCGGTCGTAGTCGATGCGGTAACCGTTCCCGTGCGGCCGGATGACGCGCACGACGTGCAGTGCGCGGAACTCGGCGCCGGCCTTCTCGGCGTCCGGGATGTAGTTCATCTCGAGCGTGTTCTTCGCGCGCACGTCGCAGCCGATGTCGCAGTTGCCGAGGTGCACGCAGGTCCCCTGCCTGACGCCGTGGGCGTTCGTGAATTCCTTCGAGTGCTCGTGGGAGAAGGGATTCTCGAGGCCGTAATGCCAGTCCTTGTCGAAGGTCACGGCGATCGGCAGCTTGCGGAACCGGCCGCCGTGCCCGAGCGCTTCCGCGCCGTCGCGCATGAGCTTGAAGCGCTCGGTGAGCTGGCCATCCGGCAGCTCCTGCACGTCGAGCATCTTGCCGAAAGCCTCGTAGTGCGGGGCGAGGGCGTCGTAAGTGATCTCCGGGGGCCAGCCCCTGTCGAATATGTGCCGCGGCGCCTCGACCGAGATGTTCGCGTAGATGAGCGAGCCCCCGCCGATGGCGGCGCCCTGCGCGATCGCCATGTCGGGAAATACGCGCAGGTCGATCCAGCCGTTCTGGCGATGCGGCTCGTCGACGTCGTAGAACCAGGCATCGCCGGGTTCGCGCGGATAGTCCTTCACCTCCCAGCGCCGGCCGCGTTCGAGCACCAGCACCTTGGCGCCCTTCTGCGCCAGCCGGCAGGCCATGACCGCGCCGCCGAATCCGCTGCCGATGACCACCGTGTCGAATGCCGCCATTGCCGTCACTCCCCGCCCTTTGTCCGGAACGACACCGTGACGGGCGTTTCGATGAGCCGTGCCCGCGCGGGCATCGGCGCGCCTTCGGGCTCGAACCAGGACTGGCTGCCGGACGCGCCCGGCCGGAACATCCACCCGGCGAGCGTGCGCCGGACCGAATCGGCCGACCAGCCGCGCTTTCCCGGCACCTTCGCGACGCCGACGGGATAGATCGTGATCGTGCCGTCCCGCCGCACGTGCAGGCGCAGGAAGTGCTTGTAGTCGGGGTCGCTCTGGCCGAGCAGGATCTCGTCATCGTGCAGGTGCAGGAACCGGTTCGAGAGCCACAGGTAGGCGCCGAACACGAACCCGCCGAGCAGGCTGCCGAACAGCAGCATCTCGACGAAGAACAGGATCACCTGCGGCACGGTGTCGACGCCGAGGCCGAGCACGCCGAGGTTTACCATCGCGAACGCCGTCAGCAGGCCGAACAGCAAGGCGACGTGCGCGAGCGTATGCAGCGTGCCGTGCAGGATCTTCTTCGGCAGGCTCGCGTACGCCGAGAACGCGATGAACCCGAACAGGAGCAGGACCAGGAACGCGACACTGCCCGGGCTGTGCGCGAGGATCGCGATGAAGGCCATGAGGTCCGGGCCGTCCGTGAGGTCATGCATCAACGTGGCGTCCGCTACCTGCGCGGTGCGGATCTTGCTGACGCTCTGCACGACCCACGCGATCAGCAGGTACATCGAGCCCATGAGAAGTGCGAGGCCCCAGTTCTGCCGGAACAGCGGAAACAGGACGGTCTTCGCCGCGAGCCGGCGCGAGCGGCGCTCGTCGGGGAAAACCGCCTCGCGCCGGTAACGCCTGCCGCCGAATTTTTCCGGCAACACGAGCGTCTCCGGCATGTCGTGCGTGGGGAACAGGGACGCACCGCCGCCGCCCGCCACGATGCGCTGCTGGTCAGAGGCCTCGTCCTGATAGCGGGTGTAGTTGTGGGCATCGCCAGCCAGCGCGACGACGATGTCGTGGCCGTGCCGGTGGACGATCGTCTTCTCGAGATGACCGAGATTGTTGTAGACCTCTTCCTTGTCCTTCTCGCGCCGGGCCGCATGGCGTTCCTGCCAGGTATTCATCTCGGCGTAGGTCCAGCTCGGCTGCGCCGTGCAGAGAACGATGCTCGATCCTTCCGGCATTTCGGCCGCGATGCCATCGAAATAGTCGAGCTGCGGCTGGTCGATGTTGGCGCAAAGCTGGATGTCGATGCCCCACACCCACAGCCGCTCGCTAATGCGGAAGGCGAAGTAGCTGCGGCTCTGTTGTGTCTTCCAGGCGCCGATCCAGCGCTCGCGGCAGAAGACCTGGAAAAAGCTGCCGAGCCCGTCGTACCAGTCGTGGTTGCCGGGCACGGCGTACAGGTGCGGCGCCTCGTCGTCGTAGGGAACGGCGGGCAGCGCGGCGCGGTAGGGCCCGACGAGCCGGTCGCCGTACTCCGCGAGGCTCGCGGTCGGGTACACCTGGTCGCCGCCCATGATCAGCACGTGCCCGCGCCGCGTGCGGCTGGCGGCAGCGGCGGCGTCGGCCCCGCCCCGCCCCTCGCCGTCGAAGGCGAGTTCCCGCTCCGCGATCAGCCGCGCGATGGCATAGGTCGGCGACCAGCCGTCCCCGAGGTCGGCGACGAAATCGATCCAGATCTCCCCGTGCCGCTCGAAGTGCGGCCGGTAGTCGCGCGCAACCGGTTTCGCGAGCAGCGAGATGGTCTCGCGCTTGTCGGCGTAGGCGCCGAAGATGCCCGAGACCACCGCGCGGAACGCCGCGATGAACAACTCCCTCGGGCTGTACCACGCGACCATCGGCCGCGGCTCGAAGTCGAGTTCCTCCACCGAGGCAGGCGCGTTGATCGAGTATGGCAACTCGCCGGCCGGCCGGGGCGCCGACTCGTCCGCCCAGGCGTGCGGCAGAACAGCGAATGCCGTGCCCGGCCCGCGGTCAGTCATCGCCGGCCAGCCGCCCGTAGGTACTCCACAGTTCGCCCAAAAAGAAGCGGCCGAACTTGTACAGGGTCTTCGCCGCGTCCGCCGTGCTCGCGGCGTTCGTCGCCTTCATCGTCGGCACGAGCCGCGCGAGCTGCTCGATGCCGAGCGTCAGCACGCCTGCACCGACGATCTCCCCGCTCTTGTCGGTGCCGCGGTGCAGCACCGTGAACAGGGTCGTCGTGTCCTTGAGCATGTCGAGGCCCGGGTCGTCGCGCACGACCTTGCGGCCGGCGAGGTAGTAGTCCTCGCCGCCGTGCTCGAAGCCGAGCTCGTACACCATGTACTTCGTGTCCGGCTCGCCGGCCGGCGAGAACAGGTTGAACACGCCGTGGGTCGCGGGAATCCCGGTGCCGAGCGGCGGGAAATCGACGATGCCGATGATCTCGCCCTGGTGCCCGGGGTTCGCGATGAACGCGTCCAGGTCCCGGATGTTGATGCTCGCATGCATCGCGAGCTCGGTGCCGGCCGCCTTGCCCTGCTTCGCACCGGCCTCGGGATCCGTTTCGCCGAGGGCGAACCAGCCGTCCATCGTTTCGCGGAAACTGATTCCGGGAGCCGAACTCTTCATTTGTGTCACCTCCGGCAGGAAACCGACGCCCTGCTCCGTCCTGCGCTTCAGGTACGCCCGCGCGTCAGCATAGCCCATTGCGATCAGCGTGCCCGAGTCGATGCGGCCGAGGTACAGGTCCGGGTCGAGCGGCAACGGGTACTCCGGCTTCACGACGTGCAGCACGACCGGTGCCTGCTGGCCGTACGGGCTGTCGCCGGCCGCGATGCGCCGGTTGAGTTCGTCGATGCGGTCGAACTCCTCGGACAGGCCGCCCGCGGCGCTCATCTCGATCATGTGCACGTATTGCTCGAACGGTCCTGCCTTGTAATCCGTCGTGTTGCC
>DASUOE010000133.1:0-5733 GCA_036276805.1 Woeseiaceae bacterium | reverse complement strand
CCACGACCCGGGCCCGGTTCTCGCGCGACACGTCGAGCGCCGGCTCGGGCGGCGCCGGCGGGGCTTCGCCGCGCCCGACACCGAGCGCGAGAAAGCGCTTGACGGTCTGGTCGAGCACGACCGCGTCGAACGGACGCCGGTCGTTGAGCAGCCCGTAGCGCTGCTCGCCGGTGAAACCGGTGCGCCGCGGGATGCGTGCAAACCACGGGATGAGCGCCGCCTTGAAGGATCGCGGCAATACGATCGCGCGTGAGTAGCGGCCTCGCAGTTCGTGCCCGATACGGCGCCGTGTCACGAGACCGAGTTCGCCGTGCCCCGTTTCGGCCGGGATGCCGTCACGGACCTCCGGCATCCGCGCGACGACGGGCAGCGACCAGGCAGGTGCAAGCACGTCGACGGCCCGCAGAGGCTCGCGCGTCGCGAGCAGCTTGAAGAGCGACTGGGCGAGGATCATGTCGCCGACCCAGGACGGCCCCACAACCAGCGTTGCCCCGGCGTCCGGTTTCCCGGCACCTTTCGCTCCACGCATTCCCGCCAACGGGTCAGTCCTGGTGCAGGGCGTCGAGGTAGTCGCGAACTCCCTGTTCGACGGCCCGGAACCCGAGGCTACAGCCGGCCGCGCGCAGGCGCGCGAGGTCGGCCTCCGTGAAGCTCTGGTAGGCACCCGCAAGGTGTTCGGGAAAAGGGATGTAGCGGATGCTGCCCGTGCCGTGCCAGCCGATCACCGCGTTCGCGACGTCGTTGAACGTCTGCGCACGGCCCGTCCCGGCATTGTAGATCCCCGAAACCTGCGGGTTCTCGTACAGCCACAGGTTAAGAGCACAGATGTCGTCGACGTGCACGAAGTCGCGCTTCTGCCCACCATTCGCGTAGCCATCCGTGCCCTCGAACAGTCGCACCTCGCCGTCGTCCCGCAACTGCCTGTCGAAATGGAAGGCTACGCTGGCCATCGTGCCCTTGTGCGCCTCGCCGGGGCCGTAGACGTTGAAATAGCGCAGGCCGGCGACCTGGCTCGCCGGTCGTGTCGCATGACGGCGCACGTAACGGTCGAACTGCAGCTTCGAATAACCGTAAACGTTGAGCGGCCGCTCGTTGACCGGATCTTCGGCGAAATTGCGGGATGCGCCGTAAACGGCCGCCGATGACGCGTAGATGAACGGAACGCCCTGCGCCAGACAATGATCCAGGAGGACGCGCGAATAGCCGTAGTTGTTGCGCATCATGTACCGGCCGTCCCACTCCGTCGTCGTCGAGCAGGCGCCTTCGTGGAAAATCGCTCGCAGATTCCCGATGAAAGCGGCGTCCTCGAGCCGCTGGAGGAATTCGTCCTTGTCGAGGTAGTCGGCAATCGCGCAATCAGCGATGTTGGCGAACTTGCGGCCGTCCGTCAGGTCGTCCACGACGACCACGTCGTCGTGGCCACGCAGAATGAGGTGCCGGACCAGGTTGCTGCCGATGAAGCCGGCGCCCCCGGTGACGATATGCATCGGCTTACTCGCGATCCAGGAGGACGTATTGCGCGCCGCAGTACGAGCACTTGGTCTCGCCCGTTGCCTCGATCGGCAGATAGACCTTCGGATGGGCGTTCCACAAGTACATGCCCGGCATGGGACAGGACAGCGGCAGATCGCGCCGGCGCACCTCGTAACGGTGCTGGGCGTTGGCGGGAATCAGCTGTTGATCGACCGTTCCTGCTTTCGCGGCCAAGAGTTTCTCCGAGTGGATTGACGGCAAGGCGGAATTATACGCGCAGCTCGCGGCACCGGCTACGCCGCGAAAACGGCCTGCCAGCACGCAGCGACGATGTCACGCTCACGGGCGAATTCCGCGGGCGGCACGCGAGCGGGTTCATCGTTCAGCGCCAGCCGGTGAGCGCGCCGGCGATAGGCGCGGTAGGTTTTCTGCAGGTCGGCCGCCCCTGAAAGCGGCAGGGCGCCGCATTCGGCCAGCGCATTCAGCTGGCGCACGTTGTCCGTGAACTCGAACACCGCCGGGTGCCGCGCGGCGTTGGCGAGCACGAGGTACTGGACAAGGAATTCGATGTCCCCGATACCGCCCTTGCCGTGCTTCAGGTTGAAGCCGAGATCGTCGCTGTCGTCCAGTTCGTTTCGCATGCGGCGCCGCATGTCGAGCACGTCCTCGCGCAGTGTGTCGCGCCGGACGCGCTCGACGAGCGTCTCGGATCGGATGCCGGCGAAGGCGGCGGCGATCGATTTGCTGCCCGCCACCGGCCGTGCGCGCAAGAGCGCCTGGTGCTCCCAGGTCCAGGCATTATCTTCCTGGTAGCGCAGGAAGGCTTCAGTGCTGGTCACGAGCAGGCCCTTGCGCCCGCTCGGGCGGAGGCGCGTGTCGATCTCGTACAACGCGCCGGTGTGGGTGCGGGTCGACATGAAGTGAATCAGACGGCGGACGAGACGAGCGAAAAACATCGCGTTGTCGAGCGGCTTCGCTCCATCCGTCTGCTGGTCGGCACCGCGCGAGTCGTACAGGAAAACTACGTCCAGGTCGGAGCCGTAGGACAGTTCGAGGCCGCCGAGCTTGCCGTAGCCGATCACGCCGAAGCCGGCTTCGCGGCGTACGCCGTCAAGGGTATACCAGGGCCTGCCGTGCCGGGCGACGAGTTCCCAGGTCGCGATCGCCAGCGCTCGCTCGAGCAGGGCCTCGGCCAGCCAGGTCAGGCCGTCGCTGACCTGCATCACCTGCAGGGTGCCGCTGAAGTCGGCGACGGCGATCCGGAACATGGCGGCGCGCTTGAACTCCGCCAGGATCTCCATCTGCGTCTCCGCATCGGCGCCGGCCAGTCCGGCCAGCCGGGCGGACAGGTCGCGCGCGAGGTCGTCGCGGCGCGGCGGCGCCCTGAGTACGCCGGGCTCGAGGAGCTCGTCGAGCAGGATGGGAAAGCGCGCGAGCTCCGTCGCGAGGTAGGCGCTCTCGCCGCAGAGCCGCACGAACCGGGTCGCCGCATCCGGGTTTTCGTTCAAGAGCGCGAGGTAGGCGCTGCGCCGCAGAATGCCGCCCAACACGGTGAGTGAACGGGTCACGGCCTCGAAGGGCTGCCCGCAGTCACGCGCGATCCGAAGCAGCCGCGGAATGAACAGGGCGAGGCGCTCCGCGGCCTGGCCGCCGAGCTTCACCGTGCCCGAGGCGTTGCGGAAGCCGGCGATCGCCGCGGCCAGGGCGTCGGCGGACGGGAAGTTCTCGGCCGCGAGGGCCGTCGCCCAGCTCGCGGCGTCCGCGTTGTCCCGCCACAGCGCACCGAAGTCGGCGCATCGCGCGGCTGCATCGCCCGGCTCATGTTCGCGGGCCGCAACGGCTTCGAACTGCGCCTGCACGGTCCGGCGAGCCGCCGCAAGCGCCGACTCGAACGCCGCCCCGTCCGCAAAGCCAAGTGCGAGCTGCAGCCGGGCCCGGTCGACGGGGTCCGCCGGCAGGTCGTGGGTCTGCTGGTCGCGGATCGCCTGGATCGCGTTTTCCACGCGCCGAAGAAAGCGGTACGCCTCAGCGAGCCCGCGTGCGGCGGACGCGTCGAGACCGCGCTCGCTCACGAGGGCCGTCAGCGCATGCAGCAGCGAGGGCGACTGCAAGGCCGGACGGCGGCCGCCCCGCACGAGTTGCAGTGACTGCACGATGAACTCGATCTCGCGAATGCCGCCGGGGCCGAGCTTCACGTTGTCGGCGAGTTCGCGCCGGCTCACCTCGGCAGCGATCAGGGCGTGCATGTCGCGCAGGGATTCGAAGACACCGAAGTCCACGTAAGCTCGGTACACGAACGGCCGGACCAGGTCGTCGAAGAGCGCCCGTTCGACACTCTCCGGGACGGCCGGCCCGACCCGGCGGGCCTTGACGTAGGCGTACCGCTCCCACGCGCGCCCATGCTGCAGCAGGTACGCCTCGAGCGCCGGGAAACTGACGACCGGCGGCCCGCTGTCACCGAACGGGCGCAGCCGCGTATCGGTGCGGAAAACGAAGCCGTCGGCCGTCACGTCGTCCAGGAGGTCGACCACCGCCCGTGCCAGCCGGTCGAAGTACGGTTGCGCGGCGAGCGTCCGCGGCCCGTCGCTTTCCCCGTCCTCGGGATAGGCGAAGATGATGTCGATGTCTGACGAGAAGTTGAGTTCACCGCCGCCGAGCTTGCCCATGCCGATGACGACGAGCGGCACCGCGCCACCGTCCGCGCCTCGCACCACCCCGAAGCGCAGAGCGATGCGCCGGGCAGCAAATCCGGCGGCCGCGGCCAACAGCCTGTCGGCGACGTCACTCAGCGCAACGAGCGTGTCCTCGACCCCGGCCGTGCCCGCCGCCTCGCGCCATGCGATGCCGACAAGCTGCCGGTTACGTTCGCGCCGGAGCAGCGACTTGATCGCGCCGGTGTCCGCGTCGGAGCCTGCGACGGACGCCGCGAATTCCGACAACGCCGCCGGGTCGTAGCCCGCGGCCAGCGCCCCTGCGTTCTCCACGAAGCCGTCGAAATCGCGCAGCAATACTCCCGCGGCGAATTCGCTCGTTGCGACGAGACGCACGAACGTGGCGGGATCGACGTTTCCGGGCAGGGACCGGTCCCTCAGTATGCGCTCCAGCCAGCGCGTCGTCGGCGCAACGAGGGGCGCCGGCAGGGCGGCCACGGAGGCTGCGATGGCGCCGGGGATCTCGGCGGTATCGGTCATCGCCGCAGTGTAAAGCCACCGTGAATCCGGTGCTCGGGCCAGGCACACGCAAGGGAGACCAGCGGGGCCGGCTCAGCCGCTGCCGCCCCTCGCGGCTTCGCTGCCGCGCAGCGACTCCAGCACCTCTATCAGCGGCCGCGGGCGCCCGATCGCGTGTCCCTGTGCGTAGTCGACGCCGAGGTCCGCGATCAGCCGCCGCGTGTCCCCGGATTCGACGTACTCGGCGACAGTCTCGAGCTCCATCACCTTGGCCACCTGTGTGATCGCTGCCACCATTGACTCGGAAATCCGGTTTACCGTGATGTCGCGGACGAAACTGCCGTCGATTTTCAGCGTGTCGACGCGAAAGTTCTTGAGATAGGCGAACGAGCTCAACCCCGCGCCGAAGTCGTCGAGGGCGATCTTGCAGCCGCGTTCGTGCAGCGAATTGATGAAGTTCTGGGCTTTCGCAAGGTTGGATACGGCCGCCGATTCCGTCACTTCGAAGCCGACGGCATCGATGGTGAGCGTCGAGGCCTGGAATTCGTCTTCGATGAAGGCGAGTATGTCGTCATCGCCTAGAGACTGTCCCGACAGGTTGATGGAGAACAAGGCTCCCGTTGCCGTGACCACTTCGCTGTACTCGTTGAGGCACGCAAACGTGTTGCTCACCACCCACCGGTCTATCTGCGGCATGATCTGGTAGCGCTCCGCGGCGGAGAAGAACGCATTCGACGGTACGTTCTGGCCGTCCCGGTCGCGCATGCGCAGCAGAACCTCGAAGCGCGGACGGTCGTCGGGTCGCCGGAGCGCGGTGATCGGCTGTGCCAGGAGCTCGAACTCATCCGCGTCGAGCGCCTGCTGGATGTCCGCCACGAGCTGCATGTCGTCGTGGCGCCGGATCAGGCTCTGGTTGTCCAGGTTGTATATCTCGATACGGTCGCGGCCGTGGTCCTTGGCCGACTCGCAGGCCATGCGGGCCGCCGTAAGGCCCCGCGTCTCGTCGCCGGCGCCCGCGCCGAACGCGGCGATCCCGGCACTGACGGTGACCTGCAGGGACTTGTCGCCCTGGAGGTAACGCAGCGCCTCG
>DASUOE010000132.1:0-41038 GCA_036276805.1 Woeseiaceae bacterium | reverse complement strand
AAAGTGGTGGGGTACCAGCGCGTTGCCGGGTTGACCGGCGACGCGAGCGGGGGGGCGGCCGCCGAGCGTTTCTGGCGGAACGTCGTCGACGAGCGCACGGTCGCGATCGGCGGGAACAGCGTGCGCGAGCACTTCCACCCGGTGGACGACTTCGGCGACATGGTGAGCGACCGGGAAGGGCCGGAGACCTGCAACACCTACAACATGCTGAAGCTCACGCGACTGTTATACGCGGACAGCGCGAATACCGAGTACATGGAGTACTACGAACGCGCGCTGTACAACCACATCCTCGCGAGCCAGCACCCGGAGCACGGCGGGCTCGTGTACTTCACGCCGATGCGCCCCGCGCATTACCGCATGTACTCACGGCCGGGCGTCGCCATGTGGTGCTGCGTCGGTTCGGGCATGGAGAATCACTTCAGGTACGGCGAGATGATCTACGCGCGCCGCGGACGCGACCTGTACGTCAACCTGTTCGTTCCCTCGCGGCTCGACTGGACCGCCGCCGGACTTCGCCTGAGGCAGGCAACGGGATTCCCGGATGAGGAGACCTCGGTCATCACCATCGAAACTGTCCGGCCGGGCGCGGGCAGCTTCACGCTCAGGCTGCGGTACCCGGCCTGGGTGGCGGAGGGTGAAATGAAGGTGGCCGTGAACGGCGACCCCGTACCGGGTGCAGCAATGCCCGGCAGTTACGTCGGGATCGAGCGGCAGTGGCGCGCCGGCGACGAGGTCGCGATTTCGCTGCCGATGACGACGCGTCTCGAGCAACTGCCGGACGGTTCCGACTGGTACGCCGTCGTGCACGGCCCCATCGTCCTCGCGGCGCGGACGCCGGTCTTCGAGGATGAAACTCTCGAGTTCCGCGCCGACGACAGCCGCATGGGCCACCGGGCGGACGGCCCGCTGTGCCCGGCCGCCGCGACACCGGTGATGCTGGCGGCTCCCGACGAATTCCTGGAAAGCCTCGAACCGGTACCCGGCAAGCCCCTGGCATTCAGAGCCGGAGGCCTTTCAGCAGGCGACGAGGAAGGCGTCGAGCTGCTGCCGTTCTTCCGCCTGCACGACAGCCGCTACACGCTGTATTGGCCGCGGCCGGACGCGGTCGGTACGCGGACGGGTGGTCCGTAGACGCGCACGGAAACGCCTCGAGCTACCGGCTACGCCGACTTACGCTCGATACCGGGCAGGAGTATCGTGGCGAGTGAGACTGCAATGATGCCGGCGGCATCGACAGTCCGGTGAAACTACCGGTGGCCTGATTCGCGAGGTGACCTCGTGTATGCGGTGGCGCTTTCTTAGGCTGGATTGGTCTTATGCAATTGGCGAGTTGTTCATCGTCACGATAGGCGTGCTGATTGCGCTGGCAATCAACGAGTGGAACAACACGCGCCTGGAGCATGCCGAGGAAGTATCGATCCTCGAGCGCCTCCTGTCCGATATCCAGAGTGATTTGACCGGCTATCGGCTCGGACTCGATATCCTCGGACGGAAGGAGGAGAGCCTGCAGCGCGTGCGTTCGGCGCTCGCGGCGCCCCAATCAATGCCGGGCGATCCAACCCAATTCCTCAAGGATGTCATTTCAGGAGCAAACTACGGCTGGAATCAGCACCGGGCGCGACGCGTGACCTTCGATGAATTGCTGGGATCCGGCAAGCTCGGGCTGGTCCGCAGCGCGGACATACGGATGGCGATTGGGGATTACTACGAAAGCGAGAGAGGGGCGGCTGGCCGGATTGATGAAAGAGAGACGGCGTACCCATACCTTTCCTACCAGCTGGTTCCCAGAGAAGATGAGTCAGAACTCGATGCAGGACTGGGTCAGTCGCAGATCGAGGCGCTGGTTGCCGGCATAGTCGAGTCGCCATTGCGAGAGCACGTGACCGCCGAGATCAATTTCGCGCGCTTCGTTCAAGCGAGATTCACCGAACGAGAGTCGGCGTGCTCAGCGCTCGTTAACTCGCTCCGGATTCATCTCGACGCAACGCGTTAGGCGAGGACCGAAGTTTTCGCAATACCTCCGGCGCCGCTTGACGAAGCGGCCGATCTGGCGCCGGTCTCGCATGGCCTGGCCGTCACTGTCAGCGCGGCAGCGCAAAGGCGAGAACATAGTCCCCGCGCGTCGTGGCGTCTTTGTACCCGCCGGCCGCGATGACGACGTACTGGCGGCCGTCGATCGCGTAGGTCATGGGCGTCGCCTGGCCGCCCGCAGGAAGCCGCGTCTCCCAGAGCTCGGTGCCGTCGTCGACGTCGAACGCACGGAAGCGGTCATCGAAGCTCGCGGCGATGAAGACGAGACCCGAGGCGGTGACTATCGGGCCGCCGAGGTTCGGCATGCCGAGCGTCAGGCGCAGCACCGGCACCTGGCCGAGCGGCACCTGCCAGGCGATCTCGCCCGAGCGCATGTCGACCGCGAACAGCGTGCCCCAGGGAGGCGTGACACAGGGAACGTCGAGGTTCGACATGAAGCTCCGCCGCCGCATACCGTACGGCGTGCCGGCCATCTCGGCGAACTCGTAGCCGGCATAGCGCGGATCCTTGCGCTGCTTCGCCAGTTCCGCGCGGGGCACGAGCGCCACGAGGAACGGCAGGTGGATTGCGTTGCCCACCGCGACCTGGCGCGCCGGGTCGAACGCGAGCCCGCCCCAGTTGATGCCGCCCGCGTTGCCGGGCTGCATGATCGACTCTTCCGTCGACGGCGGCTGGTAGATGCCCTGCGAGCGCAGCGTCTCGATGCGCTTCCTGCAGTCACGGCGATCGAAAAACGCAACGCCCCAGGCGTCGTCCGGCGTCACGGCGCCCTGTGGCACGAGCGGGGGCGGCGCCACAGGGAACGGCTGCGTGGGGGACGGGTGCTCGCCCGGCACGGCGTCCTGCGGCACGGGACGCTCCTCGATGGCGAACACCGGCTCGCCCGTCGCGCGCTCGAAGGTGAACAGGAGTCCCATCTTCGTGGCCTGGACGACGGCGTCGACTGTCCGGCCGGCGCGCGTCAGTGTGACGAGCGTCGGCTGCGAGGCAAGGTCGTAATCCCACAGGTCGTGGTGCACGAGCTGCCGGCCCCACGCGAGGCGGCCGGTGTCCGCCTCGAGCGCCACGAGCGAGTTCGCCCAGCGGTTGTCGCCGCGCCGCTCGCCGCCGTAGAAATCCGGGCTCGCCGATCCGGTCGGGACGAACACGAGTTTGCGCGCGGCATCGACGCTGAGAGGCGCCCACGCGTTCGCGGCGCTCGCCTCCCGCGCCGCCGCTGCATCCCATTCACCGTACACGGGGTTGCCGGCGTCGCGCGGGATCGGATCCCAGCGCCACAGCTCCTCGCCCGTTCGCGCGTCGAACGCGCGCACGATGCCGAGTTCCTCGCGCACGGCCCGGTTGTCACCGATGGACGAGCCGACGACGACTATGTCGCCGACGATCGCCGGCGGGGACGTGACCAGATAATTGCGCCATTCCGAGTCCCGCTCGTCGGTCGGGTTGACGTCACGCGTGAGGTCGAGCGCGCCGCCGTCGCCGAAGTCCGGGCATGGCCGCCCGTCCTCCGCATCGAGGGCCAGCAGGCGCCCGTCGAGCGTCGGTGCGTAGATGCGCGCGCGGCAGGCGCTGCCGGGCGCGGCGCCCGCATCGACCCATAGCGACACGCCGCGGGATACACCGTCGGAGTAGTGCAGGTCCTTCCGGCTCCCGCTCGCGTGGCGCCAGCGCAGCGTACCGTCGACTGCGTCGACAGCGACGACGTCCGTGGCGCTCGTCGTCAGGTACAGCGTGCGGTCGTACAGTATCGGCGTGGCCTCGAAGGCGGAGCGTTCCCAGTCCTTCACGCCTTGGCCGAGCTCGCCCGTGCGGAACGTCCACGCAGGTTCCAGGTCGTCGACGTTGTCGCGGTCGATCTGCGTCAGCGGCGAATGGCGCATCCCGCCGGGATCGCCGCCCCATGCCGGCCAGCCGTCGTCCTGCGCGGCAGCCGGGAAGGCGGGCGCAATTCCGATCACCAAAAGCCAGGCTGTGCGGCACGTCGGCATGCGCTGACTCTAGCGCCGGTCGCGCTGCGATGCATCGTCGGCCGGATCAGCCGGCAAACCGCGGCAGTGCCACGCCCAAGACACCGGGGTCCACCTCGAAGAGCTTGCCGGCGTGCTCTTCGTCGTGACGGCCTTCCGCAGCCGACGTGACGAACAGCCGGTCGAGGTCCGGGCCCGCAAACACGCAGCTCGTGACCTGCGATGCCGGCAACGGGATCGACCGGTCGAGGCGGCCCTCCGGCGTGAAGCGGCTGACGCGCCCGCCGCCCCAGTGCGCGATCCAGAGCCCGCCCTCGGCGTCGACCGTCATGCCGTCGGGCCGGCCCCAGTCGTCACGGAAGCGGATGAACACCTCGCGCTTGCCGAGCGAACCGTCCTCGTGCAGTGGCAACGCGTATACCACGCGCCTGCCGGTGTCGTTGTGGTAGAGCGTCGTCCCGTCGCGACTGAACGCGGGACCGTTCGTGACGAGGTAACCTGCGTCGTGTTTCGTGACCGTGAAGTCGGGATCCAGCCGGTAGAGCGCGCCCGTCGCATCCTTTATTGCCGCATCCATCGTGCCGGCCCAGATCCTTCCCGCGGCATCGACGCCGCAGTCGTTCATGCGGTTCGTCGGCAGCTGCGGTTCGGGATCGGCGATATGCCGTATCGCGAGCGGCTCGAGCTCGAGCTCGGCGAACCCGCCCTGGAAGCCGGCGATGAAGCCGGGCCGATCCTCGCGCTCCACGAGCCAGCCGATGCATTCCGGCATGGGCCAGCTGCGCACCGCACCGTCGGCGAGCGACAGACGGTGCACCGCCGGTGCGAGGATGTCGACCCAGTAGACAGCGTTATCGCGGCGAGACCAGAGCGGTCCTTCGCCCAGTTCGCAACGGATGTCGCAGCGGATCTCGCACTGCACCGAATGGTCAAGGAGACTGCGCACGGGTCTCCCCCGACGGCTCAGTGGCTGTGCCGCGGCGCGCGGTACTTCTGGGCCAGGCGCTGGTACTTCGTCGCGCTTTCGAGGACGGCGCCGGTCTCCGCCTGCCCGACCGCGAGCCGCTGGATCTCCTGCCAGGGCGACTGGCTTTCCGGATACGCGAAGCCGCCGGCGGCATCCAGCGCCGCGCGCCGCCGCGCCATCTCCTCGTCGTCGATGAGCACGTTCGCCTCGCCGCGCGCGAGGTCGATGCGCACGCGGTCGCCGGTCTCGAGCAATGCGAGGCCGCCACCCACCGCCGCTTCCGGCGAGGCATTGAGAATCGAGGGCGATCCCGACGTGCCGGACTGCCGCCCGTCGCCGACGCAGGGCAGGGTGTTGATGCCGGCGCGGATCATCGCGGCCGGCGGGCGCATGTTGACGACCTCCGCCGAGCCCGGGTAGCCGACCGGGCCGGTGCCGCGGATGAACAGGATCGAGTTCTCGTCGATACCGGTGTCGGCCCGGTCGATGCGGGCGTGGTAGTCCTCCGGCCCGTCGAAGACGACGGCATTGCCCTCGAACGCCTCGGGGTCGTCCGGGTTCGCAAGATATTTCTTGCGGAACGACGGCGAGATGACGCTGGTCTTCATGATCGCCGAGTCGAACAAGTTGCCGCGCAGGACGGTGAAGCCCGCTTTTTTCAGCAGCGGCCGGTCGAACGGCCGGATGACGTCCTCGTTTTCGATCCCGGCGTCGGCGCAGTTCTCGCCGATGCTCCGGCCGTTTACGGTGAGCGCGTCCGACTCGATCAGGTCGTTCTTCATCAGTTCCGCTACGATCGCCGGAACCCCGCCCGCGCGGTAGTAGTCCTCGCCGAGGTACTTCCCGGCCGGCTGCATGTTGACGAGCAACGGGACGTCGAGACCGTAGGTCTGCCAGTCGTCGATGGATACTTCGACGCCGATGTGGCGCGCGATGGCATTGATGTGGATCGGCGCGTTCGTCGAACCGCCGATGGCCGAGTTGACGCGGATCGCATTGATGAAGGCGGATCGCGTCAGGATATCCGACGGCTTGCGGTCCGCGGCGACCATCTCGACGATCTGCAGGCCGGTGCGGTACGCGCATTCTTGCCGGTCGCGCAGCGGCGCCGGGATGGCCGCCGAACCCGGCAGCGACATGCCGAGTGCTTCCGTGAGGCTGTTCATCGTGGTCGCCGTGCCCATCGTGTTGCAGTAGCCGGTCGACGGCGCCGAGGATGCGACGAGGCGGATGAACTCCCGGTGGTCGATCGTGCCGGCGGCGAGCATCTCGCGCGCCTGCCACACGATCGTGCCGGAGCCGGTGCGCTCGCCCCTGTGCCAGCCGTTCAGCATCGGGCCGACGGACAGCGCGATGGCCGGGATGTTGACCGTGGCGGCCGCCATCAGGCAGGCGGGCGTCGTCTTGTCGCAACCGATCGTCAACACGACGCCGTCGATCGGGTAGCCGAACAGGACCTCGACGAGGCTCAGGTAGGCGAGGTTGCGGTCGAGGCCCGCCGTCGGCCGCTTGCCGGTTTCCTGGATCGGGTGCACCGGGAATTCCAGCACGATGCCGCCGGCCTCGCGCACGCCCTCGCGGACGCGTTCGGCGAGCACGAGATGATGCCGGTTGCAGGGCGACAGGTCGCTGCCGGTCTGCGCGATGCCGATGATCGGCTTGCCCGACTGCAGTTCCTCGAGCGACAGGCCGAAATTCATGTAGCGCTCGAGGTAGAGCGAGGTCATGTCGGGGTTCGAGGGGTCGTCGAACCATTCGCGCGAGCGGAGCCGTCGCGACGGGATGTCATTCTGTGTCTTGCGGGTCATCGGGGTGCCGTTCTCCTTTCGTGCGGCACGGCTTTGCGCGCACCGGCATCGCTGGCACGTGCTCAGCGATTGTCGTCGTCGGTCTGGTCGCCGCCGGTCCGATCGTCGCCGGTCCGGTCGCCGTCGGTCGAGAATCGTAACACCATGACGTTGGAATACGTCTCGCCGGGCTCGAGCCGCGCCGACGGGAATCCCGGCTGGTTCGGTGCGTCCGGGAAAACCTGCGGCTCGAGGCACAGCGCATCGCCCTGGCGGTACATGCGCTCGTTCTTGCCGACCGTAAGCCCGTCCAGGAAATTGCCGGAGTAGAACTGCAGCCCCGGGGCCGTCGTCAGGAGTTCCATCGTGCGGCCCGAGGCCGGATCGTGCAGGACCGCGGCCGGTCTGAGCGTGCCGTCCGCGTCGTTCAGCACGAAGTTGTGGTCGTAACCGCGCCCGTAAACGAGCTGCGGGTCGCTTGCGTCGCGCACCTCGTCGCCGATGCGGCGCGGGGCGCGGAAGTCGAAGGCCGTGCCGGCAACGCCGGCCAGCTCGCCGGTCGGGATCAGCGTCTCGTCCACCGGCGTGTAGCGGTCCGCATGTATCGTGAGCTCGTGGTCGAGGATGCCGTGCCCGCCGTCCGCGCCGGCCAGGTTGAAGTACGCATGATTCGTGATGTTGACGATCGTCGTCTCATCCGTCGTCGCCTCGTAGGCGATGCGCAGCTCGCCCGAGTCGGCGAGGCTGTACTCTGCGAGCACCGCCAGGGTTCCCGGGTAACCGCCCGCGCCGTCCGGGCTCACGACCCGGAACACGGCCCGCGCCGGCGTGCCGCTCTCGGCCGACTCGACCGTCCAGTGGAGCTTGTCGAGCCCTTCGAGCCCGCCGTGCAGGTGGTTCCTGCCGTCGTTCGCCTCGAGCTCGTACGTCCTGCCGTCGAGCTCGAAACGTGCTGCGCCGATGCGGTTGGCGTAGCGGCCGACGGTCGAGCCGAAGTACCGCGGCTTGTCGAGGTACTCGGCGGCGGTCGGGTAGCCGAGCACGACATCGGCGATGTTGCCCTCGCGGTCCGGCACTTCTAGCGACTGGATGGTGGCGCCGAGCGAGAGCACGCGGACCGAGTAACCGGCGTCGTTTGACAGCCGCACGGCCGTCACACGCGTGCCGTCCGCCGTGGCGCCGAAGTCCTCGCGCCGGGCCTCGGCCGCCCCGGCCTTGCCGGCCGCGCACAGGCCGGCGGCGCACAGGCCGGCTGCGCAGAGTGAGAAGACGGCCAGTGGTACCGGCGCATGGATTTTCCTGACGAAACTCGCGGATCTCATGGTCGAAGCTTCCCCCCGGCTCGCCCGGTCGGGCGTCTTTCCCAATAAGTCATACAAAATGGCAGCAATCGCCGCGGCTGGCAAGGGCCGGTGGCGCGGGCCTGCCCGCCTTACTTCAAGTCGAACGTGACCTTCTCGATCGTGCCCGTGAACCTGAACGGCAAGTCGTAAGTGAAGTCCACCGCGGAGCCGACGTCCTCGCCGATGTCCATTCCTTCACCGAGGGAAAACTGGATCGGCACGGACTGTAACAGCTCTCCTTCCGCGATCTTGCTGCCGTTGGCTGCCAGCACAACGGTCGCTGGCTTGCCGAATTCGCCGCTTGCGCCGTGATATTGGAAGTCCATCCGCAACTGGACTTTACCGGCCGGCAGCGGCTCCTGCGCCTCGATGATGTACCTGTCTTTGGCCAGATAGTTGTACGAGAACACCGGTTTGCCGGCGCGCAGGTACAGGCCGTAGCCCGCCGTGATGCCGCCGTGCGTGACGATCATGCCTTCGGCGCCGCCCTGGGGAATCTCCAGGTCCGCAGTAATTGACCACGACTTGTTGAGTACCCGCGGCGCGGCGTCATTGGGTACGGCGAGTTGGCCCGCATAATAAGTGAGTTGGCTGCGCTTTCCGCCCAGCTGAGGACGCCCCATGTTCTCTGCATTGAGGCGTTCTGCCGCCCGCCAATCGAGCGGCAGCACCTGGTACTTCGCGGCCTCTGCCCACCACAGATCCTGCAGCTCGCGCAGCTTCTGCGGATTCTTCGCGGCGAGGTCATTCGCTTGCGTGAAGTCCTCGTCGATGTTGTACAGCTCCCACACCTGCTTGTCGGGATCGAAACCGGTGCGGAGGGGCTGCCAGGGCGGGAACGCAAGCGCCGAGGCCATCCAGCCGTTATGGTACAGCCCTCGATGGGCGCCGAGCTCGAAGTACTGCGTCGTGTGCCGCTCCTTCGCGTTTGCATCAGCGAACGTGTACGCCAAGCTCACGCCTTCGATCGGTTGCTGCGCTACTCCGTTGAGCGATTGCGGTGGCGTTATTCCGGTGATTTCGTAGAGTGTCGGCACGAGATCGATCACGTGCATGAACTGGGAGCGCAAGCCGCCACGATCCGTGATGTGTCCCGGCCATGAAATGATCATCGGATTGCGCGTGCCGCCGAAGTGGCTCGGCACCTGCTTGGTCCACTGGAATGGCGTGGACATGGCGTGCGCCCACGCCGAGGGAAAGTGATTGAAATGCCGCGGACCGCCCAGCTCGTCGATGACCTCGAGATTGTCCTCCCATTGCTCCGGGAAACCGTTGAAGAACAGGTTCTCGTTCACGGACCCTTCAATGCCACCCTCGGCACTCGCGCCGTTATCACCCGCGATATAGATGAAGATCGTGTTCTCGGTGCCGGGCAGCGCCTTGATCGCGTCGATCACGCGACCCATGTGGTAGTCGGTGTGCGCGGCGAATGCTGCAAACACCTCCATCATGCGAGCATAGATGCGCTTCTGATCCGCGGCGAGCGAATCCCACGCGGGCAGGCCGGGTGCCCGCGGCGTCAGCTTAGCGTTCGCAGGGATAACGCCCAGTTGCTTCTGTCGCGCGAACGTCTCCTCGCGATAACGATCCCAACCCATGTCGAACTTGCCGTTGAACCTGTCGATCCAGTCTTGCGGCACGTGGTGCGGGGAATGATTCGCGCCGGGCGCGAGGTACAGGAAGAACGGCCGATCGGGCGAGATGGCGTGTACCTGGCGTACCCACGAGATGGCGCGATCAGCTATGTCTTCCGTGAAGTGATACTTCGGATCGGTCGAGGCGGGGACCAGGTTGCGGTTCTCGAATACGACCGGATTCCACTGATTCATGTCTCCCGCGTTGAATCCGTAGAAGTAATCGAACCCCAGCCCATTGGCCCACTGGTCGAACGGGCCGGCAATGCTGGCCTGCCACGGCGGCGTGTTGTGGTTCTTGCCAATCCACGCCGTCATGTAGCCGTTCTGTCGCAGCACTTCGGCGACGGTCCCAGCGCTGCGCGGAATGACGCTGGTATACCCGTCGTAACCCGTCGCGGTTTCGGAAATCACGCCGGTCCCAACCGAGTGATGATTGCGGCCAGTCAGGAGCGCCGCCCGCGTCGGACTGCACAATGCCGTCGTGTGAAAGCGATTGAAGCGAATCCCCTCGGCAGCCAGTTTGTCCATCGTCGGCGACGGCACGCCACCACCGAAGGTGCTGTATTGGCCGAAACCGGTGTCGTCGAGGAGGATCAGAACGATGTTCGGCGCTCCCCTTGGTGCCTGCACCGGTTGCGGAAACTGCGGCGGATCCGAATCGAGGTATGTTCGTCCGACCGAGCCCGGGAACCTGAAGTCGGGCCGCGGCAAAACGATCGGTGTTCCTTCCGAACGTATATCCTCGTTGCCTGTCTGTTGCTGAGCGACGCTTGTGGGCGCGTGCGAAGTCAGCGCCAGCAAACATGCCTGCATAAGCCCCCACCCGCGCCATGACCGCATAACGAGCTCCTCACCTGCTACGTGACTCCCGAGGCCGCCACAGGTCGCTGACGGCGCATCCGAAAATCTACGGCACCCTCGCGCAGCGGACAATAGGGGCATTGCACCGCGGAGATACCTGTAGCGGGGAAGGGAGGGCGGCGCTGACAGGGCTATCGAGCGTGCAGCGCTCACGCCCGGGCGCGAGCCTCATCGTTCGCCGCGTTCTCCCAGCAGACGCTCCATCTCGTCCATGATCTCGTTCATCTCCGCCTCCACGGCGCGGTACGGCGCAGGCTTTGCGAGGTCCACTCCGGCGGCGACGAGGAGCTCGTACGGGTAGTCCGAGCCGCCGGCGCGCAGCAGGTCCTTGAAGTTCTCGACGCCTGCCTCGCCGTCCTCGACGATCTTGCGGTACAGCGCGGTGCCAGCCGTCTGCGAGGTCGCGTACTGGAAAACGTACATGTTGAAGTAAAAGTGCTGCACGAACATCCATTCGTTCGTGTAAAGGTCGTCGATCAGCACCACGCCCTCGTCATGGCCGTGATAGCGGCGCAGAATCTCGCCGTACATCTCGGAAATGCGCTCGCCGGTCAGGGCCTCCCCGCGCTCCGCCGCCTCGTACAGCGCGAGCTCGAACTCCGCGAACATGGTCTGGCGGAAGAACGTGCCGCGCAGGCTCTCCAGCGCCATGCCGAGGTAGTACAGCTTTTCGTCCGTCGTCTGCGCCTGCCCCTGCATGTAATCGCGCAGGATCAGTTCGAGCGACGTCGACGGAATCTCGGCGATGAACGTCGAGTAGGCAGCGGTTTCGAACGGCTGCTCCTGCTGGGCGTACAGGGTGTGCATCGCGTGGCCCCATTCGTGCGCGAAAGTCGACAGCGATTCGTAATCGTCGTTGTGATTGAGCAGCAGGTAGGGATGCACGTCGTAAGCAAATCCCTGCATGTAGGCGCCTGAGCGCTTGCCGCGCTGCGGGTACACGTGCATCCAGCGCTCGTCCATTGCGTCCGACTGCAACTCGACCCAGTCCTCGCCGAGGATGTCCATCGCCGCCAGCGTGATGGTCTTGCTCGTCTCGATGTCGAACTTGCGATCGAGCGATACGAGCGGCGGATAGATATCGTAGTAGTGCATCTGTTCCACGCCCAGCATACGGCCGCGCAGCCGGAAGTAGCGGTGCAGCGTCGGCAGCGCCGCGTTCACCTCTTCGACCAGCGTGCGGTACACGGCCGGCGGGATGTTGTCGTTGAACAGCTCGCGGTCGAGGACGGAATCGAAGTGCCGTGCCTTCGCGAGCGCCGTCTGTGTCTGCAGGTGCGAATTCAGCACGAGCCCGACGCTGTTCCGATACTCCTGCCACTTGCCCCAGAACGAGTCGAAGGCGAGCTTCCGGTCGCCCCGATTCGCGCTGCCGCGCGCCAGCGAGTAGCCCTGCGCGTCGAGGGTGACTTCGCTGCCGTCGGCGAGCGCGATCGTGGGCCACGGGATGTCCGAATTGGCGATCATGCCGTACACGGTCGACGGCGCGTTGAAGCTCTGCGTGAAGTACGCAAGCGTCTGCTCCGCTTCCTCGCCCAGCGTGTGCGGCGCGTTGCGCAGCGCGTCGTCGAGCTGGAAGGCGAAAGGCGCGAGACGCTCCTCCTCGGCGATGTAGGCTTCGACGACCTCGCGGCCGACCTCGAGCAGCTCGGGCTGCATCCATGCCGTCGCTTCCGTGAACCGGGCGAACAGGATCTGGGCTTCCTGGCGGCGAGCTTCCGTCGCGGCATCGCGCAGGTCCTCGTCGGCACCGAGCGAGGCGTAGACGAAGACGCGCCCGCCTTCGCGCAGCGTATCGGAAACGAGCTGGTAGGCCTCGTACAGCGACTCGGCGCTGTCGCCGAGCGTGCCGCGGCGTGCCTCGATCTCATCGAGCGACGCCATGACGTCCTCGCGTGCGGCCTCCCACTCGAGCACGGTCGGGTAGAGCGCCTCGAGGTCCCAGGTGTAGCGCGGGTCCGCGGCTGCCTCGTTGTCCGCGCCACGGGCGAGACTGCCCGCCGCAAGCAGGCCGAGCACGGCCAGTCGCATGAACTGCATGAGTTTTCCCCCGTTTTCACGGCCGCCCGTCGTGGCGACTTGCAGCAATTAGACACGAGCGCGCGGGTCGGTTCCAAACGCAGCGTCCCGGGCAAGCGATGTCGCGCACATCTGCTACAGTACGGCGGCATGATTGCCGGGCATGCCTCGAGTGAGACGATCATCAGCCGGAATCTTCGTGAACCGAGACCTACCGTGAGCCTGTGAGCGAATTCCCCGTCAACGACAAGTCGGGCCTTGAGCCGTACCGGGCCGATCCCGCCCGCTACGCCGGCATGGACTATCACCGGGCCGGCCGGACCGGCCTGAAACTGCCGGCGCTGTCGCTCGGCCTGTGGCACAACTTCGGCTTCGTGGACCGGCTTGCCAACAGCCGCGACATCCTCCGCGCCGCGTTCGACCTCGGGATCGTGCACTGGGATCTCGCGAACAACTACGGGCCGCCCTACGGGTCCGCGGAGCAGAACTTCGGGACGCTCTTCAAAGCGGACTTCGCCGCACACCGGGACGAACTGATCATTGCGACCAAGGCCGGCTACGACATGTGGCCGGGCCCTTACGGGCGCGGCGGATCGCGCAAGTACCTCGTCGCGAGTCTCGACCAGAGCCTCGCGCGCATGGGCCTCGACTACGTCGACATCTTCTACCACCACTGTCCCGATCCCGAGACGCCGGTAGAGGAGTCGCTGGGCGCAGTGCGGGACATCGTCCGGCAGGGCAAGTCGCTGTACGCGGGCGTGTCCAACTACGGGCCGGAGCTGACGCGGCGCGCGATCGAGTTTTTCGCCGCGGAGGGCACGCCGTTCGTGCTGCACCAGGCGAAGTTCTCGCTCTTGGTACGCAAGCCGGAAGAGGGCTTGCTGGACGTGCTCGAGACCGGCGGCGTCGGATGCATCGCGTTCTCGCCGCTGGCGCAGGGGCTCCTCACGAACCGTTACCTCGACGGCGTGCCGGCGGACTCGCGTGCGGCTCGCCCCTACACCTATCTCGGCACGGAAGCCGTGACCGAACAGCAGCGCCGGCTCGCCGCGCTGAACGGCATCGCCGCCGAACGCGGCCAGTCGCTCGCGCAAATGGCGCTGGCCTGGCTGCTTACCCGCAAAGCCGTCTGCTCCGTGCTGGCAGGGGCAAGTTCCGCGGCACAATTGCGCGACAACGTGGGCGCGCTGGCGGCGCCGGCCTTCGACGCCGGCACGCTCGACGCGATCGACGCTGCGCTTTCGGGTTGAGGCGCCGCGGGGCGTCCTCCCGGGCGGCCGGCCGCCGCAGGTTGACAGGCTCGTGTGCTTACAGCATGGTAGCGCTACCATCGGGGCGCCGCCGGCGCAGGGGATCGATGGGAACGACTGAAACGATGCACCGGCGGCCGGGCCGGTGCGCGCTTCCTGGGGGGAAGAATGACCAATAAAACGTTGCGGCCGCTGTGCCTGTCCGTCCTGTCGCTGCTGCTGGTCGGCAATGCCGCCGGCACCCGGGCGGCGGAACCCGTCGGCGACGATGCGCTCTACAAGGATGCCGGCGCGCCGGTCGCGGACCGCGTCGAGGACCTGCTGTCCCGAATGACGCTCGAGGAAAAGGTGGCGCAGGTCGTCACGATCTGGGAAGACAAGACCTCGATCTTCGACGGCGACCGCCAATTCGACCCCGACAAGACACGCGCCCGCCTGCCGTACGGCATCGGGCAATTCGCGCGGCCGATGGACGCGCAGGGCCCGGCGTCGCCACGGGAGATTCCCTGGCGCGATGCGCGGGAAACCGTGGCGCTCGTGAACGCGCTGCAGGAATACGCGACAGAGGAGACGCGGCTCGGCATCCCGATCCTGTTCCACGAGGAGGGCTTGCACGGCTACGCGGCGGTGGGCGCGACGAGCTTCCCGCAGGCGATCGCCATGGCATCCACCTGGGACCCGGAGCTCGTGCGCGACATCAACGCCGTCACGGCCCGCGAGATCCGCGTGCGCGGCGCGCATCTAGTTCTGTCGCCCGTCGTCGACGTAGCGCGCGACCCGCGCTGGGGTCGCATCGAGGAAACCTTCGGCGAAGATCCGTACCTCGTCGGCGAACTGGGCGTGGCCGCCGTGGTCGGCCTGCAGGGCGAGCTCGTCGACGGCATGCTGGCCGATGACAAGGTGTTCGCCACGCTGAAGCACATGACCGGGCACGGGCAGCCGGAGAGCGGCACGAACGTCGGTCCGGCGCAGATCTCCGAGCGCGAGCTGCGCGAGAATTTCTTCCCGCCGTTCGAACAGGTGGTGACACGCACCGACATCAAGGCGGTCATGGCGTCGTACAACGAGATCGACGGCGTGCCGAGCCACGCGAATGCCTGGCTTCTCGAGGACGTGCTGCGCGGCGAGTGGGGATTCGATGGCGCGGTCGTCAGCGACTACTACGCGATCGAGCAGCTGGCGCAGGTCCATCGCATCGCCGCGGACCCGGCGGAGGCGGCGGTGATCGCTCTCGAGGCGGGCGTCGACGTCGACCTGCCGAGCGGCATCGCATTTTCCACCCTGCCGCAGGCGCTGGCGGACGGGCTCATCACCGAGGAGCGCCTCGACGACGCAGTGCGGCGGCACCTCGACATCAAGTTCCGCGCCGGCCTGTTCGAGGACCCGTACGCCGACGCCGACGCGGCGGTCCGGCTCACGAACAACGAGGAAGCCCGGGCACTCGCGCTCACGGCGGCCGAACGGGCCATCGTGCTCCTGAAGAACGACGGCGTGCTGCCGCTCGAACTCCCGGCGCGCGGCGCGAAGCCGACCATCGCCGTAATCGGCCCGAATGCGGCGGTCGCACGCCTCGGCGGCTATTACGGCATTCCGCCGGTCACGGTTTCGCCGCTCGACGGCATCCGCGCGAAAGTCGGGTCCCGGGCGGAGATCGTGCATGCCGAGGGCGTCGTGATCACGGAAAGCGACGACTGGTGGGCCGACGAGGTCGTCCTGGGCGACCCGGAGGAAAACCGGCGCCTTATCGCAGAAGCCGTCGAGGTCGCCGAACAGGCGGATACGATCGTCCTCGCCATCGGCGACACCGAGCAGACGAGCCGCGAGGGCTGGGCCGATGTGCATCTCGGCGATCGCTCGAGCCTCGATCTCGTCGGGCAGCAGCAGGAGCTGTTCGACGCCCTGCGCGCGCTCGACAAGCCGCTGGTGGTGATACTGATCAACGGCCGTCCGCTGTCCACGGTGACGATCGCCGAGGAAGCCGATGCGCTCATCGAGGCGTGGTACCTGGGCGAGCAGGGCGGCAACGCGCTCGCGAATGTCCTCTTCGGCGACGTGAATCCCGGCGGCAAGCTGCCGGTGACGATCGCGCGCAGCGTCGGCCAGCTGCCGATGGTGTACAACGTAAAACCGTCTGCGCGGCGCGGCTACCTGTTCGATACCACCGAGCCGCTGTTCCCCTTCGGCTGGGGCCTGAGCTACACGAGCTTCGAGCTGTCCCCGCCGGTGTTGTCCGCGCGTTCGATCGCCGTTGACGGCAGCGTCGACGTCAGCGTGCGCGTGACGAACACCGGCGACCGGCGCGGCGACGAAACCGTACAGCTGTACGTGCGCGACCTCGTGAGTTCGGTGACCCGGCCGGTGAAAGAGCTGAAGGCGTTCGAGCGCGTGACGCTGGAGCCGGGCGAAAGCCGCGAGGTGCGCTTCACGCTCGGGCCGGAAGCGCTGCACATGTGGAACATCGACATGGAGCGGGTGGTGGAGCCGGGCGAGTTCGACATCATGACCGGGCCCAACTCGGCCGACCTCCAGTCGGTCACGCTGACGGTGACGGAGCGCGGGTGAGCCTGCGGCGCGTACGCCGGCGCGAGGCGCTGAAATGGCTGGCGGGCAGCCCGGCGCTCGCCGCCGCGGCGGCCAGCCTGCCGCATTCCGTATTCGCCGCCGGCCCGGTCTACCGGGACGCCGCGGCGCCGGTCGCGGAGCGCGTCGCCGACCTGCTCGGGCGCATGACGCTCGAGGAAAAGGTGGCGCAGATGCTGGCCGCCTGGCAGGACAAGGCGCTGATGATGGACGGCCTCGAGTTTTCAGCGGCGAAGGCGGGCGCCGCCTTTCCCGACGGCATCGGCCAGGTCACCCGCGTATCCGACAAGCGCGGTGCACCGGGCGTCGGCGATGCCTCCGGCGGCTCGCGCGAGCGCTGGCGGACGCCCGAACAGACCGTGGAGTTCGTCAATTCACTGCAGCGCTGGGCGACTGAGGAGACCCGCCTCGGCATCCCGGTGCTGGTGCACGAGGAATCGCTGCACGGGTACATGGCGACCGACGCGACGATGTTCCCGCAGGCGATCGCCCTGGCCGGGACCTTCGATACCGGTCTCGTGCGCGAGGTCAGCAGCGTGATCGCGCGCGAGGTGCGGGCGCGGGGCGTGCCGTTCGTGCTGTCGCCGGTCGTCGACATCGTACGCGACCCCCGCTGGGGCCGGATCGAGGAGACGTTCGGCGAGGATCCGTACCTCGTCGGCGAGATGGGCGTCGCCGCCGTGGAGGGCCTGCAGGGGGAGGGAAAATTCGAGCGCCTCGCCGACGACAAGGTGTTTGCCACCCTGAAGCACATGACCGGCCACGGCCAGCCCGCGAGCGGCAACAACGTCGCGCCCGCGCAGATTTCCGAGCGCGAGCTGCGCGAGAATTTCTTCCCGCCGTTCAGGGAGATCGTCGAGCGCACGTCGATCGGCGCCGTCATGCCGTCGTACAACGAGATCGACGGCGTGCCGAGCCACGCGAATACATGGCTCCTCGGCGACGTGCTGCGCGGCGAATGGGGCTTCGAGGGCATCGTCGTCAGCGACTACAACGCGATCGAGCAGCTGCACACGCTTCACCACGTCACCGCGAGCATGGAGGAATCGGCGCGGGCAGCGCTCGCTGCCGGAGTCGACTGCGAGCTGCCGAACGGCGATGCATTCCGGACGCTCGTCGAACAGGTACGCGACGGACTGGTGGACGCCGCGGCAATCGACCGTGCGGTCGCCCGCATCCTCGAGTTCAAGTTCCGCGCCGGTCTCTTTGAAGACGCCTACGGCAGCCTCGAGCGGACGGCGGCGCTGACCGGCAACGACGAGGCGCGCGAGCTCGCGCTGAAGGCAGCGCGGAAGTCGCTCTGCCTGCTGACGAACGACGGCACGCTGCCGTTCGAGCCGGGTGCGCACCGGAAGATCGCCGTAATCGGCCCGAATGCGGCCATCGCGCGGCTCGGCGGTTACTCGAGCGTGCCGAAGCAGGCGGTTTCCCTCATCGACGGCATACGTGCGCTCGTCGGCGACGCGGCCGGGATACTGCACGCACAGGGCGTGTACATCACGCAGAGCGAGGACCGCTCGGCGCACGAGGTGCTGCTCGCCGACCCCGAACGCAACCGGGAACTCATCCGGGAAGCCGTTCGTGTCGCACGCGACGCGGAGGTCATCGTGCTCGCGATCGGCGACACCGAGCAGACGAGCCGCGAGGGCTTTGCGAAGAACCATCTCGGGGACCGCACGACGCTGGACCTCGTCGGCGAGCAGAATGAGCTGTTCGACGCGCTGCACGCGCTCGGCAAGCCGATCGTCGTTTGCGCCGTGAACGGGCGCCCGCCGAGCTGGCCGAACGTGCTGGCCAGGGCGAATGCCGTCCTCGAATGCTGGTACCCGGGACAGGAGGGTGGCACAGCGATGGCGGAGGCCCTGTTCGGGCGCGTCAACCCCGGCGCGAAGCTGCCGGTGACGGTGGTTCGCGACGCAGGGCAGGTCCCGTATTTCTACAACCATAAACCGTCGGCGCGCCGCGGCTACCTGTTCGCCGACGCATCGCCGCTGTTGCCGTTCGGGCACGGCCTGTCGTACACGACGTTCGAGATCGGCGCTCCGGAACTCGGCGCTGCGCGCGTGCCGATCGGCGCGCCGGTCGAGGTCAGGGTCCGCGTCACGAACACCGGTTCGCGCGCCGGCGACGAGGTCGTGCAGCTCTACGTGCGCGACCGTAAGGCGTCGCTGACGCGGCCGGTCAAGTCGCTGCGCGCGTTCGAGCGCGTCACGCTCGAGCCGGGCGCCGGCCGGACGGTTACGTTCACGCTCGGGCGCAGGGATTTCGCGTTTTTCGACCGCGAAATGCGGGAGATCGTGGAACCCGGTAAGTTCGACATCATGGCCGGGAACAGTTCCGCCGAGCTCGCAAGCGTCGAGCTCGAGCTCGTAGCGTGACGCGGCGCGGCCCGTCAGCCGCGCGTAACCGGGTTACTGAGAATGCCTATGCCGTCGATTTCGATGTCGACGACGTCGCCGTCTTCGAGCCGGATGTCATCGGGCGGCACGATGCCCGTACCGGTCATCAGCAGGCAGCCCGCGGGATGCGAGTTGTCGCGGAACAGCCATTCGACCAGGTCGGCGGGCCGGCGCTTCATCGCGCCGAGCGTCGTCGAGTCCGCGAAGACCGCGCGCCCGCCGCGGCGGATCGCGACGCGGATGCGCGTGTCCGGGCCCGGCGCGTTCGCGCCGAGCGCATTCGCGCCGAGCGCATTCGCGCCGAGCGCATTCACGCCGAGCGCATTCACGCCGAGCGCGGTCGTCGCGACCAGCAGGCAGGGGCCGAGCGCGGCGCAGCGGTCGAAAGTCTTTGCCTGCGGCAGGTACAGAGGGTTTTCCCCTTCGATGTCGCGGCAACTGAGGTCGTTGCCGACCGTGTAGCCGACGATCGTGCCGCCGCTCGTGACGGCGAGCGTGAGTTCCGGCTCCGGGACGACCCAGCGGGAGTCGCTACGCAGGTGCATGGCCGCGCCCGGACCGACGACGCGTGCCGGCGTCGCCTTGAAGAACAGCTCCGGTCGGTCGGCGTCGTACACACGGTCGTAGAAATCGCCGCCGCCGGAGTCGCGCGACTCTTCCATGCGAGCCACGCGGCTCCGGAAATAGGTGACGCCCGAAGCCCAGACTTCCTGCCGGCCGATAGGCGCGAGCGGCGCCGCGGCCGCCGCGGCGGCCGCATCGGCCGGGTCTGCCCGGGAGACATGGCGCTCGAGCACGGCATGCAGCGCGTCGTCGTTGACGAGATCGTCCCAGGGCGCATCGACATACCAGTAATCGCCACCGCGTTCGGCGACGACACCGTCGGTTGTCCGGAAAAGCCTGAACCCTGGCATCGCTGTACTCCTGCTGTCGTGGCCGCGTGGCTGCCAAACAGTGCGCGACAGAGCGCCGTTCCGTCAAGCAACGCGCGGTGCATGGGCGCCGGTCAGGTGCCGCGAAGCGCCGCATGAGCGCCGGCTACCCGCTGTTCGTGCTCGGCGTCGGCCTCATCGTCGTGGTCGGCGGCATCGTGGTCCTGCGCATGCATGCGTTTCTCGCGCTCATCTCGGCCGCGACGGTCGTGAGCCTGCTCGCACCGGGTGACTGGAGCGACAAGATCCCGCGCGTGGCGGAAGCTTTCGGCACCACCGCAGCGGGCGTCGGCGTCGTCATCGCGCTCGCAGCGATCATCGGCGTCGCCATGACGGCGAGCGGTGCGGCGGACCGCATCGTGCGCTTCTTTCTCGCCCTGTTCGGCGAGAAGCGCGGCGACACGGCGCTGATGGCGAGCGGCTTCACGCTCGCGATTCCGGTGTTCTTCGATACGGTGTTCTTCCTGCTGGTGCCGCTCGTACGCTCCATGTACCGGCGCGTGGGACGGCACTACCTGCGCTTTCTCATGGCCGCGGCGTCGTGCGCCGTGGCCCATGCGCTTGTCCCACCGACGCCCGGTCCGCTGCTGGTCGCCGATACGCTCGGCGTAGATCTCGGCGTCATGATGATCGTCGGTACCGCGGTGGCGGTTCCGGCCGCGATTGCGAGCCTAGCGTTCGCGGCGTGGGCCGATCGCCGGATGCCCGTGACGCCGCCGCCGCCTATCACGGAGGCGCCGACCGTCATTGCGAACCGGTCGGGCGAGGGCCCGGGGCTCGGGTGGTCACTCCTGCCGATCCTGCTGCCGGTTGCGCTGATCACGGGGAACACCGTTGCAGGCGCGCTCGACCTCGGAGAGCACGCCCCGGCGGCCGCCGCCGTGCTGGCGGTCGCCGGCAACCCGCAGTTCGCGCTGCTCCTTGCAGCGTTCCTCGCGCTCTGGACCTACTGGCGGCTGTGCCGGCCTACGGCGACGCAGATGTCGGATGCCATCGGCGAGGCCCTGATGGCGGCCGGTGTAATCGTGCTCATCACCTGCGCGGGCGGCGCGTTCGGCGGCGCGTTGCGGGCCGCGGAGTTGTCCGAGGCAATCAAGGCCATGGCCGGCGATGCCGCGACGGGCGGCATCGGGCTGCTCCTCATGGCGTTCGGCGTCGCGTCGCTCATCAAGTTCGCCCAGGGTTCGAGCACCGCTGCGATGATCGTCACCTCGGCGATGTTCGCCGCGATGATCGACCCCGGGGCCCTCGGTTATCACCCGGTCTACCTCGCGACGGCCATCGGCAGCGGGTCGCTGGTCGGTTCGTGGATGAACGACAGCGGCTTCTGGATCTTCGCGCGGATGGGCGGCCTGACCGAACTGCAGGCGCTCAAGACCTGGACGCCGCTGCTTGTGTTACTCGGCGCGGTGAGTATGGTTATGACACTCGTGCTCGCGATCCTGTTACCGATGCCGCCGGCATGAGCCGCCGGCGCGGCGCCTGGCCCGCCATCCCGGGAGGCAGCACCATGTATCGACACAACCGCCCGCACCACCGCAGCCGCAAGGGATGCCGGTGTGCCTGCCTTGTCGTCCTGTTACTCGCCGCCGCGAGCGCCGGCGCGGAGGTCGAGCTGCCGCGGCTGCTTGGCGACGGCGTCATACTCCAGCGCGACCAGCCCGTCGTCATCTGGGGGCGGGCGGCGGACGGCGAACGTGTGCAGGTGTTCCTGGACGGCGTGCGCGTGGGCTCCGGACGTGCCGACGACGGACACTTCCGCATCGACATCGGCGAACACCCGACCGGCGGCCCGCACCGCATCATCGTTGCCGGAGGCGACAACCGCGTGACGGTCGACGACGCCTGGTTCGGCGACGTATGGGTCGCGGGCGGCCAGTCGAACATGGAACTCACGATGGAGCGCGTCGTGACGCGGCACACGGATGCGGCCGACGACGCGAACTTCCCGCTTATCCGGGAATTCAAGGTGCCGCGCGATTACGACTTCGATGGGCCGAGGGACGATTTCGCGAGCGGCGAATGGAAAGTCACCACACCGGCAACCGTATTGAGCTCGTCCGCGGTCGCATACTACTTTGCGCGCGAGCTGCACGAGCGCTATGACGTGCCGATCGGCATCGTGAGCGACGCCTACGGCGGGTCGGCGGCGGAAAGCTGGATGAGCGAAGCCGCACTCGCGGAGTTCCCGCACTACCTCGATATCGCGAAGCAGTATCGCGACGACGCGCACCTCGAAGCGCTGCTCGCCGGCGACCGGCAGAAGGCCGAAGCCTGGCTGGCTGCGCTGGATGAGCGCGACGCGGGGCTCAAGGCCGATCCGCCCTGGTCCGCCGCGGGCGTCGACCATGGCGACTGGGCGACGACGGCGGTGCCGGGCATGTGGGATACGGGCGGTACATTGCGGGACCTGGACGGCGCCGTCTGGTTCCGGCGTACCGTAAGCCTGCCCGGGAGCGCGGCCGGGAAACCCGCGACCATGTATCTCGGCCGCATCGACGACATGGACACTGCGTGGGTCAACGGCGTCGAGGTGGGCGCCACCGCTTACATGTGGCCGCCGCGGATCTATCCCGTCCCCGCCGGCGTACTGGCGGCCGGCGACAACGTGATCGCCGTGCGCGTCGTCGATGCGAACGGTGACGGCGGTTTCGTCCCGGACAAGGAATACCGGCTGGCCATCGGCGAGGAGGACTATCCGCTCGCGGGCGACTGGCACTACCGCGTCGGCACGGCCTCGGCGCCGCAGCCGGATCCGGCGTTCGTGACCTGGCGGCAGCCGCTCGGCTTCTACAACGCGATGCTCGCGCCCTTGCGGAACTTCCGGATTCGCGGCGTCATCTGGTACCAGGGCGAAACGAACGTCGGGCGCGGCGACGAATACGCCGAACTGTTCCCGGCCATGATCCGCGACTGGCGGCGTCTCTGGCGGCAGGGGGACTTCCCGTTCCTCTTCGTGCAGCTCGCGAATTACCTCGAGACTCGGCAGGAGCCCGGCGACAGCGACTGGGCGGAATTGAGGGAAGCTCAGCGCCGCGCCCTGCGGCTGCCGAACACCGCGATGGTGGTGACGATCGACGTCGGCGAATGGAACGACATCCACCCGCTCGACAAGCAGACCGTGGGCGAACGGCTGGCGCGCGCTGCGCAAGCCCTGGCATACGGCGAGAGCGACGTCGTGTCGTCCGGGCCGATGTTCCGGTCGCTCATGAAGCGCGGCGGCAAACTCGTCATCGAGTTCGACCACGTCGGCGGCGGATTGCAGTCCAAGGGCGGCGAGCTCACGGGCTTCGCGGTCGCGGGCGAGGACGGCAGGTACGTGTGGGCCGATGCCCGTATCGACGGCGAGACCGTGGTGGTGGCAAGCGACGCGGTTGCCGACCCCACGCGGGTGCGCTACGCGTGGGCCGACAACCCCGAGGCGGCCACCCTGTACAACGACGAAGGCCTGCCGGCCTCGCCGTTCGAGGCGAGCATCACGGGGCGGCACCAGACGGGCCAGGCACGCCAGCCATGAGTCTCGACGCGCAGTCCGTCAGCACCGTTGCGCAGACGATCCAGATCTCGGTGGCGCCCGTGTTCCTGTTCGCGGGCATCTCCGGGCTCCTGATGGTGCTCACCACGCGGCTCGGCCGCATCATCGACCGCGCGCGTATCGTGGAAGGCCGGATTCCCCATTCGCGCCGCGAGGACCAGCAGGAAGTCCTGCGCGCGGAGGCGGCCGCGCTTTGGCGACGCATACGCCTGATGAACTGGTCGATACGCCTGTGCGTCGGCGGCGCACTCACGATCTGCCTCGTCGTCGTGAGCCTGTTCGTCGGCGTGTTCACGCACGTGAACGTGGGCTTCGTCATCGCCGCGTTTTTCGTCGTGGCAATGCTGCTCATCATCAGCGGACTGTTGTGCCTGCTCTACGAAGTCGGCATATCGACGAGCCGGATGCGCCAGGGCATCGAGATCGTGCTCGAGGAAGTGCTGCGCGACGCGCCGGGCGATCGCCGCTCACCGTAGCGAAGCATCCTCCTCGCGGCCGTCCTGTTCATAGAGCGAACGCCGGGCCGCCTTGTCCGCCTCGACGATCCGGTGCGCGAAATCCGCCACGGTAAGCGCGTGTTCCCGTGGGACGACCACGACGCCGTCGCCGTCGGCCACGATCACGTCCCCCGGCATCACCAGCGCACCGCCGACCTCGACCGGGCGGTTGACGGACTCCACCTCGTTGCGGCCCGGGCGTATGCCGCGTCCCGGCGCCCGAAGGTACAGCGGCACCGCCTGGGTGATGATTTCGTCCGTATCGCGCGCCGTCGCATCGGTCACGACACCGACCGCGCCCGCGAGCTGCCACGCGAGGATGTTGAACGAGCCGATCGAGCCGACGTCGGCATCCCCGGCATCGTCGATGACGACCGCCGTGCCCGGCCTGATGAGCTCCGCGAAGGGTTCGGGCGAACGCTCGTTGTACCAGGCGCCTTCCCACGCCCGGTACTCGTCGTAGTCGAGACCGCCGGGCGGCGCGCTGTCCTGTGTCGGCACGTACCGCACGGTGACCGCGATGCCCGCGAAGCGGTGCCGGTATTCCTTTGCGTCCTTCCACAACGGGTGAATGCCGGGGTCCATCCGCCCCGTATACACAAGCCCCGCGAAATCCATGCCGTCGGAGACGTCCGCGACGCGCAATCCCTCGTACGCCGCGAGGACCGCGGCGTCTTCGTCCGCCGTGTACGTCCGCGTCTGGAGGAAGTTGTGCCCGGCGCGGTAGTCGGGCGCCTCGGCGCGAGCTGCGCCGGCCGCCACGATGAGCGTGGCAATGAGGGCAAGTTCGGCAAGCGCAAGCTCGGCGTGCGACGCGCTGCTCGAGCGCGCTCGTCGTGTGGCGTCGTTCGTCATGGTGGGTTCATCTCCTCCGGAAGTGTCCGTGCCTCGTCTTCGGCCGTAGCGGGCATCGTATCGAAATACAGGGTCGGCATGCCGTCGCCGGCGGCGGCGAAACCCGCCCGCACGCAGCCGTGCGATCCTATCGCGAGGCCCCGGCTGCGGCCGGCGAGCAGGCGTTCGAGCACCGGCGGGGACAGGGGCACGACCGTCATCGTGCCGGCTGCGGCGGGCCGCACGTCTATCACCGGCTGTTCGTTGACGCGAAGCGGCGACCACCCGGCATCCGTCGCCGCCGCGGCGGCGTCGTCCGCGAGGATCTCCTGGACGCGCAGCTCGTCGCAGGCTTCGAGCTGGCTCGGCCGGTCGCGGACCGTCAGCGTACTGAGGGCGAGCAGCCCGAAGCCCGGTACGCCGCGGCCATCGATGCCCCCGAAATCCCAGCGGAGCACGATCATCTGCGCGGGCGCGGCGACCAACTGCGTGGAATCCAGGGCCAGCTCTGCGCTGTCCGCGGGGTCGGCGGGGTCGGTGTTAGCCGCCGCATCGCGGGCCGGTCGCGTGACGGTCGCGGCGGACGATGCCCGCACGGCATGCATGAACGACACCGGCGACGCGGCGTCGGGGCGATAGGGCAGCGGTCGTCCGACGTCCGCGTCCGCCACCGCCGGGTCGACCGCGCGCACCCGGATGTGATCGACGTCCAGGCGGTACGTGCGCCGCCCCCAGTCCATGAGCGCGAGCTGCACGAACACCTCGTCGCCGGGCCCGGCGTCGAAGCCGCGCGTCGTCATGCTGACGTCGTACCACGTACCGGCCGCGGGCAGGTCGAACTCCATCAGGTGCGAATGGAAGTCCGTCGTACGCGAGTGATTCAGGTGCAGGTTGATGCGCCGGGGCGCCGTGTCCGTCCGCACGCGTGCCTCGACCCGCAGTTCGAGGCCGTTCGCGGCGAGGGCCGCGACGTCGATGGCCGGCGTGACCGGGTGGCGAATGAACGCCCACCAGATGTTGCGCCGGTCCGCCGTTGCGTCCACCTCGATGCTGCCGATGCCGGCCTCCGCGCCGAGCGTCACCTCGGCGTCGCCGTCACCTGCCTGCCACGACCACCCCGGGCGCAGGCGGTCACCGTCGAAGTCCTCCGCGAACGCGCCTGCCGCCGCCGGCCCGGATCCCGCCGGCGCGTCGGCCCATGCGCCCGCAGAGCAGAGCGCTGCCGCCGCGGCCACCGGAGCGGACGTCGCTTTACGGATCGCCTTCGGCACCGCCTCCCCTCTGACAGGCTTTGAGAACACGAACGTACGGCACCGGCGAGGCCGATGCCAGCGACGCCATGATAAGGTGCATGCGGGCGCAGCGTGAGGCGCTGAGGCACGATGACCGGATTCGGGGGAAAGGCGATGCGGGCAAGGTCGGGTTGTGCGGGCGTACTGCTCATCTGCGCCGCCGTAGCGGCGGCGGACGAATCCGGGGATCGCGCGGCGCTGTATGCCCGCAGCGTGCATCCGGAGGGACTGTTCACGGACTCGGGTGACGTCGGCGCGGTAAGGTCGAAAGGGACGCACGACTACGACGCCGAAGCACAAGCGTACCTGCTGTCGGGTTCCGGCGCGAACATGTGGTTTGCCGAGGACGAGTTTTTCTTCGCATGGCTCGAGCTGACCGGCGACTTCATCCTGTCCGCCGACGCCGGACTGCAGGGCGACGGCGTCGACCCGCATCGCAAGGCCGGCCTCATGGCTCGCGCGAGCCTCGCGAGCGATGCAGCGTACGTGGACGTGGCGCTGCACGGCGACGGCCTGGCCTCGCTGCAGTTCCGGCGCACGGCGGGTGCGGATACCGGCGAGACGGTGTCCCCGGTCCGCGCACCGGGCGTCATGCAACTCGAGCGGTCCGGCGATCGCTGGACCATGGCCGTGGCCGCGAAGGGCGAGCCGCTGACACGGACCGTGCTCGAGGGGCTGCCGCTCGGCGAAACGCTGTACGTCGGCCTGTTCGTCTGCGCACACAATGCGGACGCCGTGGAACGTGCGCGCTTCACGAACGTCCGCCTGTCGATCCCGGCGCCGAAGGACTTCCGGCCTTACCAGGACTATTACCCGAGCCGGCTCGAGATCATGGAAGTCGCGACGGGTCACCGGCGCGTGCTCCACACCGAGCCGGACGCCATGCAGGCGCCGAACTGGACGCCCGACGGCCGCGCGCTCGTGTACAACCGCAACGGCCGGCTGTACCGGTTCGACCTGGCGACCGGTGCCATCGCGGCGATCGACACCGCCTTCGCCGACCGGAACAACAACGACCACGCCATCTCCTTCGACGGCCGGCAGCTCGCCATCAGTCATCATTCGGCGGAGCATGACGGGGAATCCATCGTCTATACGGTGCCGGTGGAAGGCGGGGTGCCGGAGCTCGTCACGAGCCGCGGCCCGTCCTACCTGCACGGCTGGTCGCCGGATGGCCGCTGGCTCGTCTACACCGGTGGCCGCGACGGCAACTACGACATCTACAAGATCCGCGCGGCCGGCGGTGCCGACGAGGTCCGTCTCACCGAGCACGCGGCGCTCGACGACGGCGCGGAATTCGCACCGGATGGCCGGACGATCTGGTTCAACTCCGCGCGGAGCGGCCGGATGCAGCTCTGGCGCATGGCCGCGGACGGCACGGACGAGACGCAGGTCTCCGACGATGGGTTCAACAACTGGTTCCCGCACGTCTCGCCGGACGGCCGCACGGTCGTCTACCTTGCCTACGGCGCGGACGTGGCGGCGGACGATCACCCGTGGTACCGGCACGTGTACCTGATGCGCCGGCCGGCCGGCGCGGACAAACCCTGGGTGGTCGCCAACCTCTACGGCGGGCAGGGGACGATCAACGTGCCGTCGTGGTCACCCGACGGGAAGTTCGTGGCCTTCGTATCCAACTGACGGCGGCAACCGGCATGCGCACGCGGCGACTCGGCAAGAGCGGTTACGACGTGTCGGAGGTCGGCCTCGGCTGCTGGCAACTCGGCGGCGACTTCGGGCCGGTGAGCGATGCGAGGGCGGCTGCCATCCTCACCGAGGCCGATCGCCGCGGCATCACGTTCTGGGACACCGCCGACGTGTACGGCGCCGGCGAGAGCGAAGCCCGCATCGGCGCGTATCTCGGCGCGCGCGCAAAGAGTGCCGCGCGCATATGTGTGGCCACGAAGGTGGGGCGCGCCGGCGGCCTGTATCCCGACGGCTATACCCGCGCACGCGTGCGGCACGACATCGAAGGCTCGCTCCGGCGTTTGCGCGTGGAGGCGCTCGACCTGGTCCAGCTGCATTGCGTGCCGCCGGCCATCCTCATGGCGGGCGACCTCTTCGCGTGGCTCGAGGACTTCCAGCGCGACGGCCTCGTGCGCGCATTCGGGGCGAGCGTTGAAACGCTCGCGGAGGCACGTTTCGCCGCAACGCATCCGGCGCTGGCTTCGCTGCAGATCATCTTCAACCTGTTTCGCCAGGATGCCATCGATGAGCTGTTCCCGATCGCGCGGGCGAACGATGTCGGCATCATCGTCCGGCTGCCGCTGGCGAGCGGCGTCCTCGCGGGAACGATGCGCCGCGACCAGCCGTTCGACGCGAGCGACCACCGTTCTTTCAACCGGCACGGAGAGGCGTTCAGCCAGGGCGAGACGTTTTCCGGCATTCCGTTCGAGACGGCGCTCGGTTTCGTCGACGAGATCCGGGACTGGTTCCCGCCGGAGGCGAGCCTGGCCCAGGCGGCGATGCGCTGGATTCTCGATCAGCCGGCGGTGACGACGGTCATTGCGGGCGCGAGCCGGCCGGACCAGGTTCTCGAGAATGCCGCGGCGAGCGCCTTGCCGCCGCTCAGCCCGGCCTTGCATTCGCGGCTGGCGGCGTTCTACCGGGAACGCGTCGCAGCGTCTATAGTGGTACCGGTCTGACTCTCACGAGGGGATCGACGCATGCAAACGACCTATCACATCGCCCGGACGCTCACTCTGTGCCTGTTGCTGAACGCCGCGGCGCTGGCCGACGAGCCTGATGCGGTCTCGCCTGCGTCGACCGTGCCCGCGGAGAGCCTGGCCGCCTACCTCCACGATCCCGGCACCTTCACGCTGATCGACGCCCGTTCGCCGGAGGAATACGCTGCCGCGCACGTCGCCGGCGCCATCAACATCCCGCACGACGCATTGGCCCTGCACCGCGCGGCGCTGACCGCGGCGCCCGATGCGCCCATCGTCGTTTACTGCCGCACCGGGCGCCGTGCCGGCCTGTTGCGGGACGAACTGCTGGCCCAGGGTTTTACCGACGTACGGGTCCTCGAAGGCGACCGCATCGAGTGGGTCGACGGCGCGGGGACGTTCAGGGTGGCGCCGGCAGAGCCTGGTGCCGGCGCCGGTAGCGACGCAAAGGACGAGCCGGACGAGCCCTAGAGCGCGGGCCGTGGAACGATCGATGCGCGCTTACGCGCGCCCGAGCTTCGCGACCATGGCCACCAGGCGCGGCCCGATTTCCTCGCGCGCCTTGCGCCGGCTGATGATGAAGTTCGGCGCGCCGCAGTTGAATGCCATGACCGGCGACCCGTCACGCGGTACGTAGGGCACACCCACCGAGTTCACCTCCGGATACCAGTCACCGAAATTGCAGCAAAAGCCGTGCTCGGCGATTTCCGCGATGGCCGTGTCGATCTGGTCGCGGTATCGCGGCCAGCGCGCGCCGGTATGCTCGGCGAGCGCATCGAACAGCGGTTTGCGTTCCCGTTCCGGCAGGCCGGCGAGGTAGGCCCGGCCCATCGAGGAGCGGGCCATGGAAATCCGTGATCCCGCGCGCAGCTGCAGCGAAACCGGGCCGCTGCTGTGGCGCTCGGCGACATACAACATGCTGAACTCGTCGCGGCTGCCGAGCGCGACCATGGCGTTCGCCTCGTCCGCGAGTTCCTGCATGAGCGGCTTCGCGGCCTCGGCGATATTGAGTCCGGCCAGGCAGGCGTAGCCGAGGCCGAGTACGGGCAGGCCGAGCACGTACTTGCCGGTGTCCGGGAGGTAGCGCAGGTAGCCGAGCCGCGCCAGCGTGTAGGTGATGCGCGAGACCGTGGCTTTCGGAAAGCCGGTGAGCTCCGAGATCTCCTTGTTGCCGAGCGGCCGGTTCACGTGCGCCAGGTTTCGCAGTACGCCCAGGCCCTTATGCAGCGAGGCGATGAACTGCCGGTCCGCGGAGTAATCCTGGCCGGGCAGGGCGGTGATGTCGGCGCTGCGTTTCTTCATATCTCCGGGGCCGGCGGCGGCGGTTTGAGCAGGGTAGCAATTGCGGGTAGTATCTTACAGTGCAGATTTTAATTCCGTCTATCGGAATATAAACAGCCAATGCGATTACGAACCGGGGGGTGAGGACAATGGAGTCAGCAAGGTTCGCTGCAGGCGCGTTCCTGCTCGCAGCGTTCGCCGCAGGACCCGCGGCGGCGCAGATTGAAGAAATCATCGTCACGGCAACGAAACGGGAAGAATCCGTCCAGGACATTCCCGTCGCCGTATCGGCGTACTCGGGCGCGGAACTCGAAAAGGCCGGCGTCACCGACATCCGCGGGCTGATGCAGCTCTCGCCGAGTTTCATGCTGAGCACGACCGGGTCCGAGACCGGTGGCACCACGGCGCGTATCCGCGGCGTGGGCACGCAGGGCAACAACCCGGGCCTCGAATCGGCGGTCGGCATGTACGTCGACGGCGTGTACCGGAACCGGAGCACCGTCGGCTACATGGACTTCGGCCCTGTCGAGCGAATCGAAGTATTGCGCGGCCCGCAGGGAACTCTGTTCGGCAAGAACACCTCGGTCGGCGTGATCGCCGTGCATACCGAAGCCCCGAACACCGAAGGACTTGACGGCTACGCCCGCCTGACCGGCGGCGACTGGTCACTGTTCAAGGGCGAGCTCGGCATCAACGGGCCTATCGGCGGCGGCGGGTGGGCTGCGGGCATCGACGGCGTCTATGTCCGGCGCGACGGCTTCTACGAGGACCAGCTCGCGGGCGAAGACTACAACACGCGCGACCGCGGGCTCGTCCGGGCCCAGATCGCCTACGCGGGCGGCGGGCCGCTGTCCATGCGCTTCATCGCGGACGCGGCCACGCGCGACGAGCAGTGCTGCGGCGGCGTCTACATCGTGAAGGGCGCGCGCACCGATCCGGCGATCGAAGTGCTGGACCCGGGCGTCCAGACCTCGGATGCGGCGGATCCGTACGCGCGCGAGACCTACACGACGCCCGGCGTCAGCCTGAACGAGACATCCGACGAAGGCGGGGTCTCCGGCGAAATCGTGTGGACCGCCGACAGCTTCGAGCTGACCTCGATCACCGCGTGGCGCAACTGGGAATCCGAAGCGGGCGGCGACCTCGACTACTCGGGCGGCGACATCCTGTTCCGCGAGCCGGAAGACCTGTTCCAGTCGTTCGAGACGCTCTCCCAGGAATTCCAGCTCTCCGGCGGCAGCGACCGTTTCAGCTGGCTCGTCGGCCTGTTCTACATCGACGAGGACCTCGATACGACCCTGTCGAACACCGTCGGCGCGCAGTACAGCGACTTCACGCGCCAGGTGCTCGGCGTTTCCGGCGATTACGCGCTCGGCCTGCCGTTCGGCACCGTCGTGAACGGCCTGCCGCCGTTCTCGGCGATCGGCGCGGGCACGAACCCCGGCGACGGCGCCAACGACTTCTGGCACACGCAGTCCGAAAGTCTCGCGCTGTACACGCGTGAGACGTTTTCGCTCACCGACGACCTGCGCCTCACGGTCGGGCTGCGCTACACGACCGAGGACAAGGAACTCGAGGGCATCGTGGACACGACCGGGACGTCCTGCGCCGGCCTGCTGGCGCTCACGGGCTTCGACCCGAACAATCCGGGCGGCCCGATCACGCCGGTCCTCGGCGGGCTTACGAACGGCGCCCTCGCTCTGCAGTGCCTGGGCGGCACGCTCAACTCGACGCTCGACGGCGCCTACGTCGATTCGCGCAGCGAGGACCGGCTGAGCGGTACGGTCAACCTGGCGTACTTCTTCTCGGACGACGTGATGGGCTATGCCAGCTACTCGAACGGCTACAAGTCGGGCGGCTACAACCTCGACCGGTCCGGGCTGGACCCGGATACGGTGCTCGACGGCGATACGGCGGGGCCGAATGCCGCGACGAACTTCGGCGTTCGCACGGACGTCAACGCCCTCGAGTTCGAGGAAGAGCTGGTCGACGCTTTCGAATTCGGGCTCAAGTCCGTGCTTGCCGATGGCCGGTCGATCGTGAATCTCGCCGTCTACCACCAGGAGTTCGAGAACTTCCAGTTGAACACGTTCAACGGTCTCACGTTCTTCGTCGTGACCCTGGACGAGGTAGTGTCGAAGGGCGTGGAGCTCGAATTCCAGAACTCCTGGACCGATTACGTCTACACGTCGCTCGGCATCGGCTACAACGATGCGCGCTACGCCGATGACGTGCAGCGCTCCGACGGTGTGCCGGCCGGCAGCCTGGCGGGCGCAACGCTCACGCATGCGCCGGAATGGAGCGTTACCGGCACGCTCAACTGGGAAATGCAGGTCAGCGACGGCTGGGGCGCGTTCGCGTTTCTCGATGCCCGCTGGACCGACTCGCACAACACCGGCTCGGACCTCGACCCGGAAAAGCACCAGCCGTCGTACACCGTCGTGAACGGACGCATCGGCCTCGTGTCCGACGACGATCGCTGGTCGATCGAGCTCTGGGCGCAGAACCTGTTCGACGAGGAGTACATCCAGGTGGCGTTCGATTCGCCGATCCAGAACACGGCCGGCGCCCAGCCGCTCGAGTCCTACAGCGCATTCCTCGGCGACCCGCGCACCTGGGGCATGACGCTGGGTTATCGTTTCTGACGCCTGGGTCCGGCGCAGGGATACCTGCCGGAAAGTGTGCAATCATCGGCCAGGCGGCGCCACGCCGCCCCGGCCTTTCATTGTGGAGCAGCGGCATGCATGCAGACCTCTCGGCGGAGGAACTCGAGTTTCGCGACGAGGTGCGGCGATTCCTGGCGGACGAACTTCCTCAAGGCATCCGCGACAAGATAAAGCGGAACCTGTCCCCGTCGCGCGACGAGTTCGTGCGCTGGCAGAAAATACTCTTTGCGAAGGGCTGGGCAGCACCCAACTGGCCCGTGGAATACGGCGGCACCGGCTGGACAGCGACCCAGCGGCACATCTGGGCGGGCGAGAGGGCGATCGCCGGCGCGCCGCGGCTCATCCCGTTCGGCATGAACATGGTGGGGCCGGTGATCTACACCTTCGGCACGGACGAGCAGAAACGGCGCTTCCTCCCCGCGATCCTCGCGAGCGACGCCTGGTGGTGCCAGGGCTTCTCGGAACCGAATGCGGGTTCCGATCTCGCGTCGCTCAGGACGACGGCCGTACGCGACGGCGACGGCTACGTCGTCAACGGCACCAAGACCTGGACGACGCTGGCGCAGTACGCCGACTGGATCTTCTGCCTCGTGCGCACCGGTCCGCCCCGGGAGAAGAACCAGCGTGCGATCAGCTTCCTGCTGATCGACATGTCGACGCCGGGCGTCGGGGTTTCGCCCATCATCACGATCGACGGTGAGCACGAGGTGAACGAGGTCCATTTCCACAATGTCCGCGTGCCGGCGGCGAACATGATCGGGCCCGAAGGCAGCGGCTGGACAGCCGCGAAGTTCCTGCTGACGTTCGAGCGCACCGGCATCGCCCGCATCGCGCACACGCAGGACCGGCTCGGGCGGCTGAAGCGGATCGCAGGCGCCACCAACAACGGCGGGACGCCGCTCGCCGACGACCCGGTGTTCGCGCACAAGGTTGCCGAAGTCGAAATCGACCTTTTGGCACTCGAATACACGGAACTGCGGACGCTCGCCGCCGTCAGCACCGGCAAGTCGCCCGGCCCCGAGTCGTCGATCCTGAAGATCAAGGGCACCGAGATTGCCCAGGCCATCGACGCGCTGTACGTCGAGGTAGCCGGTTACTACAGCGTGCCCTTCGTGCGCGACCAGTTCACGGACGGCTTCGCCGGCACCGCCGTCGGGCCGGACGACGCCTGCAACGCGGCGCCGCACTACTTCAACAACCGCAAGGCGTCGATATACGGCGGCAGCAACGAGATCCAGAAGAACATCATCTGCAAGGCCGTGCTGGGACTCTGAAAGGGATCGACAATGGATTTTTCCTACGATGAAAACCAGCAGATGCTGCGCGACAGCGTGTCGCGCTTCGTCGCCCAGGAGTACGACTTCGACACCAGGCGGGCGATCGTCGCGGGCGAGCGCGACGACCACTGGCAGACCTTCGCCGAGCTCGGCTGGCTGATGGTGCCGTTCCCTGCGGAACTCGGCGGTCTCGGCGGCTCGGCCACCGACCTTCTGGCAATCATGGAGGAACTCGGCAAAGGCCTGGTCGTCGAGCCGTTCCTGTCCGCTGCCGTCCTCGCGGGCGGGATCGTCGCGGCCGCCGACAGCGGCCCGCGGCGCGCGGAGGTCATCGAGCAACTGATGTCGGGTGAGCTCGAGCTGGCCTTCGCCTGGGCCGAGCCGGACAGCCGCTACCACCTCGCGGACGTACAGTTGCGAGCGCGCCGCGATGGCGGCGACTATGTCCTCGACGGCCGCAAGGCCGTAGTGCTGAACGCGCCGCGTGCCGGGCGGCTGGTCGTGTCCGCGCGCACCGGCGGCAACCGTTACGACCCCGACGGCATCAGCCTCCTCTATGTCGACCCCGCCGCGGACGGCGTACGGATGCAAGCCTACCGAACGGTCGACGGCGAGCAGGCCGCGGAGATCGCTTTCGATGGCGTGCGCGTGCCGGCGGCCGACCGGCTCGGGGCCGAGGGCGGCGCGCTGCCCGCGATCGAGACGGTCATCGACCGGGCGACGGTCGCGCTGTGCGCCGAAGCCGTCGGCCTGATGGATACCATATTCAGGAAGACGCTCGACTACACGAAGGTGCGCAAGCAGTTCGGCGTGCCCATCGCCAGTTTCCAGGCCCTGCAGCACCGCATGGCCGACATGTTCATCGAGCTCGAGCAGGCGAAGTCCATCGCGATCATGGCGGCGATGCAGTGCGACCGGGACGGGGGCAATGCCGCGGCTGCCGTGTCCGCCGCGAAAAGCCGCGTCGGCCGCGCGGCGCGCCACATCGGCGAGGAAAGCGTACAGCTGCACGGGGGCATCGGCATCACCGACGAACTCGATGTGGGCCACTACTTCAAGCGGCTGACCACCGTGCAGCACCTGTTCGGCTCGACCGACTTTCACACGACGCGCTACCGGCAGCGCGCCGGCGGGGCGGAGTCGGGCAGCCAGGCAGCGTGATCTCACGGCCGCCGCCGCTACCGGAATGAGGAGAAGCACCTTGCGTGAAGCCGTCATTGTTTCCACCGCGCGCACCGCGCTCGCGAAGTCCGTGCGCGGGACGTTCAATCACACCCACGGGATCACGCTCGCCGGGCACGCGCTCGAACATGCGATCGCGCGCGCGGGAGCCGATCCCGCCGACATTGAGGACGTCGTGCTCGGGTGTGCGCACCCGGAAGGGGCGACAGGCTTCAACATCGCGCGCAACGCCGCGGTCAGGGCCGGCTGCCCGGTCACGACGGCGGGCACGACGATCAACCGCTATTGCTCGTCCGGGCTGCAGGCGATTGCCGTAGCGGCGGGCCGCATCGTCGTCGAGGGCGTGCCCGTCATGGCGGCCGGCGGCGTCGAGTCCATCTCCCTCGTGCAGCTCGGCGGCCACTTCAACAAGTACCTGGCGACCGACGACGAATTGTACGCGCGCCTGCCCGCGCTCTGGATGACGATGATCGAGACTGCTGAGATCGTTGCGGATCGCTACGGCATAAGCCGGCAAGTGCAGGACGAGTTCGCGCTCGAAAGCCAGCAGCGCACCGCACGAGCGCAGGCCGAGGGCCGGTTCGACGCGGAGATCGTGCCGCTGACGACGATGTGGAAGAAGGTCGACCGCGAAACGAAAGCGGAGTCGTTCGAGGAGCGCACGGCCGATCATGACGAGTGCAACCGGCCGGACACCACCGCGCAAGGCCTCGCCGCGCTCGAGCCGGTGTTCCGCGACGGCCAGCAGGTGAAGCAGGGCAGGTACGTCACCGCCGGCAACGCGAGCCAGTTCGCCGACGGTGCGAGCGCGTGCGTGCTGATGGAAGCGGGCGAAGCGCGGCGGCGGGGACTTAATCCGCTGGCGTACTTCCGCGGTTTTGCGGTCCACGGCTGCGCACCGGACGAAATGGGCATCGGGCCCGTGTTCGCGGTACCGCGCCTCCTCGAGCGCCACGGGCTCTCGGTCGACGACATAGACCTCTGGGAGCTGAACGAGGCGTTCGCGAGCCAGGCAGTGTATTGCCGCGATACGCTCGGCATCGACCCTGAGAAGGTGAACGTGAACGGCGGCGCGATCTCGATCGGTCATCCCTACGGCATGACCGGCGCGCGCTGCGCGGGTCACCTGCTGCTCGAAGGCCGGCGACGTGGCATACGCTACGGTGTCGTGACCATGTGCGTCGGCGCGGGCATGGGCGCGGCAGGGCTCTTCGAAATCTGCTCCTGAGTACGGAACGTGCGCGTATTTCGAACGACCACGGCGGCCGGGCCGCTCGAGAGCGTCGATCTGCCGACGCCGGAACCGACGGGCCGGGAAGTGCTGTTGAAAACGCTCGCGACCGGCGTGTGTCACTCGGACGTGCACCTGCACGACACGCATTTCGACCTCGGCAATGGCAGGAAGCTGCCGGCCGGCGGACCCGGGATGGTGCTCGGGCACGAGATCGCCGGTACGGTCGCGGCCGTCGGGCCGGACGCCGTGGGCGTCGCGGTGGGCGACACCTGCGTCGCTTATCCCTGGATCGGCTGCGGCGAATGCGCGCTGTGCGCGGCCGGCGACGAGCATCTCTGTGCCGCACCGGCGGCGCTCGGCATCCAGCGGCCGGGCGGCTTCGCCGACCACGTCCTCGTGCCGGACGCCCGCTACCTGCTGCCGGCCGGCGAACTTCCGCCGGCACGTGCGTGTACCTGCGCGTGCTCGGGGCTGACCGCGTACAGTGCGCTTCGCAAGGTGGGCGCGCTCGCCGGGGGTGACGCGCTGGTAATCGTGGGCGCCGGCGGTGTCGGGCTGAACGCCATCCATCTTGCGCCGAGGCTGACCGGCGTGCTGCCGGTCGTCGTCGACGTGAGCGCTGCCGGGCTCGAGGCTGCCTCGGCGGCCGGCGCCCGCGCGACCGTGAATGCGGCTGCCGAGGACGCACTGCAGCGGCTCGCAGCCGCAACCGGCGGCGGCGCCGCGGCCGCTATCGACTTCGTGGGGTCGGAATCGAGCAGTGCCCTGGCGCAACGCGCGCTGCGCAAGGGTGGGAAGCTCGTCATCGTCGGCCTGTTCGGCGGCACGTTCTCGATGCCCCTGCCGATGATCCCGCTGCTCGGGCGCACGATCCAGGGCAGCTACGTGGGCAGCCTTGCCGAGATGCGCGAGTTGATGGGCCTGCTCCGAACGGGTGCGATACCGGCGATCCCCTTGCACGAGCGGCGCGCATCGGCGGATGTCGCCGCGGCCGCCCTCGACGACTTACGGCAGGGCTCGATCACCGGGCGGGTCGTGCTGACGTTCTGAGGCCGGGATCAGGAGAAAATGTCGGGCCGCTTCACAGTTGACCGGCGTTGATTGCGGTGCGGGTCTTGATGTCGCTGAAGATGTCCTGGTCCTGCTCCTGCTTGCGCTCCATGTAGGCCCTGTCGCGACAGACCCTGACTCTCAGGCGAGAGCCGGTGGGGACCTCCCAGGTGCAGACGATCGGCGACTCGACCACGGGCCGGGGAATCATCTCGGCCGGCGTCTCCAGGGGTTGCGGCGCTTCGACTTCCTTTATGACCGCGTCATCGTCGATGCCGTCCTCGTACATACCGTCCGCAGCCGTGGACTCCGCAAGCACACCGGCCGTTGGACCCGAAACGGCGTCCGGTTCCGCCGCCGACACAACGGGTTCCGCCACGGTCGACGGCGCAAGCGGAACCGGGGCGGTCCGATCTACCTGCGTTTCGGGCGTCGCGCACGCTGCAACAGCAGCCGAGACCACGACCAGCAAAAGCCTGTTCATTATTCAGCCCCCCATTTCATTGATGCTGATCAACAAACCTGATGCGCTGACGACCACAACATACACCGAAGTCAGGGTCATGGCGACCGGCCGCGCCTGACGTTGAGACAGTTTTCGTGGCCGACGGTTCCTGAACGCGTGCCGGCGACCGGCCTGGTACCGAAAAATTATCGTACGCGATCAACGGCATTGCCAAGGGCCTCTGTCGGCGGGCCGAGGGGTGGCGCACGCAGAGTTACGTGTTCTTTGCGGGGGAGTTGCATGAGAAACCGTTCGTGGGCCGCGGCAGCTCACGGCGGTGCGGCTTGATCCGCGGCAGTTGACCTCGCGAGCGGTCGCGGAATGCGTGGACATTAAAATCGATTAGCGATAAATTATTTGTACTGCATACGGTTTCGCGGTCCCGCCCCACGGAGGGCACCGGACGTCGAATTGATCGGATGAGGTCGGTCGCTGCGGGATACGTGCGACCGAACATCTCGGGGGGGATGTCACATGAAGGCACTCTATTCAGGCATTTGCACTGGCCTGTTCCTTATCGTTGCCACGACCTGCGGTTTGCCGGGTCCGGCACATGCGCAGGAAGCCGGCGCGGCAGGCGGGGGCGCGCTCCTAGAAGAAATCGTCGTCACCGCACGGCGGCGTGCAGAGGGGTTGCAGGATGTGCCGGTTGCGGTCACGGCGCTGACGGCCGAAGCGCTCGAGCGCCGCCAGATACTGACCACCACCGACCTCGACCGCGTCACCCCGAGCATGCAATTCACGAGCTACGGGCAGCTCTCCGGCAACAACTCGGCCGCCGTGGTGTTCATCAGGGGCGTGGGCCAGCTGGACCCGACGCCGGCGGTAGACCCGGGCGTCGGCATTTACATCGACGACGTCTACGTGGGGCGCGCCGTCGGCGGCGCGATGGATTTCTTCGACGTTGCAAACATCCAGGTGCTGCGCGGCCCGCAGGGCACGCTGTTCGGCCGGAACACGATCGGCGGGGCGGTCCTGATCAATACCGTGCTGCCCGGCGACGAGTTCGAAGGTACGGTTCGGGCGCGCGTGGGCGATGACAGCCTCTGGGAAATCTTCGGCGCGGTTACCCTGCCGATGACCGAGTCCCTGTCGGCCCGTGTGTCGGCGGGCGCGCGCCAGCGCGACGGGTACGTGACGCGTGTCGTCGACGGCCAGGACCTCGGCAACGACGACGTGATCGCCTTTACCGGCGCCCTGCGCTGGGAGGCCTCCGATGCCGCCGAGGTCATACTGCGGGCCGATTATTCCGAAGAAGACGAGAACGGCTCGCCGTTCGTGTTCAAGGGCATCAACACCTCGGCCCCCGTGCCCGCCATCGTCAGTGTCGGTGCCGGCTGTCCCGGCGCAACGATTCCGTTCGCACCGGTCGTGCCTGGCGATCCGCGCTTCGGACCGCCGTTCGTCCCTGACACCGCGGACGAGCGCTGTGCCAACAACGCCTGGGACCTCGGGCCGTACACCAACGGCGGGAATGCGCCGGTCGAAAGCACGTTCGACGTGACGGGCCTGTCCGCCACCGTCCACTGGGACATCGGCGAGCGCACCACGCTGCATTCGATCACGGCTTTGCGAGAGACCAACTGGACGGGCATCCGGGACGCAGACAACACGCCGTTCACGATGATCACCACGGACTACACGAGCGAATCGAGCCAGGTGAGCCAGGAGTTCAAGCTCGACTACGCCGGGAACGGCGTGAACGGTGTCTTCGGCGTGTACTACTTCGACGAGGACACTGACGACCGCGTGTCCGTCCCGCTGGCATTTCCACCTTCACCGCCCGTCATCGGGTCGATCCTCGCGGGCGGCCCAGGTACCCGCGACCTGCAGTTCGTCAACCTGACGACAGAATCCATCGCAGCATTCACCGAATGGACGTTCGACCTCAGCGAGGCGTTCAGCATCTCAGCGGGTGCGCGGTATACCGAAGATGAGAAATCGCTCCAGGGCACGATGTGGAACATCTTCCCCGAGACGGCGCCGGACCCGGATCCGCTGCCGACGCTCGCCATTCCGGACGGGGGACCGCTGTTCATCTACCCGGACCGCTTCAGCGAAACCTACGACAAGTTCACCGGCTCCGCGAGCCTGCAGTACCGCTTCTCGGATCGCTGGATGGCGTACGGCAGCTATGCGACCAGCTTCAAGTCCGGCGGCTACAACCAGCGCTACAACGCGCCTCCGCCCGGCTTCGTACCGGTGGCCTTCGACGAGGAAACGGTCGACACGTTCGAACTCGGGTTCAAGTCCGACCTTACGGACAGCCTGCGGGTCAACGCCGCACTGTTCTTCTCGGACTACGACGACATCCAGCTCATCTACCGGCAGGGCGTCGTGCCGCTCCTGTTCAATGCCGGCAAGGCGTCCATCGACGGACTGGAACTCGAGTTCCAGTTCGTCCCGAACGAGCGGTTCATCCTCGAGGGCGGTTTCAGCTACCTGGACGACGAGATCGAGGATGTCACGGAGGTCCCGGGCGCCGACGCCACGATCACGCCGGACAACTCGCTGCCGTTCACACCGGAGTGGCAGGCCAACCTCGGCATCGGCTACGCGTTCAACCTGGCGAACGGCTGGCAGCTTACTCCGCGGCTCGACACGTCCTACACCGACAGCCAGTACTTCGATGCAGGCAATACGGAAATCACGGCGCAGCTCGATTCCGTGACGGTGTCGACGCTGTCGCTGGTGCTCGATGGCAGGGACGGCGCCTGGAGCGCCGGCGTGTACGTGGAGAACCTCACCGACGAGCTCTACCCCGTACAGGGCAACGCGTCGCTCGCCACGCTCGGGTACGCCGAGATCATCTATGCCCGCGAACGCAACGTGTACGCGAGCCTGACTTACAACTTCGACTGATTCTGTCAAATACGCGGCCGGGCTGACCTGGCCGCTGAAATTATCGGCATGCTGCCCGGGAAGCGGCATGACCGCGGCAGGCGCCTGCATCGCGGTTTCGCCGCGGCAGCCATGCTGTATATCCCCGGCATCATATTTGACGCCTATCTCCGCCTATGGTCCTATTAGTTCAGGGACTTACGCGGCAATCCATCATGATATACAGCGAAACGCTGCATTTGCTTTGCGGCAAGTTGCTGCCTAATTGTAGTTAGGCGCACACATGGCAGCCGAGCGTGCGATTGAAGCGCTGCACGAGATTGAGGACGCGGGCCGTCTCTCCGACGACTTCGAGGTAGCGCGCCGGTTCATGCTTCGCGCCCTCGCGCCGATTGCCACAGG
>DASUOE010000131.1:0-4280 GCA_036276805.1 Woeseiaceae bacterium | reverse complement strand
GGCACCGCCGACGCGTCTACATGCGGGATTCTTTTCGGACGCGTGCCCGTGGACATCCGACGCAATGCCTGGGCGGGGGTCGTCGCCGCCGGCTGGTGGTCGACCGGCTGCCTTGCAGTTCCCACGATCGAAGACGGTTACGAGGTCACTCGCAGCCAGACCGTCACGCCGGCGCCCCACGGCTCGGTGGGGCGCAAAACCGTCGATACCGAAACGCGCGTCGGCAACACGCCCGAGACGGACGGCAATTCGGCGACGTACACGATGACCCTCGGCGGTTTCGTGAAGATATGCCCGAGCGCCGCAGGGATCGCGACGGGCACGTTCGAATATGCCATCGTCGCCGATATCGTCGATACGGACGCGGTCCCCGTCGAGCGTACGCACTATGCCAACCGGATGACGGCGCGCCTCGAAGGCCATGTCGGCGACGACGCCAAGCTCGGGTACGTCGACGGCAAGGCGGAGTTCGTGCGCGAGCGTTCCGGCGCGCCGACTGAGCGCCACACCGTGCCGATACGTTTCACGCCCCGGCGCGACGGCCGGCCCGACATGCCGGCGATGGAGGCGGCGGTCGAAGCGACCGCGGATATCTCCGCCGCGATCCTCATCTGGCAGGCTGGGCAGGTTTTTCTCGATGCGGAACGTCAGTGGATGAAGGTCGACGAGTGCGCCGAGATCGCATTCGAGCCGGCATCGGAAACCGTCACCCTGGAGGCCAATGCCGCCGCCAATGTACGGGTGCTGCTCCGCACGAAGGACGCGAAGCGGCCGATCAGCGACGGGAAGCTGGACATCAATGCCATCGGCGGCATCGGTACGCCCGCGCCGCGCTCAGGCGTCACCGGTGCCGACGGCGCGGCCAGGGTCACGTATACCGCTTCCGCGGAACCGCACCGGGGGCACGGCCTCGACATCGGTGCCGTGTCGCGCGCGGGCACGGCCACTGCGAAGTGGACCATAACGGAACCCGGACTGGTCCTGTTGATCGAGCACCGGCTCGCCGACCGGCGCGACACCGTCCAGGCGCGGGCGGGCTACGCGATTTTCGACGGCACCGTCAGCTTCGAGGCGGCGATGCAGCCCGACCCGCACTGGCCCGGCAGGCAGGTGGCCGTGCTCGAAATCGTCCGCACGATGAACGTCGGGCACGTCACGCCAGGCTGCAGCGGCACGGCGAGCCAGCAGGAGGAATGGGAGCTGCGCGGCACTGTGGACACCGCCGCCGGCCAGCTCAACCTCACGGCATTCATGGCGCCCGATCCGGACAACGCCCAGGGCTACTGGGTGTGCAAGGGCATGCGCGACGAGCTCAACGTGTACAAGAGCAGTAAGTTCTCCCATGCAGAGCCGCTGGCAATGCCCGCAACCACGGGTTCGCGCCAGCAGTTCACGGCCCGGCGCAGCGACGGCGTCGACGAGACGCTTACCGTAACCGTGAAGTCGGGCGGGACCGTACCCTAGCGCAGACACCGATACCGAGCCCGTCGGTCAGCGTGCCCTATATGTTCGGCAATTCCCCCTAGGTAGCCACAAACATCGATAATGCGCCGCGGGCGAACAGGCATCTTTGCGGGTGCCGTGGATTCGGCTAATCTCTCCGCCGGACGTCGGGGCTGAGGCGTTCTGACGGGAGGCGGCGTTGGATATCGTGGTAATCAGTCTTGCCGACGCCCTCGAGCGCCGACGGCAGGCGGCATGGCAGCTCGGGGAGCAGGGACTCGACTTTCGCTGGCTCGACGCCTTGCGGGGCGCGGCTGCGCAGCAGCAGGGGTCGTTCGAGGTCATTGACGAAATTCGTTGGATCCTGCATACCGGCCGCCGACCGACCCCCGGCGAAATCGGCTGTTTCGCCAGCCACCGGCTCGCCTGGCAACAATGCGTTGCGGCGGGGCAGCCGATTCTCGTGATGGAAGACGATTTCCGGCTGCTCCCCGGGTTTCGCCCGGCGCTGGAATGGCTCGAGGAACTTGTCGGCGAGTACGGCTTCGTCCGCCTGCAGACCGAGACGCGGGCGCGCAAGCGCCTTGTGCGTCGGCGCGGCGATCTCTCGCTGTGGCGGTACACGAAGGTCCCGCACTCGATGATGTGCTACGGCATCTCGCCCGCGGCGGCCCAGGCGTTTCTGCGGCAGACCGTGCAGATCTGCGAACCGGTCGACGTGTTCGTCAAGCGCTACTGGGCCCACGGGCAGGCGGTGTACGGCATCATGCCGTATTCGGTCGAGGAGAGCGGCCTCAGTCGGTCAACTTCCATCGCGGGGCGAGCCAAGTCCCGCAAATCCCCGGCAGTGGCCCTCGCCCGTTTCGGTACCCGTCTGAACTGGCTGTGCCGGCGCCTGATTTGCGCCGCCGGTTACGAGCTTCGGCCGCTGGCCGAACGTGTACGGCGGCTGGCCGGCCGCGGCATTTCGGCCCTGCCGAACGCCGTTGCGTTGCAGTCGACTGCGAGCCGAAACGACGCCGACCGACGTCCCTGATCCCGGACCGGTCCGGGGTTGATGCCGCAAGAGTGGCACCGGTGGGGGCCAGGGTGGATACTGGCGCCCCGAATGCCCTCCCCACGGCCCGGGTGGCGGAACCGGTAAACGCTGCGGACTTAAAATCCGCTGGGAGCAATCCCTTGAGGGTTCGAGTCCCTCCCCGGGCACCAGTGGACGTTACACGGCGCACGAGTATCGTGGAGCAACGGGAGCAGGCGCATGGCGTATTCCATCGCGACGACGAGCTACGAGGAAGACGGCTTGCTGCTGTCCGACCACCTGCTCGCCATCGATGGCGACAGCGTGGATATCCGGGCGCTCATTCCGGGCGGCCAACTGTCGGATGCCGTGGTCATCGTTCAGGCGCTGGCAGGCGAGTTCGACGCCGTGTACGACGTGCCGCTGGAACGCCGTGCGACGCCGCGGCCGCAGGATGCCTTCTTCAGCGGGCCTGCAGAGAACACGACGTTTGCGATGCGGTTTTCCGCGAGGGGATTTGCCCGCTTGCGCGTGCTCGTCGGCAGGGTGCGTCGCGGGCTTACCCGCTTCGGCCGGTCGGTTCCGTGCCGGCTGTGCAAACTCGCGCTGTCGCTGATTCTGCATGCGGTCCTGGTGAGCCTCGGCATCCCTCCGACGCCGACGGGCGTCTTCGACGTTTCGGCATTCGTGGGCCAGTTGCGAGAGATCCTGTCTGATATCGGTTCCGGGTCGTTCGGGTCCCTGCTCGCGTACCTCTGCTCGCTGCTGCCGAGTGGCTTCGAAGACGTCGTATACCGCATCCTGCAGGGGCTGAACTGGATATTCGGCATCACCGACGACCTGTTCAACGACATGTGCGAGGCGTTCGGATTGTGTCCGCCGCGCCCGCTGCGCGTACTTGCGTAGTCGAAGACCCCGGCGGCGGCCCGCGGCGTCGACGGCCGGGTACCCGGCACGCCGCGTCAAGGGCTGCAGGCTTGCACGCCACCCATGCTGAGCTACCGCCACGCGTTCCATGCCGGCAATCACGCCGACGTGCTGAAGCATGTCGTGCTGGTCGAAATCCTGCGCCACCTGACCGCGAAGCCGAAGGACCTCTGGTACATCGAGACGCATGCCGGCGCCGGTGAGTACGTGCTCGGGGCGGATGCTTCCGCGAGCGAGGCGGCGGGCGGCATCGGCAGGCTGTGGACGGCCACGAATCTGCCGGCCGTCGTCGCCCGCTACCGCGACCGGGTTGCCCGGTACAACCCGGACGGCGAGCTCGTCCGCTACCCGGGTTCGCCCCGGCTCGCGGCCGATTGCCTGCGGAACGGCGACCGGCTGTGGCTGCACGAACTCCATCCGACCGATCACGCGGCGCTGGTTGAGACGTTCGCCGCCAAGGGCGGCCGCCGCGACAGGCGCGTGCGGGTCGGGCAGCGCGACGGCCTCGCGGCATTGCGCGCACTGCTGCCGCCGCCGCCGCGTCGCGCGCTCGTGCTGGTCGACCCGAGTTACGAACGGAAGAGCGATTACGCGGCCGTCGTGCAGGCGCTCGCCGATGCGTTGCGGCGGTTCGCAACCGGTGTCTACGCGGTGTGGTACCCCGTCCTCGGCCGGCGCGAGGCGCGGTCTCTGCCGCGGGAACTCGAGGGCGTGGCCGGCGCCAGGTGGCTGCGGGCGGAACTCTCCGTGCTCGACCCGGCCGACCCCGGGCTGCAGGGCAGCGGGATGTTCGTCGTCAATCCGCCGCACACTCTTGCCGCCGAGCTCGCGCCGGGGCTCCCCTGGCTCGCGGCGGCGCTCGGCCGCTCAGCAGCAGCGGGACACGTGCTCG
>DASUOE010000130.1:0-7339 GCA_036276805.1 Woeseiaceae bacterium | reverse complement strand
GGCACCGCCGGCCCGCCGTCCACCCGGAACCCGTAGCGGGCCCCGGGTTCGACGTCCGTGACGTTGCAGTGCCACCAGCCTGCACTGTCGCGGTGCAGGGGTCGGTCCTCGTTTGCCTCGTCGGTTGCCGTCGACAGAACGAGCTCGACCCGTTTCGCGCCCGGCGCCCACAGCCGGAAGCGCGTGGTCCCGTCGCGGTAGTTCGCGCCCCAGCTCGTCGCGAACGCGAAGCGCCCGGCGTCCATGCTCACGCCTTCCCGGGCTCGCGGGCGTGCCCGGTTTTCGCGTCGCCAGGGGTCGCATCGCCAGGGGTCGCATCGCCAGGTATCGCATCGCCAGGGGTCGCACTGACAGGCGCCGCGAACGCCACCCGGCCAAGCGCGGCCTGCAGGAAGACTTCCGTCAGGTCGGCAAACACGCGTGCCGTGGCCGCCGTGGACGGGTCGCCTTCGGTGGGTTCGAGCAGGAACACGAGGAGCGAGCGGTTCGTCGCCTGGTAATGCGCGCCGAACTCGACGGGCACGAGTTCCGCGCGGGCCGGCAGGGCCGTATCGATGACGCAGCGCCAGCGCTCCCCGCCCGGCAGCTCCGGCAGGACGACGTCGACGGTGGCGTCGTCGGCGTTCAAGACGAGGAGCATCGTCGCGTCGGTTTCGGCGAGGCGCACGCCTTCGGTGTGCGCGCGCCCGTCGACCAGCACGCCGAAGGAGCGCAAATCCGCGTTCGCCCAGTCGGCTTTCGTCATCTCCGCGCCGGAGGGAGCGAGCCAGGCCACGTCCTTCACGCCGAGTTCGTCGTCCACCTGCCCGTGCAGGAAATGCCCGCGCCGGAGCATGGGCAGCGCCTGGCGCAGCCGGATCAGGTTCTGCACGAACGCCGCGAGGTCCTGGCCGGCCGGCGACACGTTCCAGTCGATCCAGCCGATCTCGTTGTCCTGCGCGTAGGCGTTGTTGTTGCCGCCCTGAGTGCGCGCGAACTCGTCGCCGGCCTGGAGCATCGGCGTGCCGCGCGAGAACAGGAGCGTCGCGAAGAAGTTGCGCATCTGCCGGAAGCGCAGCTCGACGAGCGCCGGGTCGTCACTAAGTCCCTCGACGCCGTAATTGCTGGAGAGGTTGTGCGAGTGGCCGTCGCGGTTGTCCTCGCCGTTCGCCTCGTTGTGCTTTTCGTTGTAGCAGACGAGGTCGTGCAGCGTGAAGCCGTCGTGCGCCGTCAGGAAGTTCACGGATGCCCACGGCTTCCGGCCGCGCTTGTCGAACAGGTCCGCGGAGGCGCTCACCCGCTGCGCCATCGCCGGCACCTGCCCCGCATCGCCGCGCCAGAACGCCCGGGCCGTGTCGCGGTAGCGGTCGTTCCACTCCGCCCAGCCGGGCGGGAAGCGGCCGACCTGGTAGCCGCCGGGGCCGCAGTCCCACGGCTCGGCGATGAGCTTGACCTGCGAGAGCAGGGGGTCCTGCATGGTCGCGTGCAGGAAGCTCGATTCCTCGGAAAAGCCGGCCGGTTCGCGCGCGAGGATGGTCGCAAGGTCGAAGCGGAAGCCGTCGACGCGCATCGTGCCCGCCCAGTAGCGCAGGCTGTCCATGACGAGCTGCATCACGCGCGGGTGGCTCGTGTTCACCGTGTTCCCGGTGCCGGTGTCGTTGATGTAGTAGCGCAGGTTGTCCGGCAGCAGGCGATAGTAGGTGGCGTTGTCGATGCCCTTGAACGACAGCGTCGGGCCGAGCTCGTTGCCTTCCGCCGTGTGGTTGTAGACGACGTCGAGCAGGATCTCGAGGTTCGCGTGGTGGAACGTCGAGACGACCTCTTTGAATTCGTTCACCGACGGGTTTGCGAGGTAGCGGGACGCGGGGGCGAAGAAACCCAGCGTGTTGTAGCCCCAGTAGTTGGAGAGACCCTTATCGACGAGGTACTGGTCGTCCACGAAGGCGTGGATCGGCAACAGCTCGACCGCTGTGACGCCGAGGCTCTTCAGGTAGGCGACGATGTCGGCGTTCATGAGCGCCGCGAATTTGCCGCGTTCCGAGTCGTTCACCGACGGGTGCCGCTGCGTGAAGCCCTTGACGTGGGCTTCGTAGATGATCGTGCGCTCCCAGGGGATCTGCGGACGGCGCTCGTCGCCCCAGGTGAACGCCTCGTCGACGACGCGGGCCTTCGGCATGAAGGGCGCGCTGTCGCGGGTGTCGAAGGAGAGGTCGGCGTCCTTCGCACCGATGGTGTAGCCGAAGAGCGCCGGATCCCAGGTCAGCTCGCCGGTGTGCTGCTTCGCGTACGGGTCGAGGAGCAGCTTGTTCGGGTTGAAGCGATGACCGGCGTCGGGCGCGTACGGCCCGTGCACGCGGTAACCGTACGCCTGGCCCGGGCGCGCGTCGGGCAGGTAGCCGTGATAGATCTCGCTCGTGTACTCGGGCAGCTCGATGCGCTCGAGTTCCTGCCGACCCTCGCGGTCGAACAGGCACAGCTCGACTTTGGTCGCATTGGCCGAGAACAGTGAAAAATTGACGCCGCGACCGTCCCAGGTCGCCCCCTGCGGGAACGGCGCGCCGACTTCGACGCGCGACCGGCGCACGACGCGCGGCGGGCTCGGGTGCGCGCCGCCGGAAGATTTCTTGCTCAAGGTAGTTACCGCTCGGGCTGTTATCGTGGAATGGAATGCAAGTGGCATGCCACGGAAGGCGATCTTTTCGACCGCAGGAGCGGCCGTAAGGCCCGCGAATGGTTCGCACCGTCCGGTCGCTCTTTCGGATTTTACATAGGCCGGACGGGCCCGCACCCACCCCCTAAGCAAATCAACCAGCTACGCGCGCCGCGCGGCCGCTGTTGTCGCCGTCTGGCGACAATGGCTTATCCTTCGCCTATAACAAAAACAATCCTGGTAAAAGGATGCGTCTCCCGGTTTCGCTCATTGCCGTTCTCACCTGCGCCACGCTCGCCGGCTGCGAGTTCGAGGAAGGCCCGGTTGCGGCCGCTGACAGCGGCGGCGGCTTCAGTGAGCCGCCGCCGGCGGCGCCGTACGTGTACGCGCCACCGGCGGACATCTCCGACGGCTGGTCGACGGGCGACCGCGGCGGGGCGGACTTCGACGTCGCACGCATCGAAACCATGATGACCGGCATCGCGAACGGCGAGCACCCCGGCATCGTCTCGGTCGCAATCGCGCGCAACGGCAAGCTGCTGCTGCACTGGTACGACGAGGGCCGTTACCTCGACGACTACGACGCGCAGGTCGGCAACACGCGCCGCGACGTGCATGCACTGCACTCGGTGACGAAGAGCGTGACCTCGGCGCTCGTCGGCATCGCGATGGACCAGGGATACCTGTCGTCGACCGACACCGGCTTCTACTCGCTCTTCAGCTACTCGCACTACGCGCACTGGGACGACCGGAAGTACCGCATGACGCTCGACGATGCGCTGACCATGCGGCTCGGGTTCACCTGGGACGAGTGGTCGACGCCGTACTCGAGCACGAACAACAGCCTCGCGAAACTCAGCGCCAGCTACGACGACTGGGCCAAGGCGCTGCTCGACCTGCCGATGGCACGCTCGCCCGGCACCGACTTCGAGTACAACACGGCGGCGAGCACGGCCATCGGCCAGGCCGTGGAAAACGTGACCGGCATGCCGCTCGAGCTCTTCGCGGACGCTTACCTGTTCGACCCGATGAGCATCGCGACCGACCGCTGGACGTATTCCCCGACCGGGCTTGCCGTGGGCGGCAGCGGCCTGTTCCTCTCGACGCGCGACCTCGTGAAGTTCGGCCAGCTCTGGCTCGACGGCGGCACGTGGCAGGGGCGGCGGCTCGTGAGTGCGGACTACGTCGCGGCGTCGGTGACGCCGTGGGTCGACGTGAGCGCGGAAGTCAGCCGCAACACGGGTTACGGGTACCAGTGGTGGCTCGGGCAGTTCAGCTACAACGGCACGGCCGTCGACTACTGGCTCGCGAACGGCTACGGCGGGCAGTTCCTCATCGTCGTCCCCTCGCTCGATCTCGTGGTCGCGTTCGCAGGCCGCAATTTCGAGAACGCCGCCGGCGCGGCGCGGGTGTACATGCTCGTCGAGAGCTACGTGCTGGCGGCAATGTAGGAGCGGCGGTCACGCCGCGAATTGCAGGCGGCCGGATGCCACGGCGATAACGTCACGGCCGGCGAGTACGAACCCTTCGCGGCCTCACGGCCGCTCCTACGGACACGGGTCGCTGCGACCGCAGGAGCGGCGGTCACGCCGCGAATGGCGCACGGCCGGATGTCACGGTGATAACGTCACGGGCGGCGGGTACAAACCCTTCGCGGCCTCACGGCCGCTCCTACGAGGGCTTATAACCGCATCGACTTGGGGCGACGGCGGGGAATGTCGCAGCGCTTCAAGACCGTCTTTTCATGTCGGCGCGGCTCGCGGCGTGATGCGCATAAGCACATCGGCATATGCGCCTTTCGTTACCCGCCCTGATTTCAATGCCTTAGGCGCGCACCCGGTACCTTCCCAACTCTTCCGGAACTACGACCGCGCCTCCTGTTGCAAAAAAGCGCCTTGGCCGGCCGGCCCCCCGCTGTTCCGCGCCCAAGTAACTGGCGTACGTTAAATCTTTCCGGTTCGACGCGGAATCTCCCTGTTCCATTTACGCAACATCGGGCAGCGAGACGGCGTGGCAACCGGTTCCAAACAGCTCTAGGAATCAGGAGGCAACATGAAACGCAGGCAATGCTTCGGGTTCAATCGCCGGACCCTGCTCCCGGGCCTCGGCCTCGCCGCGGTACTCGGCACGCCGGCCGCGCTGGCACAGGCGCCCGAGATCGACGAGGAGACCGGCGAGACGGCGGGTGAATCAATCGAGGAAGTTGTGGTGACGGGCAGCCGCATCAAGCGCGACAGCACGTTCACGTCGACTTCGCCGCTCGCGGTCATCGACGCGTCGCAGCAGGCGCAGTTCGGCGCGATCGACACGGCCTCGATGCTGCGCACGGCGACCTCGGTCGGCGGGCAGCAGGTCGACGCATCGTTCTCGGGCTTCACCGTCGACGGCGGGCCCGGCGCGGAGACCATCGGCCTCCGGGCGCTCGGACCGGAACGCACGCTCGTGCTCATGGACGGCCGCCGCATCGGCGCTGCCGGCAACTTCGGCGGCGCGGTGTTCGCGGACCTCTCGCTCATCCCGAGTTTCTTAGTCGAAAGGGCGGAAGTCCTGCTGTCCGGCGCGTCGTCCATCTACGGTGCGGACGCGGTCGCAGGCGTCGTCAACATCATCACGCCGAAGGACTTCGAGGGCATCGAGCTCGACTTCACCGCCGGCATGCCCGACGGCTCGCTCGGCGACGAGCGTTCGGCCTCGATCCAGCTCGGCTCCGCGTCGGAGCGCGCGCGCTTCTTCATCGGCGGCGAGTACTACGAGCGCGAGGGCGTGACTTCCGGCAGCCGCGACTTCACCGCCGGCGGCCACCGCGCGATCACGATCGACGAAAATGGCGACCGGCAGGAAGTGCCCGACGGGTTCTTTGACCAGACGATCGCATTCGGCCCGGACTGCACGTTCGCGGGCTACACGCCGGGACAGATGACCGGCGGGTCGACCATTCCCGACTACTCCTGCGACGTCGACTTCGAAGCGGCGCCCTGGAACAACGCGTTCTTCGGGCTCGACGGCCACATCTGGTCGCCGTCGGAGCGCTGGTCCGCATTCGGCAGCATCGAGTACGACCTGCAGGCCTTCGGCGATTCGTCGGTGTACTTCCAGATCCTGAACTCGAACCGCAAGCAGGCGGCGAACGGCGGCGACGCACAGTTCTTCCCGCTGGTGCCGGCCGCGAACATCTACAACCCGTTCGGCACGGACGTCGTGGCGGTGGCCTATGACCGCAACGAGCGCAGCGACGTCGACGATACCTCGGTGACGTACAACCGCTACCTGCTCGGCCTGCAGGGCAACGTGAGCGTCCTCGACGACCTGGGCTCCCTCGACAACTGGACCTACGACATGTCGATCGGCTACACGCGCAGCGAGGGCGCGAACTACTTCGACATCGTCCGCAACGACCGGCTCACGAACTCGCTCAACAACTGCGTCAACCCGCCGCAGGACCTGTTCGGCGGCTTCGCGCCGGAGTGCATGGTCATCGACATGTTCGGGCCGGAGTTCATGACGACCGGCAGCTTCGGCGACGCGCACGACTACCTCGTCGCCCGCGTGAACAACACGACGAAGGTGTCCCAGACGGCGGTCGAAGCGGGCGTGACCGGCGACCTGTTCGAGCTCCCGGCGGGCCCGCTCGGCGCGTTCTTCGGTGCGTCCTACCGCGAAGACAGCATCTTCTCGGACGTCGACATCAACATCGAGGAGAACAACGCCTGGGGCCGCTCGGCCGAGGGCGACACCATCGGCACGACGGACATCAGCGAGCTGTACGCGGAACTCGACGTGCCCATCCTCACCGACGTCTTCCTCGCCGAGGACGTGACGGTGAACCTCTCCTACCGCGTCTCCGACGACAAGTACTTCGGCACCGAGGATACCTGGCGAGTCACCGCGAACTGGGACGTCACCGACTACCTGCGTTTCCGCGGCACGGCCGGCACGTCCTTCCGCGCGCCGAATTTGAAGGAGCTGTTCATCGCGGACCAGACGGGCTTCACGAACGCGTTCATCGACCCGTGCATCGTCCCGGCGGGCAACGACGACCGCAGCCAGACGATCATCGACAACTGCATCGCCGAGGGCATCGATCCACTCACTTTCGGGCAGGACGGCGCGCCGAGCGTCGGCACCGTGTCGGGCGGCGCGGACGACCTGCGGCCGGAAACGTCGGACTCGTGGACGGTCGGCCTCGTGTTCGGCCAGCCGTGGACGGACGCGTTCGACTTCCAGGTGTCCGTCGACTACACGAGCATCGAGATCACCGATGCCGTGGCCGAGCCGACCTCCGGGTTCATCCTGCAGCAGTGCTACACGAGCGTCGGCCTCACCGACCCGCTGTGCGAACGCGTCACCCGCAACCTCGCGGCGCCGCCGGACCAGCGCTTCCTGTTGACGGTGGACGAGTCGGTCGCGAACATCGAGATCGAGAACTACGAGGACATCAGCTTCTCGACCCTGCTGGTCACGGACTTCGACCTCTTCGGCCGCGGCTCCACGTTCTCGTGGAACATGGACGTCACGAAGGCGCTCGAGTACACGGAAGGCCTGTTCCTCGAAACCGCAGATGAGCTCGTGGGCTCGCTCGGCGTGCCGGAGTGGCGCGTGATGTCGATGGCCGGCTTTGACCTCGGCAGCTGGAACCTGAGCCACCGGCTCACGTACTTCTCCGAGGGCGCGGACACGCAGCAGCAGCGCGACGACGCGGGGCTGTCCGAC
>DASUOE010000129.1:0-10894 GCA_036276805.1 Woeseiaceae bacterium | reverse complement strand
CGCCGGCCACACACTGAAGCCCTGACTGCCCGGCTGCGTCCGGCAGCCGACGGTCCTGTCCCGCAGGGGGGCAGTCGATCGAAGTGACCCCAGGCGAACTGCAAGCGACGTCGAGCGTGCGGCCCGCAGAACCACCCTTGAACTTGTATCCGGTGGCCCGATGTCCGGGTTTCGAATGCGACGTGCGAGCGTGTCGCCGCCCTGCCCATGAACTGTCACGGAATCGTTATGAACCAGTTGCCAAACATCATCGTGTCATCGACCGACCTGCAGCGCCTCGACGCGCTCATACAGGCTCGCAAGGGACCGGATTCCCCCGGCCTGCAGTCGCTCAAGGACGAGCTCGCGCGTGCAACGATCGTCGAGCCCAGGGACGTTCCGGCAACCGTCGTCACCATGAACTCGACCGTGCGGTTCGCGATGGAGCCGACGGGCAGGGAGTTCGAACTGACCCTGGTTTACCCGAAGGACGTCGACGGGGAATCGAACACGATCTCGGTCCTTGCGCCCGTGGGTAGCGCCCTGCTCGGCTTGTCGGTGGGGCAGGAGATCGCCTGGCCGATGCCTCGCGGCAGGACGGTCACGGTACGGATACTGGAGGTTACCTACCAGCCGGAGCGGGCCGGCAACCTGGTCCACTGACGAACGGCGGCCCGGCCCGATCAGTTGGGCGATGGGTAAGTCGATTCGTCGACAGTCGGTGACGGCAGCAGGGCCGCATCGCCGTCGTAGCCGGCGCCGAGCATCTGCTCGCGCACGAGCGGGATCGGCGGCGACCCGTACCCCAGTAAGCCGTCGTGAAAGGATTTCCACGCCTCACGGCCACCGCGGCCGGCGGTCCAGTCCTCGCGCAACTTCATGATCATCAGCTTGCCGAGCGTGTAGTTGAGGTAACCGGGGTCGTAGGTGCCGCGGTTCGCCTGCTGCGTCGCATTGCCGAAATCCTGGAATGCCTTGTCCTCGAACAGCGCCTGGCTCTCCGCGACCGTCATGTCCCCGGCGTGCAGGCCGATCGCTGAGAGGTAGCGGACGTTGCGCAGCAGCGCATTCAGGAGTTGCCCGATTCGAACTTCCGGCCGGCTCTCGGCGAGCCCCGCCTCGACCATCATCTCCTCGGTGTAGTGCGCCCAGCCCTCGACGAACGTGTAGGTCGAGAAGTGCCGGCCCACCCGGTTATCGGCGCGGTTGGCGTGCAGGAACTGCAGGAAGTGGCCCGGCCAGACCTCGTGCACGGAGATGGCGAGAAGGTCCGCCTCGCCGGGAACGTAAGCGAGCTGGTCTTCCTCGCTCCATTCCGGGTCCGGCGGCGCGATGTAGTAGACCGACGGCAGGCCCGATTCGAAGGGGCCCGGGATGTCGATGTAGGCCGCGTTGAAGCGCCGGTGCGGCGGCGCCTCGTCGACCAGCGCGTCCTCGGTGCCGGGTATCGACACGAGGTCGTGCCCGACCACGAATTCCTTGAGCATGGGCAACTGGCGTTCGGCGCCGGCCACGGCGCCTTCCGCCGGTTTCTCGGCCTTCACCTCGAGCACGCACTCCCCGACCGTGGCCCCTGGCGCATACGCCGCGCAGGCGGCCTCGAGGGCCGCGAGATTGCGCTCGAGATCCAACTGCCCGGCAGCCTTAAGTTCGGCGAGCGAGATGTCGATGCCCTGGGTGTCCGCCAGCATCTTCAGGAACTTCGCCTCGCCGAGCGCGAAATCGTCCGTCGCGTCCGCTTTCAGCGTTTCGAGCCAGTCCGCTGTCTCCTCGACCGCCGCGACCGCGGCCGAATTGGCGGCCGCGAAGCGGCCCTGGAGCTCGGCATCCTCGACGCCCGCAAACAGCCCCGGGACCGTGTTGCCGAGATAGTCCGCGAGCCCCGCGAACATGCCGTGGGCGGTGTCGACGTACGGAGCCGGCAGCGGCGGTTCCAGGTTGTCGCGCATCTGGGCGAGCATGCCCGGCACCTCCGCGATGTAAGTCGTGTAACGGGCGAGCCTCTCGGGAAGCGGCGCGTATTCCCGGTCGACGTACACGCCGAAACCCAGCTTACCCATGTAGCTCACGGGGTTGTTGCGCACGAAGCCCGAGTCCGCGACGTAGAACCGATCGCTCCGGAGGGCCTGCACGAGGTAGTCACGCTCGAACGCCTCGATACCCTCGAGGTCGACGTAGGCGCTTGCTGCGGCAACGGTCTCGTCGATCCACTCGACGTACGCCTCGACTGCCTCGAGACTCAGGTCCGACGCCTGCCCGTCGTACTCGTGCTTGCCGGCGTACACGGCGACTTCGGGATTGAGTGCGTAATACTCGTCGATGGCGCCGGTGACGAAGTCCGCCCAGGGCGCCTGCGCCGGGGCCGCGGCCGGTTCGGCTGCCGCCGGCGGTTGCGCTTCCTTCGAGCAGGCGCCGAGCACCAGGGTCGAGCACAGGATGAGCGTTGCGATCTTCATGGCATTGTCCGAGGTTGTCGCCGCGCGCGGCGGTGTCATTCGAGGTCCAGCACCGCGGGACCCTGGCGGAACGTGATGTCTACAGGAATCTCTGCCTCGGTCAGCCGGTCAAGGTCGGCCTGAAGTTCGGGGCCGATCACGCCCTGGGTGTTCGTCAGTTCGGCTGCGCCGGCATAGTCGCCGTCGCCCTGCAACGTGAGCAGCAGGCGGGACAGCTCGGTGGCTGCTTCTTTCATGCGCTCGAAGTCGACCCGGTAGGTTCCGGTTTCGGTATCGCGCACGAACGCCCCGCGCTCCGCGAAATAGTTGAAGCGCACCATGTTCGCCTTGCCGTGCGCACTCGCCGCACCGAAGCGGACCGAGCGAAAGATGCTCGCCATGAACGTGACGTAATAGTCCTTCAGGTCCACCTCGCCGAGTTCACCCTGGGCGTGCAGCTCGTTGATCATGTAGAAGCCCAGAATGTCGGCCTTCCCCTCCTCCATGCCTGACGCCAGGTCTAGCAACGCTTCGCGCACGGTCCCGCGGTCGTTGATCGTGTTCTTGATGCCGAGCCCGTGAGCCACCTCGTGGAACATCGTGTTGGCGAAAAAGGCGTCGAACGTGATGTGCTCCCGCTGGTCCGCCGCGACGAGCGTATCGGCGATCGGCACCAGGATCCGGTCGAATTTCGCCTGCATCGCGTTCTTGAGCTGCAGGCGCCGCGTGCCCTTCTCGAGCTGCACCTGCTCGTCATTGGGCAGGTTGATGGCGATCGTCTTGGAGCCGGCGTTGGAGTGGCCGGCGTAGTAGACGACGTCGTACGCATTCAGGTCGGAATCCATGCCCGGCGACTCCTGCTTGTACTCGTCCGGCACCGGCAGCCCTTCCTGCAGGTCCGGCAGGAACGCCGCGTAGCGGCCGAGCCGGTTGCTCCATTCCAGGTCCTTCACGAGTACATACGACTCGTAAGCCGCGCGGTAGCCGAAAAGCCGGTCTTCGTATGTCTCGATCGGCCCGATCACCAGGTCGATCTCGTTGTCCTTGACGTCCATCCAGTAGAGGTCGCTCGTCTGGTACTCGTCGCTCAGGAGCGCCGCGGCACGCAGCTTCAGGTATGTGGCGAACTCCGCGCTCTCGGCGAATCCGGACGCCTCGCGCAGCAGCTCGGCGGCACGGTGCAGCGGCTCCGAGTATGCGACGTGATAGGGAACGAGAATCAGCTGGCCGGCATCGTTGCGGCGTACGAGCGAGTACAGCCCGGCCTTGCCCGGCAGGTAGGCCGCCTCGAATTCCTCTTTCGTCATGTCGGGCGGATAGAAGTTCGCGCCCAGGGGCTTGGCACCGAAGCCTGCGACGAAAGGCGCCTCGTTGGCGAGCCGGTCCCAGGGGCCGTAGTTCAGGAGCGCGAACTCGCGCACGGGCCCGGCCGGCAGTTGCTCGAGCCACGGGATGTAATCGTCGGAAAACGACTGCCTCCAGAACAGGTCGTCCATGATGTCGGACGCCTCGATCAGGAGCCTGATCATCGTGCGCTGGTCGTCGCTGAGCGGGCCGAGGTCAGCGCGCAGGGGGACTTCCGCATAGATCTCCGGGCGGGCTTGCACGGTTTCGGCCGCGTCGCGTGCGGGGTCGCCGGCCGGCTCACCGGGCGAGCAGGCGCAGAGAGCGAGTGCGCTGAGCGCGCCGGCAAGGCGCAGCGAATGCAATGGAATCACGGTCACTCCAGGGAATTCTCGTGCGGGGATTATCGTGCGGAGATTATCGCACAGCGCCCGCCCGGAGCGGCCGCACCGGGCGGCGAATGGTTTGTACCATCCGGCCGCGACGATAACGTCCTGGCATCGGGCCGCTTTCCAGTCGCGGCGTTACCGCCGCTCCTACAGGTCCACAAGCGTGATATCGGCAGCGTCGAGCGGCTCGCCTAAGAAGCGGCCGCCGACCCGCGCAAAGCGCGTGGCCCCGTCGGTGGCATACAGCTTGAGCGTCCCGGCGGCGTTCGGGTTCATGAGCTTCTCCGCCTGAAGCAGCTGCCGCGCCGCGCGGGCCGTCGTGCCCGCCGAATCGACGATTGCCGTCCCGGGCGGCAGCACCGCCGCGATCGTGTCCTTGAGCAGCGGAAAATGGGTACAGCCCAGGATGACGCAGTCGGGCGCGCGCTCCGCCGCCGGGAGCTGCCCGAGGTAGCGCTCGACGATTGCCGTGGCGATGTCGCCGTCCGTCCAGCCTTCCTCGGCGAGCGAGACCAGGAGTTCGCAGGCGAGCTCGCGGATTTCCGCAGCGGCATCGAGCGCAGCGATGGCGCGCCGGTAGGCGCCGAGGCGCACCGTGGCGGCCGTAGCGAGCACGAGATGCGACGCGCCCGCGCGCCCGGATACCGCAGCGCTTGCGCCCGGCTCCACGACGCCTAGCACCGGCAGCGGGGCCATCTGCTCCCGAAGCGCGTCGAGTGCGACGGCGGAGGCGGTGTTACAGGCGACGACGAGGAGCTTGATGCCCTGCGCCTGCAGGTGCCGGGTAGCCTGGCAGGCGTAGCGGGCGATGGAAGCCGGGCTTTTCGTGCCGTACGGCAGGCGCGCGGTATCGCCTAAGTACACGAGGTCTTCGCCGGGCAGCGCGAGTCGCAAGGCCTTCAGTACCGTGAGCCCGCCGACGCCGGAATCGAAGACCCCGATCGGCAGGGAGCGCGTCTCCGGAGAGCCGGCATTCGGTTCCCGGCCCGCGCGCACGGCGCCGGGGCCGGGTTTCCCGGGGGGGGTGCTCATGCGCGCATTGTAACCGCGGCTACCCGTCGCCCCGTCGCCCCGGCGGTCGCGGTCAGGCCGATGCGGACTTCACGAGAAACGGCGGGACCGGGTCGGCGACTTCCTCGCGGTTAGCGCCGCGCCGGTTCTTCGTGCCCTGGCGCAAGAGCTCCGTGTACAGGGCCAGGATGACGAGCGAGCATTCCGCGGCATCCTGGCCCGACATCTTGCGCACCGAGGCGCGGATCGGGCCCTCGCCATTCAGCGGCGCGACGCTGTGCATGCGCCGCCTCAGGTCCGAGAAGCCGTCCTGTACCGCGGCCGGCAGGTCGCTGCCGTGCAGCCCGGCGATGTAGCCGGTGTAGGCGTCCGTAAGTCGTTGTTTTATATGGCCATCTCCGGCCAGCACCGACACGGCCGCGTAAAAGCGATCGACGTGGTTCGTCATTTCCACTCCAGCGTCTGAAGACGGTCCGCCGGTGTCCTCTCAAAGAACCGGCGGCTGTACGCTAGCGAGTCGCTACATCCTGTAGCTGGCAGCCTCTGGGGGCTGTTCGTTCCTGTATTTGTCCGTGATCTATCAGGAACCTGCGCTCGTTTCTTCTTACCGCAAAGCGGGTGACCACGCAAGTGCGGCGACGGCGCGCCCGGCACGGCCGCGCATCAGCCGTGACGGCCGAACTCGATGTGCCAGTTGAGCGTGCCGAGAGTGCGTTCCGCGGCATACAGCGGAGCGTCCTGCCCGACTCGCCAGGCAACGGCGAGCGTCTCCGCCATCAGGTAGTCACGGTGCTGAGCGAGCGCCCGTTCGACTTCGTTGCTCCCGCGAATGCCGAGCACGATGCGGTCGGCCACGTCGAGCCCTGCCTGCTTGCGGGCGTCCTGTACGGAGCGCACGAGTTCGCGCGCGACGCCCTCGTCGACGAGCGCGTCGTCGAGCATGGTGTCGAGCGCGACGAGGTAGCCGACGTCTTCCGCGCAGGCATATCCGGCCGCCGCTTCCGTCTCGACCAGGAAATCGTCCGGCATGAGCGGTTCGTCGATGCCGGGTACGTCGATCGATTCGCCCGCGGCCACCGCGCGTGCGATGGCCGCCGTGTCCGCTTCCGTCGCAAGCCAGCGCTTGAGCGCCGGGATCTGGCCGCCCAGCCCGCGCTTGCCGAGGCGCGGCATGTGCGGCCGGATGCGGTACGTCACGAGATCGGCGTCACGGGCGATGAACTCGATCGACTTGACGTTCAGCTCCTCGGCGACCTGGTCGCAGTGCGCCTCGACGGCTGCATGCGCGGCATCGTCGGGGACGCGAACGAGCAGGCGCGACAACGGCTGCCGCGTTCGTACGCCGGATGCACTGCGGGCACTGCGGCCGAGGCCCACGACCTTTTGCACGACGCCGACATCCGCGAGCAGCGCGTCGTCCCGCCAGGCCGCATCGGCGACCGGCCATTCCGCCATGTGCACGCTTGCCGGCGCATCGGCGCGGACATTGCGCACGAGGTTCTGGTAGACGTGCTCCGCGAGGAAGGGCACGTACGGCGCCATCATCCTGTGGGCAACGTCCAGGCACTGGTACAGGGTGAGGTACGCCATGTGCTTGTCGTCGCGATCGGTCGATTTCCAGAACCGGCGGCGGTTGCGGCGCACGTACCAGTTGCTGAGCTGGTCGACGAAAGCCTCCAGCGCCTCGCCCGCCGTTCGCGCGTCGTAGCGATCGAGGGCGTCGGTCACCACGCTGACGGTCCGGAAGGTGAGCGCCATTGCCCAGCGATCGATCTCCGGCCGCCCGGAAACCGGCACATCGCGGGCGAGGTCGACGTCATCGAGTCGCGCATACAGCACGAAGAACCCGTACGTATTCCAGAACGTGTTGATGAACGAGCTCGCGACGTCGGCGACGATATCCACCGAGATGCGTTTCGGGACGTCCGGCGAGAGCCGGGCGAGAAAGTACCAGCGCAAGGCATCGGCACCGACCGTATCGAACACCTCGTACGGGTCGATGATGTTGCCGAGCGACTTGGACATCTTCTTGCCGTCCTTGTCGACGATCAGGTTCAGGCAGACGCAGTTGCGATACGCCACGCTGTCGGAAACGAGCGTTGCTATCGCGTGCAGCGTATAGAACCAGCCGCGCGTCTGGTCGATCGCCTCGCAGATGAAGTCGGCGGGAAAATGCTCCTCGAACCGCTCGCGGTTCTCGAACGGGTAATGCCACTGTGCGTAGGACATGGCGCCCGAATCGAACCAGCAGTCAATGACCTCCGGCACTCGACGCCAGGTCCGGCCGTCCGCTTCGAAGGTCACGTCGTCGACGGCCGGGCGGTGCAGGTCGAGGCCGGCCAGGCTCTGCCCCGTCAGTGCTTCGAGCTCCGCGACCGACCCGATGCAGCGGTAGTTTTCCTCGCCGTCGGTCCAGACGGGGAACGGCGTGCCCCAGAAACGCTCGCGCGACAACGCCCAGTCCACATTGTTCTCGAGCCAGTTGCCGAAGCGGCCGTCGCGAATGTGCTCGGGCACCCAGTTGATCTGCCGGTTGAGTTCCGTCATGCGTTCGCGGAAGTCGGAGGTCCGGATGTACCACGCATTCTTCGCGTAATAGATGATCGGGTCGCCGGTGCGCCAGCCGAACGGGTAGTTGTGCGTGTAGCGCTCGGAACGGAACATGAGTCCGCGGTCCTTCAGTATCCGGATGAGCGGCTTGTCGGCGTCCTTGAAGAAGAGCCCGGCGACAGGCTCGACGGCGTCCACGAAATGGCCGTCGAGCCCCACGCCGTGCACGACCGGCAACCCGTTCGCCTGCCCGAGCGCCAGGTCGTCCACGCCGTAGGCGGGGGCGGTGTGCACGATGCCGGTGCCGTCCGCCGTGCTGACGAAGTCGGCCGCATACACCGTGAACGCATTCGGCGCATCGACGTCGAGGTAGTCGAACAAGCGCTCGTAGCGCGTGCCGACGAGCTCGGCGCCCTTGACGGTTTTGAGCACCCGGTGCTCGATGTCGCGGAACACGGGCGCACGCAGCGCCTCGGCGACGATGAGGGTCTGGCCCTTCGACGCACAGTAGCTGTAGTCGATGCCGGCGCCGACCGCCAGCGCGACGTTCGACGGCAGCGTCCACGGCGTCGTCGTCCAGACGAGGAAGTACGTGTTGTCGGTCCCGGCGACCTTGAAGCGCACGGTGATCGACGGATCCTCGACCTCGCGGTAGCCGAGCGCGAGCTCATGCGACGAAAGGGTGGCGCCGATGCGCGGGTCGTAGGGCACGACCTTGTAGCCCTTGTAGATGAGACCCTTCTCCCAGATCGTCCGCAGCAGGTACCAGACCGATTCGATGAAGCTGTTGTCGAGCGTGTAGTAGGCTTCGTCCAGGTTGACCCAGAAGCCCATGCGCTCCGTCATCTTCTCCCAGTCGCCGATGTAGGTCATGACGGAGTCGCGGCACAGGCGCGTGAACTCCTCGATGCCGACTTTCTCCTCGATCTCGCGCTTGTCGTAGGTCTCGATGCGGCCCTCGGCCTTCAGCTTCTTCTCCACCTCGTGCTCGACCGGCAGCCCGTGCGTGTCCCAGCCGGCCTTTCGCGGGACGTGGAAGCCGCGCATCGTTTTGTAGCGCGGGTACAGGTCCTTGAAGCTGCGCGCCAGCACGTGGTGGATGCCCGGCCGGCCATTGGCCGTCGGCGGACCCTCGTTGAAGCTGAAGTGCGGCCGCCCGGCGGACGCGGCGAGCGTCTTCGCGAAGACGTCCCCCGCGCGCCAGAAGTCGAGCACTTCGTTCTCGAGGGCCGGTCCGTCGTACCGGCCGGAGACTTCCCTGAACTTCACGATCTCGAAACTCCAGAATGACTGCTTTAGAAACGACAACGCCCCGGGCGCTGTTTCAGCACCCGGGGCGAAAGTATCCGCGGTACCACCCGGTTTCGCGGCCTGCGCCGCCTCATGGGCCTGTCAGGCCTCGTGCCCGTCTCGTGGGCCGGCCGGCTGCGTCTACCGGGTACCGGCAGGTACCGTTCGGGCAGCGACTCCGGGGTGATGTTCGGCGGCGTTCGGCCCGGAGCTCGCACCCTCCTCCGGTCGCTTCCGCCTCACGGCCCGCCTACTCGTCCCCATCGACGTCCTGCGGGGACGTTAGCGGCGCGGGCGCCAAAACTCAAGCCCCCGGCATGGCTGCCGCTTTCCCAGGCACGGTTTGCGGATCCCCCGTCCGGCCGGCGTGCGTCGCTACATCCCGGCGAGGTGTCGATTCACGAAATCCACCGTCTCGTGCATGACGCGGACGCGGTTCTCGTACGACTGCAGGCCATGGCTGCCGTCCGGCAGCTCGATGAACGACACGTCCTTCCCGGCACGCTCGAGGCTCGAGCGCATGCGCCGGGACTGGTCTATCGGCACGATCTCGTCATCCTCGCCATGGATCAGCAGCACGGGCACGGTGAACGCTTCCCCGTGCTCCGAGGGCGAGATCGAGTCGAGATACTTGCGGTCGAGTTCGCCGCCGAGCGTCCGGGCGAGGTACGCCTTCGTCGTGCGGTCGTCGCCGCTCCAATACGCGTCGTGAGCGACCATCCTGTTCAGGTCCGACACGCCGTTGATGGCGACGACGCAGCGAAATAGGTCCGGCTGGAACGCACCGCCCGCCAGCGCGGCATAGCCGCCGTAGCTCATGCCGACGATGCAGACCCTGGCCGGATCGACGTAGCCCCTGGCGACCAGCGCCTCCAGCCCATCGCCCAGGTCCGACTGCATTTTCCGGCCCCATTCGCCGTGACCGGCGACATAGTGATCGAGTCCGAAGCCGGTCGACCCGCGGAACTGTGGCTGGATGACGAGGTAGCCTTCGTCGGCCAGGCCCTGGGCAAACCAGTCGAAACCTACGGTGTCGTGCGAGGCCGGCCCCCCGTGCGGCAACAGGACGGCGGGCAGGTCCCGGATATCGTCGATGCGGTCGCGCGGGATCGTAAGCAGCGTCGGAATCCTGAGCCCGTCGGCCGCCGTGTAACTGTACTCCGCGACGGGATGTATCGTGTCGTCGTCGAAACCGGGACGCGCGTTGGCGATCAACAACGGCTCGGCACCCTCTTCGAGCACGAAATACTGGCCGGAAAACGCCGGGCCCTCGACGTAGACGACGAGGCTCGACCAGTCACGGGTCCAGTCGATGAGCCACACCGAATTGCCCGCCACCATCCGCGCGATCCCGGCGAGCCGGTCGGTGATCCCGGCATCGAGGAACTCGTAGGACGGTGTGAAGCCCGAGTAGCGCGCGCCGTGGACGACGCGGTTGATGTCCGTGAGGACACTGCCGACGTCGGCATCGTCCCGCCCGAACAGCCGGCCCGTGATCTCGCCATCGTCCAGCGACATCGTGTAGTAGCTGCGCCGGCGGCTTTCCTCGTCATAGCGCGACACCACGACGGCGCCGTAGTCCCGGGTCAGCCCCACCATGGCAATCTCGGGCAGCCGCGAGTCGAGGGCATAGATTTCCTTCCACTCCTTGCCGCGCCGCGCCGCGATGACGTGGCGCTCGCCGTTGTCGTCGAAATACTCGTGCACGAGGGCTTTGCCGTCTGCGTCGAGCAGGAAGTCCGCGGACCGCGGCTTTCCCGCGAAGCTCAATCGCGGGCGTATCGGGTTCGCGAGACTGATGCGCATCAGGGAATACCTCGGACCGGTCCCGAGCCCATCGCCGAAAAAGGCCGGCATGTAGGCGTACTTGCCGTCGGGCGACACGCCGACGACGTT
>DASUOE010000128.1:0-3131 GCA_036276805.1 Woeseiaceae bacterium | reverse complement strand
CTGCTGCGCGGTCGCGGCTTCGATGTGAACCCGGTCGCGGGCGAGCGCTAGGGCGGGCGTAAAGACCCGGAAGCTTGCCGGCGCGAGCAATCACGCGCCGGAGCAGCCGGGCGCCGGTTGTCCCGAGGTGGCGCGTCAGGCAAGCGCGGCGGCGACGCGCTCGACGGTCCAGAACGCGCCGGTCGCGGCGATGGCGAGCGACGCCGGCACGACGCACAATCGTCGCCAGCCGGCGTCGTCGTGCACGGCCGGCACGTGGTGGCGCAGGCCCGCTGCCAGCACGGCTGCCAGGGCTACGACGGCGAGCTGACCGATCTCGACGCCGACGTTGAAACCGAGTAACCCGCTCAGGAACCGGCCCGGCGGGAGCCCGAGCTCGCCGAGGAAGCCGGCGAAGCCTAGCCCGTGCACGAGTCCGAACAGGAACACGACGTGCACGCGCCAGCGAGCGAGCCGGTGAAAGGCCACGTTCTCCACCGCCACAAACGCGATCGAGGCCGCGATCAGCGGTTCGACGACGGCAGCCGGCGGCGCGACGACGCCCGCCGCGGCGAGCCCGAGCGTCGCCGTGTGCGCGACGGTGAAGGCGGAGATTTGCCAGGCGAGCGCCCGCAGCGTAGCGGAAGAGAGAAGCAGTGCAAGCACGAACAGGATGTGATCGAGGCCCGCGGGCAGTATATGGCGCACGCCGATCGTCACGTACAGCCCGGCCGTCGACCAGAATCCGCGCTCGTTGCCGAGTTCGTCCTTGATCGGCGCGATTTCCGGCACCGGCCTTGCGGTGCTGTCGAGCGCCGAGAGCGCTCTGCACAGTTCAGGGTCGAGACCCGATTCGCCGGGCACGCAGAATTCGTCTTCGGGATGCGCTCCGGCGGGAGAGAATGCGCAAATGGTGAGCAAGCAACAGGAAAGAAGGACACGCCGGACGGGCATCGCGGCACTCTACGCAATCGCCATTCGAGCGGCAATGCGGGGACGGCCGCTCGCCGTGGCGTCCCTTATAATGCCGCCATGACCTTCGCCCGGCGCCGCTATCGCTCGGCCCTGCTCGCCCTGTTGCTCGCCGGACTTCCGGCCGCGCTGCACGCGCACGGCGGCGTGGTTGCCGAGGACGACCTGTGCATCATCCGGATCGGCTACCTCGAGGCGCATTTCAAGATCTACGTTCCCGGCATCAGCGGCCACACCGAGTACTGCGAGGACATCCCGGTACGCGGCGAGAGCGTCTTCGTCATGGAATACCTGCACGCCGGACTCGCGACAGCGCCCGTCGCCTTTCGCATCATCCGCAACACGACCGGCAAGGGCGTGTACGCGCGGCCAGCCGACGTCAGCGCGCTACCGGACATCGACGCGGTGACCGTGCGTTACGAGCCGCCCGCCATCGTCCCTGACGTGTACACGCTATTGCACGACTTTCGCGAAGACGGCGAATTCATCGGCATCGTTACGGTGGGAAATGCCGACCGGCAGCACACCGCGGTGTTTCCGTTCGCCGTCGGCAATACGGGAATCGGCCCCTGGCCGTGGATAGTTGCCGCGCTGCTGCTGCTGCAGGCCAATTTCTGGTACTGGCGGCGCCGCACCCCGAAGGCCGGCACCGCGGCCGTTCTGCTGCTCGCCGGACTCCTGTGCGCGCCGCCGTCGGCTGATGCCCAGACGGCGCAATCGGAGACCGGGCGGTTCATCGTCGAGTACAGGCCGTCGCTCGAGCCGCTCGCCATCAACCGGATGCATCACTGGGACCTCGTCGTCACCGACGCCGACGGCAGACCGGTCGCCGATGCGCGTATCGACGTCGATGGCGGCATGCCCGCGCACGATCACGGTCTCCCCACGGCCCCGCGTGCCGTACCCGCCGTCCCGGCGGGACATTACCGCATCGACGGGCTGCGATTCCACATGCAGGGCGAGTGGGTGCTCCAACTGACGATCGACGACGGCACGCAGAGCGACCGCGTGCGCATCGTCTTCAGGCTGTAACGCGCATGGCCCGCCCAGTATACCGCCTCGCCTTCGCCCTGCTCGCGCTCGGCGCCGCCGGCGCCCTCGCATGGCAGCGGTACGCGCCCCCTTCGCCCTGGACCGCGGCGGAACGCGAACTGATAGCGAGCCTGTGGCTCGCGCATCTGCCGGAGCCGCCCGCGGATGCGACGAACGCCGTCGCCGAGGACCCCGGGGCCGTCGCGCTCGGCCACCGGCTGTTCTTCGACCAGCGGCTGAGCGCGAACGGACTCATCTCGTGCGGGCATTGCCACCAGCCTGAGCGGCGCTTCGCCGACGGCCTGCCGCGCGCAGCCGGGCTCGGCCGCACGGACCGCAACACGCCGAGCATCGTGGGCGCGGCGTACAGCCCCTGGCTGTACTGGGACGGGCGCAAGGACAGCCAGTGGTCGCAGGCACTGGCGCCGCTCGAGGCGCCGCGCGAACACGGCAGCTCGCGGGAGGCAATCGCAGCGCTGATCCGGAACGATGCCGCCTATCGTCGCGAGTATGCCGCGCTCTTCGGACCGCCGGCGGCGGCATCCGACGAGCGCATCTTCGTCAATGCCGGCAAGGCGATCGCCGCCTACGAGCGGCGTCTCAAGCCCGGCACGTCCCGTTTCGACCGGTACGTCGCACACCTCGATGCCGGCGGTGATTCGCGGCGGCAGGCGCTTCTCGACGAACGCGAACTGCGCGGCCTGCGTCTGTTCATCGGCGCGGCGCGTTGCATCGAGTGTCACAACGGTCCCTTGTTCACGAACAACGAGTTTCACAACACGGGGCTCCTGTCCCCGCCGGGCGAAACGCCGGACCGCGGCCGCGCCGACGGGCTGCGGGCACTGCGCGACGACCCCTTCAATTGCGCCGGTGAATACTCCGACGACCCGGCCCGCGTCTGCCCCGAGCTCGCATACGCCCGCAACGGTCCGGAGCTGATCGGCGCGACCCGGACGCCGTCGCTGCGCAACATCGACGGCACGGCGCCCTTCCAGAGCAAGGGGCAGTTCGAAACACTGGCCGAGGTACTCGCCCACTACAACGAGGCGCCGCCGGCCATGATCGGGCACAACGACACCGAGCCGCTCGGTCTCTCCCGGCGGGATCTCGCCGACATCGAAGCGTTTCTGGGCTCGCTCGCCGCACCG
>DASUOE010000127.1:0-5648 GCA_036276805.1 Woeseiaceae bacterium | reverse complement strand
CGAACACCGTCGGCACCGAGTGGTCGCTGTGGACGATGACGGTGAGACCGTTGTCGAGCCGGAAAGTCTCATAATCGACATCGACCGCGGTGGGCACGTCGTCCGCACGGCACATGGCTGCCAGGACGAGCAGCAGGAGGGCCGCGGCCTTCTGCCGGCGGCCGATGGTGGTTGATGTCAAGCCGGAATCTCCGCTGCCTCGGACGGGAAATGTGCGAAAATGGCCGCCGTTTCGGACGACCGTGGTTCGGACGACCGTGGTATAGAACATCGTAGCCCCCAGGGGTTCAACGAACCAGACGTTAGCGAATGCGGAGACCCGAACTCGCGACAACATCGCACGCTGCGGCGGCCGTGACTTCGCCGGATTATGCGGCGGACCTGCGGCGGTTGCGCGATGCCTTCGCCGGCGGCCGAACGCACTCGCTCAAGTGGCGTGCCGCGCAGCTCACGGCCCTGGAGACGCTGCTCACCGATTGCGAGAAAGATCTCCTGGCCGCATTGCGCGAGGATCTCGGCAAGCCCCCGATGGAGGCCTGGATGACGGAGATATCCGCCGTCGCGGCCGAAGCGGCGTACTGCCGCCGGCACCTCGATCGCTGGACGCACGCGCGCAGGGTACGCACGCCGCTCGTCGCACAGCCCGGCCGGAGCTGGATACAGCCGGAGCCTCTCGGCGTCGTGCTGATCATCGGGGCCTGGAACTATCCGCTGCAGCTCACGCTGGCGGCGCTCGCGGCGGCGATCGCTGCCGGCAACTGCGCGGTCGTCAAACCCTCGGAGCTGGCGCCGCACAGTTCTGCGCTCCTTGCCGACCGGCTGCCGGATTTCCTCGACCGCGACTGCTTCCGGATCATCGAGGGAGGCGCGGACGAAACGACGGCCCTGCTCGAGCAGAAGTTCGACCATATCCTGTACACGGGCGGCGCGCGCGTCGGCCGCATCGTCATGTCCGCCGCAGCGCGGCACCTGACGCCGGTGACGCTGGAACTCGGCGGCAAGAGTCCGTGCGTCGTGCTGCCCGACGCCGACCTCGGCGTGGCGGCGCGGCGAATCGCCTGGGGCAAGTTCACGAACGCCGGCCAGACCTGCATCGCCCCCGACTACGTCCTTACGGACGCGGCCACGGAGGCGCGCCTGTTGCCGTTGCTCATGGCCGCCATCCGCGACATGTACGGCGACGACCCGGCGCAGTCGACGTCCTACGGACGCATCGTCAACGGCGCGCAGTTCGAGCGCCTGAAGAACCTCCTCGGCTCGGGCCGGCTGGCGTTCGGAGGTCAATCCAACGAGGCTGAGCGCTACATCGCGCCCACGATCCTCACCGACGTCGCCCCCGACAGCCCGGCGATGCAGGAGGAGATTTTCGGGCCAATCCTGCCCGTCGTGCGGGTGGGCAACGCGGACGAGGCGCGGCGTTTCATCGCCGGCCGCGACAAGCCGCTCGCCGCCTACCTGTTCACCGACAGCCACGCAGCTGAAGTACGTTTTCTCGACGAAGTCAGTGCGGGCAACGTGTGCATCAACGACACGCTCATGTTCATGGCGGCGCCCGAACTGCCGTTCGGCGGCGTGGGTGCAAGCGGCATGGGCGCCTACTCGGGCGAATGGGGCTTTCGCACGTTCAGTCACATGAAGGCCGTGATGAAGCGGGCGTGGTGGCCGGACGTTGCGTTGCGCTACGCGCCGTACACCGAGAAGAAGTGGCGCTGGCTGCGCCGCCTGCGCTGAGCATCGCGCGGCGGCCCGCAGGCATCGACAAGGGACCGGGACGACGACATGCAACGCGAACGCTACGCATCGGGGACGGCCTGGGAGCCCGTGGTCGGCTATTCGCGCGCCATCCGGATCGGCGACCGCGTTCTGGTGTCGGGGACTACGGCCACCATGCCCGACGGGTCCATCGACGGCGTCGGCGATCCGGCCCGCCAGGCCCGCCGCTGCCTCCGGAACATCGAAACGGCCCTCGGCGCCCTTGGCGCCTCGCTTGCCGACGTGGTGCAGACGCGTATGTACGTGACGGACATTTCCGCCTGGGAGGCCGTCGGCCGCGTGCACGGCGAAGTATTCGGCGACGTGCGCCCCGTGACGTCGATGGTCGAGGTCAGCAGGCTAATCGGTGACGACATCCTGGTCGAGATCGAGGCCGAAGCCCTGTTATAGGGCGGCAGCGCATCGTCCCGGCATGCCCGCGCCGGCTGCAAAGGAGCTGCCATGACTGCAAGCCACGTCGAGATCCGCCTGCTCGCACCAGAGGACATCGACCTCCTTTGCTCCGCCGACGACGACGTTTTCGACTTCGCCGTCCGGCGCGATTACGCCCGCGCATTTCTCGCGGAGCCGCACAGCCTGATCGCCGTCGCCGTGGACAACGGCTGCATCGTCGGCATGGCCAGCGCATTCACTTACCGGCATCCCGACAAGCCGCTGCAGATGTTCATCAACGAAGTCGGCGTGGCGAAACGCTGCCATCGCCGCGGTATCGGTCGCCTGCTCATCGCCAAAATACTCGCCGCCGGCAAGGCACGTGGCGTGGCCGAGGCCTGGGTGGCCACCGAAGTCGACAACGCGCCGGCCCGCGCGCTGTACGAGTCCACCGGCGGCCGCGAGGACGCGGCGCAGGCGGTCGTCTACGTGTACGACGTGGCATCCGGCGACGGCCAGGCCGGTTGACCCGGCGCCGGCGCGCGGCCGCCGGGCAACCCGTTCGCCTGGCGGCCGCCCGTCAGCCGGCTCCCGGCGGAGTTGTGCGCACACTCAGCACGACCTTGCGCAGGAGGTCCGCGAGCTCGGTCCGCTCCGGGTCGGAAAGCGCCGCCAGGCTCTTCTCCGCGACATCGAGACGGTGCTGGATCGCGCGATTGATCTCCCGCACCCCCCTGGCCGTCAGGGATATGTTCACGCCGCGGCGGTCTTCCTCGTCCTGGGTGCGTCGCACGAAGCCGCGCTGCTCCAGCCGATCGATGCGGTTCGTCATGGCCCCGCTGGACAGGTCCGTCTGCCGGGCGAGCCGGGTCGCCGAGAGCATGAACGGCCGTCCCTGGCGCCGGAGCGCCGACAGGACGTCGTATTCCCACAGTTCGAGGTTCAGGGGTTCGAGCGCGCGCGTGGCATCCCTTAGGAAGCGCCGGTAAAGGCCCATGATGCGGATGACCACGCCAAGGGCGGCCGTATCGAGCTCGGGCCGTTCGGCGGACCACTGGTCAAGGATTTCGTCAAAGGCGTCTTTGGTCATAACGGGCCATCAGGCAGCAGTATTTACTTTTACATAAAAATACTTGACATGAAGGAAAAAGGGCAGATACTTGCACGAAAGTTCAGCGAATTCACCTCCCGCCCGGTTCCGTCAAAATGGTCGCAGTCTTAAGGGTTGAGCCGCACTTCGAGGTGCCGGCCCGCTCACCCGAGAAGAGCGCCGCCGCGGAAGGCCCGGCGCGTCTTGCGCTGGCCGACCGGATCTCGAGCCTGTCCGGCATCCGCACCGTCGAGAACGGGTCCGACACCCTGCCCTCGAGCGTTACCGTCTACCTCGCCAACGAGCACGGACCCGCACGGAAGCGGACGCCGCCCGTCACCCTGTGCGTCATCAGCCGGGACGGCCTTACGATCCACGGCCTGAGCCTGCACGAGCGGCGTCACCTCGTGATGCGCGGATGGGGTGTGCTCGATCATCATCGCGTGCGGATTTTCCTGCCGCGTTACGAGGAAGAGGTGGACGTGTGCTGGCGCATCCTGCAGCACGCACATTGTTCGCTATTGAACGTTTCGGCCAGGTCACCGGGGACGCGTCGTGCGATCGTCGGGAACCTGCCGAGATTCTCACGCACGACTCTACAGTAACAGGAGTTTTCATCATGCGACCCCCATTCGACGACCTGGATGAGTTTGCATTCAATGACAGCGCCGCTGTCAATCGCATACTCCGGGAGCAGCGGAAGGAAGAGCGCCGCTTCGCGAGTCGTAAGCCACACGACAGCCCGGGCGACGACGAAAACCTGGACGACATGGACTACGACGATTACGAGGACTACGGCGACTACAACGAAGACGAATTCGACGAGTATTCGGACTCCGATCACTGACAGTCGAACGCAGTTGAAAAAACGGAGGGCGCCCCGGGGAGACCGCGGCGCCCTCTTTCTTTTGCACGTCCTTAAATCAGCCCTTGCCGCGCGTCCGTGTCCGCCCCGCCCGTGCATGCTTCTGGATGAACTCGATGATCATCCCGGCGACGTCCCGGCCTGTCGCCGTTTCGATGCCCTCGAGGCCCGGGCTCGAATTGACCTCCATGACGACGGGACCGCGCCGAGACCGCAGCAGGTCGACGCCGGCCACGTTCAGCCCCATTACGCGCGCGGAGCGGACGGCCGTTGCGCGTTCGTCCGGGGTGATCTTGACGAGCGACGCGGTGCCGCCGCGGTGCAGGTTGGACCGGAAGTCGCCTTCCCTGCCCTTGCGCATCATCGATGCGACGACCTTTTCGCCGACGACGAAACAGCGGATGTCCGCACCCTCCGCTTCCTTCACGAACTCCTGGACTATGAAGTTGGCCCCGAGCCCGCGGAACGCCTCGATGACGCTTTCCGCCGCTTTCCGGGTTTCCGCCAGTACGACGCCGACGCCCTGTGTCCCCTCGAGCAGCTTGATCACGACCGGCGCGCCGCCGACGGTCGCCAGCAGGTCCTGCGTATCGTCGGGGGAGTGCGCAAAACCGGTCAGCGGCAGGCCGATGCCCTTGCGCGCGAGCAACTGGCTCGCCCGTAGCTTGTCGCGCGAGCGCGTGATCGCAACCGACTCGTTGACCGAGTAGACGCCCATCATTTCGAACTGGCGCACGACCGCGGTGCCGTAGAAGGATACGGATGCGCCGATGCGCGGGATGACTGCGTCGGGCCGTTCGAGCACCTGGCCCTTGTAATGGATCTCCGGGTGGTTGCTCGCGATGTTCATGTAACAGCGCTTGTGGTTGATCACCCTCATGTCGTGACCGCGCTTTTCGCCGGCATCCACGAGCCGGCGGGTCGAATAGAGACTGGCGTTGGTCGACAGGACCGCGATCTTCATGGCTCTGACCTCCGGGAACAGGGTGGGTTGCGCCGGCGGTGCCGGTCGAGCGAAACGCGCGGCGACGCGCTCGCCGGGTAACGTGCCGGTTCGTTCAGCCGCCGAGCGATGCCGCGAACGTTTCCAACCGGCTTGCCGCCCGTGCCACGCTCTCGAATGCCGCGATATGAAACAGCGCATCGCCCTCGTGGGCGAGCGGCAGGTTGTTGCGACAGATGACGATACCATCGAACGGGGCGTGGATGCTTTCTTCCTCGCCGCCGAGCGGGTCGCCCACCACCGCCAGTCGCTGGGTTGCGACCACGCGGGTCCCGAGCGCGACCTTGCGGCTCACGATGCCGGAAATCGGGGCGCGGACCCAGCTGGTCGACGCCGCGACGACCGGCACGATGCCGGCTTTCGCCTTGCCGGGCGGCAGCATGCCGACGTGGCGCATCACGTTCGCCACTCCCTGAAGCCCGGCGCGAATGCTGAGTTCGTCGAAGCGCAGGGCTTCGCCCGCTTCGTAGATGAGCACCGGCAAGCCGCGGGCCGCAGCGTAGGACCGGAGCGAATTCTCGCGCATCGGGGGATGCAGGATGACC
>DASUOE010000126.1:0-3061 GCA_036276805.1 Woeseiaceae bacterium | reverse complement strand
GGCTGGTCCGCCTGCCTGCGCGACAAGGACGGTTTCAGGCTCTCGCGGCATTACGACATCAGCGATATAGTCGACCGGGTCGGCGGCGGCGACAGTTTCGCCTCGGCGCTGATCTACGGGCTCGAAACGTACGACGACCGCCAGGACGCACTCGAGTTCGCCGTGGCGGCGAGTTGCCTCAAGCATTCGATCCAGGGCGACTTCAACCGCGTCTCGGTCGCGGAAGTCAGGAACCTCATGGGCGGGGACGCCTCCGGGCGTGTTCAGCGGTGAGGCTGGCACGGGAGCAGACGCGTATGTACGACAGGTTGACATTGACGCCGATTGCGGCGGCACTCGTGCTGGGCCTTGCGGCCTGCGACACGCCCGAAATGCCGGCGCCCCCGACGGATGCGCCGGTCGCGCGGGAAGGCCAGCTGCCGGCGGTCACCGTCGAATCGAGCGGCAAGACGGATACCGCGCTCGGCGATCTGCCGCCGGAGGTCGTTGCGACCGCGCTCGCGTTCCGGCCGGACCTCACCATCGTCGAGGCCGAGCATGAAACCCGCGACGGCCGCGAGTACTACGACGTTGCCGGCCTCACGCCCGACGACGCGGAAGTCGAACTGGACATGACCCGCATCGACGGTGAGTGGACTGTGGTCGAGATCCAGCGGGACATCCCGTCGTCCGAACTGCCGCCGGCCGTGGCGGAAGCGCTCGCGAACGCGGTTCCGGACTTCCACGCGGCGCGCATCATCGAAAGCGACCAGGGCGGCGGCACGGTGATCTACGAGTTCTTCGGCCCGGGCGAACCGCCGGTGAAGCACGAGGTCCGGTGGGCCGACGGCTCGGCCGAACTGCTCGAGGAGGAATGGGCGCACTAGCCGGCCCGCCGAATGCGCGGCGCGGGCGAGTCGGTTGACACCGGTGTCATGCTTCGACATATTGGTTCGCTGCCAGGCGCCGGACGGGAGGCAGGCGTGCGGGGGAAGCGGACAGTGACAGCCATCAACCGTCGCGACACGCTCCGGCTGACCGCGGGCGCGATCGCTGCGGCCTGCCTCGTCCCGGCCAGGGCCATGGCCGCCGGCGACGCTCCGGTGGTCGCAACCCGCCATGGACGGGTGCGGGGCTACCGGGACAACGGCGTCAGTGTGTTCAAGGGTGTGCGCTACGGCGCGGACACGGCGCCGCGCCGCTTCCGGCCGCCGGTCGCGCCGGCACCGTGGGACGAGGTCGCCGAGGCGACCGCGTACGGGCCCGCCTGTCTGCAGGGAAGCGAAACCGGCGAGCAAAGCGAAGACTGCCTGTTCCTGAACGTGTGGACCCCCGCGGCCGGCGACGGTCGAAAGCGGCCGGTACTGTTCTATATCCATGGCGGCGCCTACTCGAACGGGTCCGGATCGAGCCCCTGGTACGATGGCCGCGAACTCGCCCGGCGCGGCGACGTCGTCGTCGTCACAGTCAATCACCGCCTGAACGCGTTCGGGTACCTGTACCTGCGGCGATTCGCGGACGATCGTTTCCCGGATTCCGGCAACTGCGGGCAGCTCGACCTGGTGCTCGCGCTCCGGTGGATCCGGGGCAACATAGAGGCCTTCGGCGGCGACCCGGACTGCGTGCTCGCCTTCGGGCAGTCCGGCGGGGGCGCGAAGATCGCGACGATGATGGCCATGCCCGCCGCGCGCGGTCTGTTCCACCGCGCTGCCAGCATGAGCGGTCAGCAGGTGACGGTTTCCGGACCCGGCAACGCGACGCTCCGCGCGCTCACGTTCCTCGACGCGGTCGGTGTCGCCCCGCACGCCGCGGCGTGCCTCGCGGAAATGCCGGCGGAGCGATTGCTCGCCGGGCTCTCCGCGCCTGACCCGGTCCTGGGCCGCGGCGCCGTCTACTTCGGGCCCGTGCTCGACATGCGATCCCTCGACCGGCATCCCTTCTACCCGGACGCCGCGCCGCAGTCGGTGGACATCCCCATGATCATCGGCAACACGCACGACGAAACGCGCGCGTTCCTGAGCGGCGACGAATACTACGGCCTCGAGTGGAACGAGCTGCCGGAACTGCTGCCGCAGAACCTGCCGGTCGATATAAGGCCGGAGTTCGTCATAGAGGAATACCGCAGGCTGTACCCGGAACTTTCGCCGACGGACGTGTTTTTCCGGGCGACGACCGCCGGCCGTTCATGGCGTGCTGCGATCGTCGAGGCGGAGGAGCGCGCGCGTGCGGGTCGCCGCAATACCTACGTCTACCAGCTCGACTTCGGTAGTCCTGTCGAGCCGCACCTGGGCGCGCCGCACACGTTCGATATTCCGCTGGTCTTCGGCACCCTCGATGCGCCGGACTCGATCACGGGCACCGGCAGGGAGTCACGTCAAGTCGCCGCGATGCTCGGCGATGCGTTCGTGAACTTCGCCCGCAACGGTGTGCCGTCCGCGGATACGCTGCCGGAGTGGCGTCCGTACACGCTGCCGCAGCGGGAAACCATGGTCATCGATGTGGCCCCGCGCATGGAGAACGACCCGCGCGGCGCGGAACGCAAGCTGTTCGCGCGCGTACCGTACGTTCAGCCGGGCACGTGACCGCCACTTCGGATCGACTACGAGGACAATCATGACCCGGACCTTCGACCGGCGCACCGGTATCAAGCTCATGTTCGGCGCAGGTGCGGGGCTCGTCGCCACACCGCTCTGGCCGCGCGGAGCGTACGCCCAGGGATCGCGCGCTTCATCGTCTCTCGATCCCTATGCCGACATGCGCTGGGGCAAGACTTTCGAGGACCAGCGTCGCGCCGACCTTGGCAACGGCACGTACCTGAACCCGGTATTTGCGGGCGACCGGCCCGATCCGACGATTCTGCGCGACGGCGACACCTACTACCTCACGTTTTCGAGCTTCGATGCCTATCCCGGCATCGTCATCTGGAAGAGCACGGATCTCGTGAACTGGCAGCCGCTGACCGCAGCGCTCCAGCAACCGATCGGCTCGGTCTGGGCGCCGGAACTCGTCAAGCACGACGGCCGTTACTATTGCTACATTCCCGCGCGCTTTCCCGACTATCGCTCGATCTACGTCATTCACT
>DASUOE010000125.1:0-5696 GCA_036276805.1 Woeseiaceae bacterium | reverse complement strand
CACCGCGGTCACGATGTCGAGCGAAAGCTCGAGCCGGTCCGCCTCCTCCGCGTCCACGGTGAGCGCGATGCCGGCGTCTCGGGAGAGTTCGGCGAGTTCGATCACGCGCGGCACGAGTTCGGCCATGACGCGTTCGTACTGCGTGTACTGGTAGCGCGGGTGCAGCGCGGAGAGCTTCACCGAGATGCCGGGCGCCGTGAAGATATCGCCGTCGCCCGTCGCCGCGCCGATGGCGGCTATGGCGGCGGCGTACGCGTCGAAATAGCGCTCGGCATCCCGCGCCGTGAGGGCCGCTTCGCCCAGCATGTCGAACGAGTAGCGATACACGCGGTTCTTTTTCCGCGCGCTGCGCTCGAGCGCCTCGTCGATGTTGCGGCCCATGACGAACTGGTGACCCATGATACGCATCGCCTGGCGCATCGCCGTACGGACGACCGGCTCGCCGACGCGGCTCGCAAGCCGGGTGAGTACCTGCCCCGGGTGCCGGCGCGCCTCGTCATCGACGCGGAGCAGCCGGCCGGTCAGCATGAGTCCCCAGGTGGAGGCATTGACGAACAGGCTCTCGCTCGTGCCGATGTGGTCCTCCCACTGGGCGGCCGAAATCTTGTCGGCGATGAGCGCATCGGCGGTGTCCGCGTCCGGGATGCGGAGCAGCGCTTCGGCGATGCACATGAGCAGCACGCCTTCCTGCGATGACAGGTCGTACTGGCGCAGGAACGCGTCGATGCCGCCGTCGCGCCCGGCATTGCCGCGCACGGCCCGGACCAGGTCCGCGGCAACCGCCTTTATGCCGGCACGGGCAGCCGTGCCGGGATCCGCCGCGGCCGCGAGCTCCGCGACGAGCGATTGCTCGTCGGCGAGATACAAGTCATTGAGACCCTGTACAGGCCCCGGACGGGCCGCGGGTTGATCGTCGAATCGCATGGGGTGGAGCCTCCCCGGCCATCTTCGCACACCGCTCCGGCGGCTGGCCACAGCCCGCGGCTGCCCGCCGGGCCGGGCCGGTCAAGGACATCTACGCCGCAACGCCGTGCCAGCCGGGGTGGCTGATATACTCTGCGGCCTTTCTCCCGAACCAGGGGTAGCAGCCGTGCCGAAGGGTTTTCTCGAGTCGCTGGCCGCGCAAACGGAAGCGCTCAAGTCGCAGGGACTCTACAAGCAGGAGCGGCTCATCGCCGGACCGCAGCAGGCCGGTATCGACGTGCGTACCGCGGGCGGCACGCAGCACGTACTGAACCTCTGCGCGAACAATTATCTCGGCCTCGCGAACCATCCGGCGGTCGTCGCCGCGGCACACGACGCGCTGGACCGTTTCGGTTACGGGATGGCGTCGGTACGCTTCATCTGTGGCACGCAAACGATTCACAAGGACCTCGAGGCGCGCATCAGCGCGTTCCTCGGTACCGAAGACACGATACTTTACCCATCCTGCTTCGACGCCAACGGCGGGCTGTTCGAAACGCTGCTCGATGCGGAAGATGCCGTCATCAGCGACGAGCTCAACCATGCGAGCATCATCGACGGCATTCGCCTGTGCAAGGCGGCCCGTTACCGGTACCGCAACAACGACATGGCGGACCTGCGCACGCAGCTCGAGGCGGCCAGGGACGCGCGCACGCGCCTTATCGTTACGGACGGCGTGTTTTCGATGGACGGCACGATCGCAGACCTCGAGGGCATCTGCGACCTCGCCCGCGAATACGATGCGCTGACGATGGTCGACGACTGCCACGCGACCGGTTTTCTGGGCGACAGCGGCCGGGGCACGCACGAGTACCGGCGCGTCATGGGGCGCATCGACATTCTCACCGGGACGCTCGGCAAGGCGCTCGGCGGCGCGTCCGGCGGGTATACGTCGGGCCGCAAGGAGATCGTCGCCTGGCTCCGGCAGCGGTCGCGGCCGTACCTGTTCTCGAACTCGGTGGCGCCGGTGATCGTGGCCGCGTCGCTCGTGGTCTTCGAACTCATGGAAAAGGATCCCTCGCTGCGTGAGCGCCTGCGGGAGAATGCCCGGTATTTCCGGGAAAGAATGACGGAGCGAGGCTTCGAGCTGAAGCCTGGCGAGCACCCGATCATTCCCGTCATGCTGGGGGATGCGATGCTCGCGACACGGATGGCGGACGAAATGCTGAAGCGCGGCGTCTACGTCATCGGGTTCTCGTTCCCGGTGGTGCCTCGCGGGCAGGCCCGGATACGCACGCAGATGTCGGCGGGCGTCACGCGGGAGCAACTCGACATGGCCGTCGACGCATTCACCGACGTGGGGCGTGAACTCGGAGTCGTGCACTGATGAAAGCTCTGGTCAAGGCGAAACCGGAACGCGGTATCTGGATGCAGGACATCGCCATGCCGGAAGTCGGGCATAACGACGTCCTGATCAAGGTCCGCCGCTCGGCGATATGCGGGACCGACATCCACATCTACCAGTGGGACGACTGGGCCCGGAGCACGATCCGCGTGCCGCTCGCCGTCGGCCACGAGTTTTCCGGCGAGATCGTCGAGGTCGGCAGCGAGGTTCGCGGGCTCGCACCCGGGGACCGCGTGTCCGCCGAGGGCCACATCACCTGCGGGGTGTGCCGGAACTGCCGCGCGGGGCGGCGGCACCTGTGCATCAATACTGTCGGTGTCGGGGTCAATCGGCCCGGCGCCTTCGCCGAGTATGTCGCGGTGCCTGCGTTCAACGTTTTCAAGCTGCCGGAAGCGATCAGCGACGAGATGGCGGCCATCCTCGATCCGCTCGGCAACGCCACGCACACCGCCCTGTCGTTCGACCTCGTGGGCGAGGACGTGCTGATCACGGGCGCGGGACCCATCGGGATCATGGCCGTGGCGATCGCACGCTTCGCCGGCGCCCGGCACGTCGTCATCACCGACATCAACGACTACCGGCTGGCGCTCGCCCGCAGGATGGGTGCCACGGTCGCCCTCAACGTGAAGAACGGCTCACTCGACGACACGATGAAGTCACTCGGGATGAGCGAAGGTTTCGACGTCGGCATGGAAATGTCCGGTAATCCCGGCGCGTTTCGCGACATGCTCCGCACGATGCATCACGGCGGGAAGGTCGCAATGCTCGGCATCCCGCCGGACGAAATGGCCATCGACTGGAACGCCGTGATCTTCAAGGGCCTGGTTTTGAAGGGAATTTACGGCCGCGAGATGTTCGAGACCTGGTACAAGATGGCGAGCATGCTGCAGAGCGGGCTCACGATCGACCCGGTCATCACCCACCGCTTCGCGGCGGACGATTACGAGCCGGCGTTCGAACTCATGGCCTCGGGCCAGTCAGGCAAGGTCGTCCTGGACTGGACCGCGAGCGCCTGACGCACAGCTGCCGATGTCGCCGGGCCCTGGCCGGCGACCGTCGCGCCCGCCGCGAACAGCAGCCAGGCTGAGCGGCACCGATTGCGCATTGCATCCGATCGGCGTTTCCAGGCATCCGTATCCCTGTCGAACCTGCCGGGGAATGCTCGTGAACGCGTTTATCCGATGCGCCGGGTGCGCTCTGACCTTGCTCGCCTTTGCCCACGGACTGGCCGGTGAGCCGAAGCCTGCCGAGGTGATGCTGCTCGGCGTCTTCCACTTTGCGAATCCCGGCCAGGATGTCGTGAAGGCCGACCATCTCGACGTGTTGACCGACGAGAACCAGGCCTACCTGGTGGCGTTGTCCGAGCGGATCAGCCGGTATCGGCCGACCGTGGTCCTGCTCGAGTTCACTGCCGACCGGGAGCCGGCCGTACAGGAAGAGTACCTCCGGTACGTCGCTGGCGACTTCGACCTGCCCGCAAACGAGATCTACCAGCTCGGCTTTCGCATTGCTGCGCTCGCAGGCGCGCCGACCGTCTTCGGCTTCGACGAGACCGCAGTGCAGTGGCAGGCCGGGCCGCTGTTCGAATACCTCGAGGGCAGCGACACGGTAACCGGCGCCCGCATGTCGGCGTTCATCGAGGAGCTGACGCGGGAGGAGCAGGCGGCCCAGGCCACGCTGTCCCTGCAGGCCCTGCTCCGCCGCGCCAACGACGCAGACCGGGACGCCCTCAATCGCGGGTTCTACATGCTGACGAACGCCGTCGGCAACGGAAACGACTTCATCGGGGCCGACGCGACGGCAAGCTGGTGGCACCGGAACTTCCGCATGTACGCCCTCGTGCAACGGCACGCCCTGCCCGGCGAGCGCGTGCTCGTGATCGGCGGCCAGGGACACATCGCGATCCTGCGCCAGCTGCTCGCAGACGACGTCGAGCGCAGGGCCGTCGACGTCCGACCGCTGCTCTGATCCGGTGGCGCTGCACGGCGCGTGAGGCGTCCTGTCGTTACTCCGGTTCGCACAGGCAGTGCGAATACACGCCTTTCGGGTCGTTGAAGCGCATGAGTGGCTCCAGCGCCGACTCGACCCGCGCTGCGAGCTTCGTGAGTCCGCTCGGCCGCGTTGCGAGGCTGCCGGGGTCGACGCCGAAGGCACGCCCGACCGACATGAGATCGATGAGGAATTGCTCGGTGGGCGTCAGCTCCTGGCGAATGAACTGCACCGCGTAATCGCCCTCATCGAGCCCGGCCAGCCCGGCCGCTGCCGCAACGGCGTCCTCGAGGTTGCCGAGCGCGTCCACGAGGCCTTTCTCCAGCGCGTCAACGCCGGTCCACACGCGACCCTGGCCGATGGAGTCGACTGTCTCCTTCTCCATGCCGCGGTAGTGCGCGACGCGCGTGAGGAAGTCGTCGTAGCCGTCGGCGATGATGAGCTGGAACAGCTCGCGAACGTGCTCGGGCATCTCCCGGTCGACGCGAAAGGCGTCGGCCCAGCGCGTCGAGCCGACGCCGTCGACGTTGAGGCCGAGCGCATCCAGGGAACGCTGGAAAGTGGGGAACATGCCGAAAATACCGATGGAGCCGGTGATCGTCGACGGGCTCGCATAAATGGCATCGGCGCTGGTGGCGATCCAGTAGCCGCCGGACGCGGCCACGCTGCCCATGGAAGCGACCACCGGCTTGCCGGCTTCCTGGAGTTCCTGCACGGCGCTGCTGATGACATCCGACGCGAAGGTGCTGCCGCCCGGGCTGTCGATCCGCAATACGACAGCCGCCACCGACTCGTCGTTCAGGGCACGCCGCAGCAACTCCGTGGTCGACTCCGAGCCGATCATGCCGGGAGGCGGCGAACCGACGGTGATGTCGCCGGAGGCGATGATGACGGCGACGTTCTTCGCGCCGAGTGCGAGCGGCTCGAGCAGGCGCACGTGCCGCAGGTATTCGTACATGTCGACCGCCGCGTAGGCGTCGGGCATCTCCGCATCCTCGCCGACGACGTCGACAAAGCGGTCCCGGATCGCCTCGTGGGTCAGGGTTCCGTCGACGAGTCCGTGATCGACGGCGGCGCGCGCCATATCGCCACCGGCGGCGGCGACGTGCGCAAGCAGGCGGTCCGTGAAGTCCGAGATCGCGTCGTCCTCAAGGCCGCGGGCGGCGACGACATCCGCCTGGTACATGGCCCACAACTGCCCGGTCAGCCGCGAGAGATCCTCGCGTGCCTCCTCGGACATGTCCATGCGGGTGTAGGGCTCGACAAAGGCCTTGTGGGTGCCGACGCGGAAGACGTTCCAGTCGATCCTGAGCGTATCGATTGCATCCTTGAAGTACGTGCGATAACTGCCATAGCCCTGCAGCAGCAGCAGTCCTTCCGGGTTGATGTACGCCTCGTC
>DASUOE010000124.1:0-17819 GCA_036276805.1 Woeseiaceae bacterium | reverse complement strand
CATCGGTGATGAGCCAGTGGCGGCTCAGCAGGCGCGCGGCGACGTTCCCGTGATTCGAGATGGTGATCGTATACGCGAACACGTAGCGGTCCGACTCCGGCTCGGACTGCTCGCCGAGATAGTCCGTAACGACCTTGATATGGATGTCACAGGTCTTGTCCATCGTTGCGCGTCGGTGGCGTGCGGGCACGCCTGTCATTCTACCCGGTTCGGTCCGGCTTGTTGGGGTTTGTCGCGGGCGGTTACTGCTGCCGATCGGCAGCCCGGTTTACCGGCGGGTCTGCCAGCCTGTTGGCGAGCGCCACCCACGCGTCCACGGGGAGCGCCTCGGGGCGCAGCCCCGGGTCGATGCCGACGGCAGCGAAGTCGTCGGCAGCGACCTCGTTTCGAAGTGCATTGCGCAGCGTCTTGCGCCGTTGTGCGAAGCCGGCCGCGACGAGGCGGGCCAGGAGCCGCTCGTCGGCAACCGGCAGGCTGCCGCCCGGCCGCGGCCAGAGCCGCACCACGGAGGACGTCACCGCCGGGGGCGGGTCGAACGCCTGCCGGTCGACGTCGAACAGGCGCTCGATCTCCAGGTGGCAGCGGAGCATGACGGTCAGCCGCCCGTACGTGCGGCCGCCCGGCGCCGCGGCCATGCGGTCGACGACCTCCTTCTGGAGCATGAAGTGCATGTCTGCGATCGCCGTGCGGAAATCGAGGAGGTGAAACAGGAGCGGGGTGGAAATGTTGTAGGGCAGGTTGCCCGCCAGGCGAATGCCGTTACCGAAGCGGCCGAAATCGAAAGCCAGTGCGTCGGCTTCGTGGACCTCTACGTGCGGGCTGCCGGCGAACCGCTCCCGCAGCCGTGCGGCGAGGTCGCGATCGAGCTCGACCGCGTGCAGTGCCCGGCAACGGGCGGCGAGCGGCACGGTGATGGCGCCAGGGCCGGGGCCGATTTCGACCACAGTGTCGGCCGGTCCCGGCGCGATGGCCGCAACGATGTCGGCGACGACGCCGGGGTCGACCAGGAAGTGCTGGCCGAAGCGCTTGCGCGGCCGGTGCGCGGTCATGGTGCCGCGGCGAGCTCGCGGGCGAGGGCGACGGCGGCGCGCAGGCTGCCCGGGTCGGCTTCGTTCGTGCCCGCGCGGTCGAAGGCGGTGCCGTGATCGACCGAGGTACGCACGAACGGCAGGCCGAGCGTGACGTTCACGGCGTGCCCGAAGCCGGCGTACTTGAGTACCGGCAGCCCCTGGTCGTGGTACATCGCGAGCACGGCGTCGGCCCTGCCGGCGGCGGGCGTGAAAGCCGTGTCCGCAGGCAAGGGCCCGCGCAAGGCGAGTCCGGCCGCGCGAAGCTCGGCCACCACGGGCGCGATGATATCCAGGTCTTCGCGGCCGAGGTGGCCGCCCTCCCCGGCGTGCGGATTCAGGCCGCAGACGACGATCGTCGGCGCCGCGATGCGAAAGCGAGTGCGCAACCCGTCGTCGAGTACCCGCAGAACCGTGCGCAGGCGCTCGGCGGTCAGATAGTCGGGCACGTCGCGAAGCGGCAGGTGGGTGCTTGCGAGTGCGACCCTGAGTTCGCCCGCAACCAGCAGCATCACGGGGAGCGGGCAGCGGGTCAGCCCGGCGAGAAACTCCGTGTGGCCGGTAAACGGAATGCCGGCGTCATTGACGACGTGCTTCGCGAGTGGCGCGGTGACGAGCGCGGCGTAGTGCCCGGCGAGGCAGCCGTCGACCGCTTCGCGCAGGCCATCGAGCAGCGTCGCCGCGTTGGCGGGGTCGGGCCTGCCGCACTCGGTGCCGGCCGGAAACGGGCGGTCGATCACGTCGAGCGCGAAGGGCAGGTCAAGGCGCGCGGCCCGTGCGCGCAGCAGGCGTTCGTCGCCGAGCACGCGGCAGCCGTGGAGGTCGCCGGCGGCGCCGAGCATCACGCAAAGATCCGGGCCGATGCCGGCGGGCTCACCCGCGGTGACAATTACCGGATTGCCGGGTGGCTTGCCGGGCAGGCGGCCGGGCGGCACGGCGCTCACATCTTGATTTCGACGTAAGCCTCGTCGCGGATCCGGCCCAGCCAGAGCTGCGTCGCGGTGTCGACCTTGCCCGCGATGATCCGGTTCTCGCAGTTCTGTTCCTTCAGGTCCTCGGTGTTGTCGTAGACGCGGCGGTCGAGGACTTCGACGATGTGCCAGCCGAACTGCGTGCGGAACGGCTCGCTCAGCTCACCGATTTCCAGGTCCGCGACGACGGCGTCGAACTCGGGCACGAACGTGCCGGGGCCGGCCCAGCCGAGGTCGCCGCCGATGTTCGCCGAGCCCGGGTCGTCGGACAGGAGCTTCGCGACTTCGCCGAATTCCTCGCCGCCGCCGATGCGCTCGTAGGCGTCCTCGAGCTGCTGCTTGGCCGTCTCGTCGTCGATGATCTCGTTCGGCGTCACCAGGATGTGGCGGGCGTGCACCTGGTCGACTTCGCTTTTTTCGACCGCGCTGCGCATTTCGTTGACCTTGACGATGTGGATGCTCGTCGCGGTGCGGAACGGCTCCGAGACGTCACCATCGCCGAGCGGCGCCAGGATATCGGTGAAAATGGTCGGCACCTCCGTGCCCTTCATCCAGCCGAGGGAGCCGCCTTCGAGTGCCGTCGGGCTGCTCGAGTAGCGTGCGGCGAGCTGGCGGAAGTCCTCGCCGGCGCTGGCACGCTCGTGGATGTCTTCCGCGGTCGCGACGATTTCGTCGACCTCCTCGGTGGAGGCGGTTTCCGGGATCGTCAGCAGGATGTGCGAGAGGTTGTAGTCGGAGTTCACCACGACGTTGTTCTCGAGATCGGCGATGCACTGCTCGATCTCGCGCGGCGACACCTCGATCGTCTGGCGCACGCGTATCTGCTGCAGCTGCTGGATCGTCACGTCGTCACGCATCTGGCGGCGGAATTCCTGGTACTCGATGCCTTCGCGCTCGAGCATCGCGGGCAGTTCGGCGAGCGTGCCGCCCATGTTCCGCGCCACGTCGGTGAGGATCTGGTTCAGCATCTGGTCGGAGATGTTGAGACCGATGCGTTCCGCCTGCTGCAACTGGATTTCCTCGAGGATCACCCGCTCGAGTACCTGCTCCTTCAGGATCGCCTCGGGCGGGAGCTGGAAGCCGCCCTGCTTTGCCTGCTCGCTGATCATCGCGAGCGTCTCGTGGAAATTACTCTTCAGGACCACGCCCTCGTTGACGATGGCGGCCACACCGTCGAGGAATTCGCCCGTGTCCGAGAGTTCTTCGGGGGCGTCGTCCTGCGCTGCCGCAAGCGGGGCGGCGATCAGGAAGATAGCTCCTAACTTTTTGATTTTAATCACTAATTCTTACCGTAAATCCGCGGAGTAGCCAAGAATACCACGTTCGAGCAGCCGGTCGGCGGCGGTGCCGACGCTGGCCATGCCCTTCAATACCAGTTGCAGACCGAAGGAGGAATCGTAGGTTCCGTCGCGCGTCGAGACGTGGCGGCGGCTGACGACGCGCAGCCCCCAGCAGCAGCTCTCGTACTCGAGCCCGAAGAATTGCTCCAGGACCTCCTCGTCGCGGAAGGAGTAATTGTACCGGCCAACGAAGTTCCAGCGTTCGGCGAGCGGCCAGGACCAGGACAGGTCGCCCTGTTCGAGCGAGTCGCGGCGGTAGCGGTACGCGAGATTCAGGATCTTGTTGCCTTGCGGGCGGTACTGCAGGCGCGCTTCGGACTGCGCGGTGCCGTTCCCTGACGTGCCCCACTGGTGGCCGAAGTCGAAATTCAGGTGCTCGTAGAGCAGGAAGCGCACCTCTGCAATGTAATCGGAGGACTCCTCCGTCGCCGGCATCCCGCCCGGCAGGGTGACGAGCCGGTCGCCGAGGTAGCGGGCCTGGCCGACGGTCGCCGACACGAGTTCACGGCCGTCGTCGGAATCGAAGATGCGCGTGGTTACGCCGATGCTCACCTGCTCGGTATCGCCGATGCGGTCCAGGCCGAGGAAGCGATTGCGGCGGAACAGCTGGACCAGGTTGAGGTCCGGCACGATGGTGTCGAAGACGGGCAGCCCGTCCTGGTCCCGGTACGGCACGTGCACGTACAGGAGCCTGGGCTCCAGCGTCTGGATTCGGTCGTCGGCCCCGCCGGTCCGGCGCTCGAAGATGAGCCCGGTATCGAGGCTGCCGAGCGGCAGGCTCCGTGTCGGGCTGTCTTCCTGGCCCGCTTCGGTGTCGTCGAGCTGGTAGGCCGTGTAGTCCCATTCGAGCGACGGGGTGACGTACCAGCCCTGGCCGTCGATGGGCAGATCGAGGCGTGGCGAGACGTTTGCCCGCCAGCCGGTTACACCGGTATCGCGCTCGAAGTTCACGAGTTCCGTTTCGACAACGGCCTCGAGCCAGTCGACGTCCTCCGGCCACCAGCCGCGGAACATGAGCTGGGGCAGGCGCTGGTAGGGCTCCTGCTCCGGCGATATGGAATCGTCGAGCACCTGGAAGTCCTGCACCTGGGCGAATGCGTCCATGTGTTCGCTGTGCCAGTCGAAGCTCAGGTGCCGGTCGAGGTGCGTCGTGCTCGAGGCGCTCAGGCTGCCGCCCAAGTCCTCGAAGTACTGGTTGTCAGAGACGTCGCGGTAGTCGAGCAGTGCCCGCCAGTCGTTCGCGAACAGCGAACGGTGCCGCGCCGACAGCAGGTGGCGGGCATCGCCGGTCTGCTCGTCGTTCGGCAGGTATTGCGCGACGAGTTCGCCGTCGTTGATCCCGGTCAGGTAGCGGAACTCCGTCTGGAGCTGCAGGCCCCGCTCCGTCAGGAGGCGCGGCGTGATCGTCGCGTCGTAGTTCGGCGCGATGTTCCAGTACCAGGGCACGCGGATCTCGTTGCCGCTGCGGCCGGAGCTGCCGATCTCCGGCGTCAGGATGCCGGTTTTCCGCGCGTCGCCGATGGGGAAGGAGATGAACGGCGCCCACAGGATCGGCACGCCCTGGAACCGGAGCTTGATGTCGCGTGCCGTGCCGATGCCCTCGCGCGTGTCGAGATCGATGTCGTCGGCGAGCAATACCCAGTCGTCCGAGCCGGGCGGGCAGGTCGTGTAATGCACGCGGTCGAGCTGCAGTTCGCCGTCGCGGTTGATGAGCACGTTGTCCGCGCCGCCGCGGCCGTTGCTCGCGCCCAAGGAAAACTCGGCGCCGGTGAAGACGATGCGGCCGGATTCGTAGGCGAATTCGGCAGACTCGCTCACCACCTCGCTTTGCGGGTCCTCGTAGCGCACGTTGCCGGCCAGGCGAACGGCGCGTTCGGCGGCATCGTATGTGGCCGTGTCCGCGCCGATCAGCCGGTCGCCGCGCTTCAGGAGCGCGCCGCCGGTGATGCTGAAGTCCGGCGCCTCGCCGAGGACCGCGTCGATTTCGCCGGCCAGGATCTCGAGGCTCGATTCGTCGGGCAGTGCCGTCGCTGCCGCGGGCTCCGGCAGATCGACGCCGAGGTCGGTCTTGCAGGCGAGCTCCGCCGGCTGCGCCTGAGAGGCCGCGAGCAGCCAGCCGGCGATGATCGGGTATCTCGGCGACAAGGCTTAAGCGACCGCGCGTGGCGGGCGGATGTCCAGCCGGCCGAGCAGGTGCGGCAGCAAAGCCTGCCGGGCCGTCTCGAGCGTCAGCGGCACACCGAGGGCGGCGAGGTCGGTCACCTCGAGGCCGCGGAAGCCGCAGGGATTGATGCGGCCGAACGGTTCGAGGTCCATGTCGACATTGAGCGCCATGCCGTGAAAGCTCGCGCCCCGGCGTATGCGCAGGCCGACACTCGCGAATTTGACGCCGTCGGCGTAGACACCCGGCGCGTCGCAACGGCTTGCCGCCGCGACGCCGTGCTCGGCGGCCAGGGCGACGACGCTCTGTTCGAGCGCCGTGACCAGCGCGCGGACGCCGATGCCGGCCCGGCGGAGGTCGAGCAGGGGGTAGATCATGAGCTGGCCCGGACCGTGGTAAGTCACCTGGCCGCCGCGATCGATCTGCACCACCGGGATGTCGCCGGGGGCCAGCAGGTGCTCCGGCGCCGTGTTGACGCCGAGCGTGAACACGGGCCGGTGCTCGGTGAACCAGATCTCGTCTTCGGTGCGCGCGTCGCGCGCATCGGTGAACGCCTGCATCGCGCGCCAGACCGGTTCGTAGTCCGTGAGGCCCAGCGTTTTGACGACGACGGACACGCGGTTTCCCTAGAGCGCCATCAGCACATCGTCGTGCGCTGTCAGCTCGCGGTAGATGGCGTCGAGCTGCTCCTTGCTCTCTGCGTTCACCGTGACCGTGACGGAGACGAAGCGGCCATTACGGCTTTGCGCCACCTGGATACGCTCCGGTTCCAGCGGCCCGGTGTGCAATTCGACGAGCGCGAGGACATTGGCCCGGAATTCCGGCGTGTCCCGGCCCATCATCTTGACCGGGAATTCGCAGGGAAACTCGAGCAGGGTGTCCTGGTCGTCGCTCCTGTCATCGTCCCCGGGTGTCATGCTGCCGGCACCGGGACGCGTCCCGGGCGTGCCTGCATCGCCGCTCATTCGAACCACAGGGACACGCCGTCGCGTGTCCGCTGCCAGAGCGAACCCTCCGGGTTGTCGTCGAGGGCCCGCAGCGACTCGGTGAGCACTGTCTGCCCGTCCAGGCTCACGCTGAACTCGGCGAGCGGCTGGCCGGCGGCGACCGGCGCTTCGAGCACGGCCGGGACGTTACGCACCATTTCGAGCTTGTCGTAGCTGCCGCGAGGAATCGTGATATACACGTCTTCCAGCACGCCGAGCTCGCTGTACTCGTTCGCCGACTTCCAGACTCGCGCTGTAGCGACGGCCTCGCCGGCCGCGTACAGTCGCCGCGTTTCGTAGAAGCGGAATCCGTAATTGAGCAGCGCCTGGCTGCCGTCGATGCGCGCCTTCGCACTCGAGGTGCCGAGCACCACGGCGACGATACGCATGCCGTCGCGTTCGGCGGAGGAGACCAGGCAATAGCCGGCATCCTCGGTATGGCCGGTCTTCATGCCGTCCACGGAATCGTCACGCCACAACAGATTGTTGCGGTTCGGCTGCGTGATCCCGTTCCAGGTGTATTCCTTCTGCGAATACCACTTGTAGTAATCCGGGAACTGGTTGATGACGGCTTGTGCGAGTGTCGCCAGGTCGCGGGCCGTCGAGTAATGATCCTCGTCGGGCAGCCCGGTCGAATTGAGGAAGTGGCTCGACTGCATGCCGAGCGTCACGGCCGCCTGGTTCATCATCTCGGCGAACACGTCTTCGGTGCCGGCGATGTGCTCGGCGAGCGCGACGCTGGCATCGTTGCCCGACTGCACGATCATGCCCTGCACGAGGTCCCGTACCGGGACGCGGTTGCCGACCTCGATGAACATGCGCGACCCACCGGTACGCCAGGCTTTCTCGCTGATGGTCACCGGCTCGTCCAGGGTCACCTGGCCGTCGTCGAGCGCTCGAAAGACGACATAGGCGGTCATGAGCTTCGTCAGGCTGGCCGGCGAGAGCCGCAGGTCGGGCTCGTGGGCGGCAAGTTCCTGCCCTGTCCGGGCATCGATCATGAGATAGCTCTTCGAGCCGATGATCGGCGGCGCGGGCGTCGGCAGGCTCTGCGCCCGCGCGGCGGCACAGGTTGCCAGGAACAGTAATGGAATCAGTAGCTTGCTGTACCGATGGTGCATGAGGCTGCCAGGGCTGAAAAGTGGAGGCCGCCTATTGTAGTCGCTGGCCCGGCGGCCCGCACGGCCGTGGGCCGGCAGGCGGTCATTCGCCAACCAGGTAAGGGTCGGTTATGCCGAGCCGCTCCAGTTGCGTCACGATTTCGTCGAACTGCACCACTTCGTAGATCGGCCCGATGCGGACGCGATACAACGGCGGCGTCACGCTGTCATCCGCGTAGACGACGACGTCCTCGACGCCGCCGTCGACGAGCAGCGTCCTGCGGCGGTCGGCGTTCTCGCGGTTGCCGAACGCGCCGACCTGGACGAACGAGGCGCGCGCAGCACCGGCGGCCGGCGCGGCAGCCGCGAAGGTCGCGGGCGTCGTCACGCGCACGGGCACGTCGCCCGACGGGGCGTCGAACCCGATCGCCGTCACCTCGACCAGGCTGGTGCCGTCGGCCACCATGTCGAGCTTCAGCGCCGCGGCGTAGGACAGGTCGATGATGCGATTGTGCACGAACGGCCCGCGGTCGTTGACGCGCACGACCACGCTCTTGTTGTTGCGCAGGTTGCGCACGCGAACGTACGTCGGCAGCGGCAGCGTCTTGTGTGCCGCGGTCATAGCGTGCATGTCGTAGGTCTCGCGGCTCGAGGTCGGCTTGCCGTGGAAGTCGTCGCCGTACCACGATGCGACGCCGCGCTCCTGGTAGCCCGAGCTCGAGGGCAGCACGGTATAGGTCTTGCCGAGCACCTGGTACACCGGGCCGTTGCCGTACCGGCTCAGTGCTTCCGCCCGGGGTACCGCGCTGCCCGGGACGTCGGGGATGACGACGCTGCCCGGGGCGGACGGGTCGCGAACCTCGGTGCCGCCGCAGGCGGCGAGCGTCGCCAGGAGCAGGAATGCGGACTGCCGGCGGGCGGCAACGAGGCAGGAATCAATCAGCGGCATCGCTTTCGGTCTCGGGAACGTCGGCTTCGGGAGCGGTCTCGGGGTCGCTGGCCGGCGGTGCGCTCGCGGCGTCGGCAGCGGCCTTGTCGACGGCGAGCGCGACCTCCTGGCCGAGCTGGTGGACGGCAAGCGCATACATGGCGCTGCGATTGTAACGGGTGATCACGAAGAAGTTGTGGAAGCCCACCCAGTATTCCGGACCGTCATTGCCGGCGTAGGCGAGGAGCGCCGCCTCGGCGTCCGGCGGCAGCTCCGTTGCGAACACCACGCCCGCGCCGCTCAGCGAGGCGACGGTGCCGTCGGGCTTCAGCACGTTCGCGGGCTCCGGCGCCGCTCCCTGCCAGCGGCTCCCGAGCGTCGCCCGGGCGACGACTTCCTCGCCCGCCTGCCAGCCGTGCGCGTCGAAGTAGTTGGCGATGCTGCCTGCGACGTCCGTCCAGTCCTCCCAGATGTCCCGGCGGCCGTCGTCGGTCGCGTCGACGGCGTACGCGCGGTAGCTCGACGGCATGAACTGCGGCCGGCCCATTGCGCCGGCGTAGGAGCCGGTCGCCGCGTCGGCCGGCATACCCTCTTCCCGAACGAGCAGGAGAAACTCCACGAGTTCCTTGCGGAAGAAGGCCGCCCGCGGCGGATAGTAGAAGGCGAGCGTGGAAAGTGCGTCGATGACGCGGTAGCTGCCTGTGATGCGCCCGTAGTAGGTCTCGACGCCGATGATGCCGACGAGGATCTCCTCGGGCACGCCGGTGCGGCCCGCGATGTCGCGGAGCATTTCCCCGTGCTCCTGCCAGAAGGCGGCGCCGGCGGCGATTCGCTCGGGCGTGATGAAGATCCTGCGATACTCCGCCCAGGTGAGCGTCTTTTCGGCAGGCTTGCTGATCGCGTCGATGATCTTCTGCTGCCGCTCGGCGCCCGCGAGCGCGGTTTCGACCGATTCGCGGTCGAAACCGTGGTCGGCCACCATCGCGTCGATGAACGCACGAATCTCCGGCTCTCCGGTGTCGAGTGCAAGACTGGTGCTACAGGTCAGCAGCAACGCGCTGCACAGCGATAGTCGGAACATTAGTGCGGCAGGAGTTTCCGGTGTGTATGGATTGACATCAGGATACCGAATCCGGTCATGAGCGTCACCATCGACGTGCCGCCGAAACTGACGAGCGGCAAGGGTACGCCGACGACCGGTACGAGCCCGCAGACCATCGCCGTGTTCACGAACACGTAGACGAAAAACGTGAGGCTGATGGAACCTGCGACGAGGCGCGAGAACGTATCCGGCGCGTGCGCCGCGATCCACAGGCCCCGCGCGGTGACGAACAGGTACAGGCCTAAGAGGGACAGCGCGCCGAGGAGCCCGAACTCCTCGCCGATGACGGCGAAGATGAAGTCCGTGTCGCGCTCCGGCAGGAATTCGAGGTGCGCCTGCGATCCGTTCGTCCACCCCTTGCCGAAAAGGCCGCCGGAGCCGATGGCGATCTTCGACTGGATGATGTTGTAGCCGGCGCCCAGCGGGTCGCTGTCGGGGTTCAGGAGCGTGAGCACGCGCTGCCGCTGGTAGTCGTGCATGAAATGCCACAGCGCCATCGCGCCCGGCACGGCCAGTACGGCGAGCGCGAGCATGAAGCGGATCGGCAATCCCGCGAGCAGGACAACGATCACGCCGGCCGCGGCGATCAGCAGCGCGGTGCCGAGGTCGGGCTGCACCGCGATCAGCGTCGTCGGCACCGCGATCAGGATCGTGATGAGCAGCAACTGGCCGAACCGGGGCGGCAGCGGCCGCTGGTGCAGGTACCAGGCCGCCATCATCGGCACCGCGAGCTTCATGATCTCCGAGGGCTGGAAACGGATACCGAGGTCGAGCCAGCGGCGCGCACCCTGGCCGACGATGCCGCCCGTCAGCACCATCACGAGCAGGACGAGCCCGCCGAGGTACGCCAGCGGCGTCCAGCGGCGCAGGAAGTCCGGCGGGAACTGCGCCACCGCCAGCATCGCTGCGAGCGCGACCGACAGCCGGATGCACTGGTTCATCGTGAGGCGCAGGCTCTCTCCCGCCGCGCTATAGAGCACCGCGAGGCCGAAGGCGCAGATCATGAGCAGCGCGCCGAGCAACGGGCCGTCGATGTGCAGGCGCCTGAGCAGCCGGGTGAAGCCCGAGAGTGGGGCCTCCTTGCCGGCGAGCAGCCGCGATTCGCTAGTGCGCATCGCTGCCCTCGAGATAGCGGTCCATCACCGCCCGCGCGATCGGCGCGGCGACCCGGCTGCCGCTGCTGCCGTTTTCCACGATGACGGCGACGGCGATCTGCGGCACGTCGACCGGGGCGAACGCGATGAACAGGGCGTGGTCGCGGAGGCGGTACTCGATCTCGTCCTCGTTGTACTCGTCTTCCTGCGCCACTGTGAAGACCTGCGCCGTGCCGCTCTTCCCGGCCAACTGGTAAGGCGCGTTGCTGCCAACCGCCCGGGCCGTGCCGCGCTCGCCCTGCAGCACGGCGTGCATGGCATCGATCACGCTCTGCCAGTAGAACTCGTTGTCGATACTGACGTCGGACAGCCGTTCCGGGGCGACGAGCGTACGTTCGCCCGTCAGCGGATCCTCCCAACCGGCCACCAGGTGCGGCTTGAAACGCGTACCGCGGGTGGCGAGCGTCGCGGCGGCGCTCGCGAGCTGCAAGGGCGTCGACAGCATGTAGCCCTGGCCGATCGACGCGATCACCGTCTCGCCGTTGTACCAGCGCTGGTCGGCAGGATTGCGAAACGCCTGCTCCTTCCACTCGCGCGACGGGTTGATGCCGGCGCGTTCGCCGGGTACGTCGATACCGGTCGGCCGGCCGATCCCGAACTCGTCCAGGTACACGTGCATGCTGTCGATGCCGAGCTCGACGCTTACCTCGTAGAAGTACACGTCGCAGGACTGTTCGAGCGCGTCGTGCAGGTCGACCGCCCCGTGGCCCTGTGGCCGCCAGTCCCGGTAGCGGTGCGTCGAGTTCGGCAACGAAAACCAGCCGATGCAGACGGACTTGCGCGTCAGGTTCGTCGCGCCCGTCTGCAGCGCGGCGAGGGCGAGCATCGGCTTGATCGTCGAACCGGGCGGGTAGGTCCCGCGCACCGCGCGGTTGAACAGCGGGCGGTCGAGATCCTCCTGGAGTGCATTGAACTGGGCGGTGGTCATGCCGGTCGCGAACAGGTTCGGGTCGAACGACGGCGTGCTCACGAGCGCGAGGACCTCGCCGCTCCACGGGTCCATGGCGACCACCGCACCGCGCTGCCCGGTGAGCGCGTTGTGCGCCACGGTCTGCAGGTCGAGGTCGAGGGTCAGGAACAGGTTCGAGCCCGGCGCCGGCTGCTGGTCCGGCGGCAACGAGTCGAGCAGTTCGTTCGAGGTGGCAGTCACCACGCGCCCGCGCGCGTTGGTCACGACGTGCCGGTACCCGGGGTCCCCGTGCAGGGTGGCCTCGAAGCTGTGCTCGACGCCGGTCTTGCCGGTCTGGCCCGTGCCCGCGTACCGGGCCGGGTCGAGCGTCAGCAGGTCCTCCTCGGACAGCGCACCGACGTAGCCGACGGCGTGCGCCACGGCCGGGCCATCCGGGTAATGCCGGATCAGGCGCGGTCGGAAATCGACGCCCGGGAAGCGCGGGCGCCGGATGGCGAAGTGCGCGACTTCCTCGTCCGACATGCGCAGCCGCAGCGTGACCGGCTTGAAGCGCGGGCCGCTCGCGATCAGCGCCTTGAACCGGTCCGTTTCGTCGGCCTCGATGAGGCGGAGTTCGGCGAGCCGCCTGAGGGTGTCGTCCACGTCCTCGACCTGCTCCGGGATCAGCTCGAGCTGGTAGGCGGGCCGGTTCTCCGCGAGGACGCGGCCCTTGCGGTCGAGGATGAGGCCGCGTATCGGCGGGACCGCCTCGATCCGGATGCGGTTGCCCTGGGCGCGCTCGGCGAAATGCTCGTAGTTCACGACCTGCAGCTGGACGAGGCGCGCGATGACGATGCCGAGCAGGAGCGCCGCAACCACGCTCGCAAAGAGGGTGCGGCCTATGAACAGGCGCCGCTCCGAGTGGTGGTCCTTGATCGGGGACAGCAGGCTCACGTCAGGTCCTGAGCTGAACGCGATAGCGAACACCGGTCAGGAAATTGAAGAGCAGGGGCCAGATGACGAAACCCGTCACGACCGGACCCCAGTACGTGATTGCCGGAGTACGCACGTCGACGACGCCGTTGATCCAGAACAGGAGGAACTGGTAGAGGGCGAGGAGCGCGAAGATCGTCGCGCTCAGCTGGATCAGCGGAAACACGCGCATGAGCAGGTGAAAGCGCACGGTCAGGAACACGACGACCGTGAGCGCGAGCGCATGCTGCCCGAGCAGCGTACCCTGCGCGACGTCCAGCACGATGCCGACCAGCCAGGCGATGCCGACGCTGTAGCTGCGCGGCAGGCTGAAGGCCCAGAAGATCATCGTGAGCGCGACCCAGTCCGGCCGGAACGCTTCGACGCTGCGCGGCAGCGGCATGATCGTCAGGCCGAGCGCGACCAGCACCGTGAGGATGACCGGCAGGTGCTGCGCGGCGCGTTCCCTACTCATTGCCGTCCTCGTCTTCGCCGCCTGCGGAAGGCTCCGCCGGGCCGGCGTCGTCGCCCGTTGCGCCGTCGGCGGTTCCGCGCTCCCGGGCCTCGGACTGGCGCGGCTCCTCGCTCACGGCCGGCGCCGACCAGACGAGCATGATTTCGCGCACCTGGTTGAGGGCGGCGACCGGCTCCGCGGTCACGTCGGCGAAGGCCTGCTGCGGCAGCCGCGTCACTCTCGTCACGACGCCGACCGGGTAACCCGCCGGGAATGCGCCGCCGAGGCCGGACGTCACGAGCAGGTCGCCCTCGCGGATGTCGGCATTGTTCGCAAGCCCCGGCAGGTCGAGGCGGCCGAACTCGCCGGTGCCGTAGGCGATCGTTCGCAGGCCGTTGCGGTTCACCTCGACGGGCAGCGCATGGCCGGGGTCGCTGATGAGCAGCGCTTCGGAGGTCACGCGGCCGACTTCGATCACCTGCCCGACCACGCCGTCCTGGTCCACGAGCGCCTGGCCCTCGTAGACGTCGTCGCCTGCCCCGGCATCGATGATGAGGCTGTGCCGGCCAGGATTCGAGTCGACGGCCAGGATCTCTGCCACGCGCACGCGATCCTCCACCTGTTCGCGCGCATCGAGCATCTCCCGCAGCCGGGCGTTCTCCGCCTCGAGCGCGTTCTGGGTCAGGAGCCGCGCGCGGATGACCTGCTGCTCGCGTTTGAGCTGCTCGTTTTCCGTGAGCAGGTCATCGCGCGAACGCAGGCGCGCGGCCGTCCAGTCGACGAGCCTGATCGGCGCGTCGACGAGTAGCTGCAGCGGGTACAGCGCGGTGCCGACGATGTCGCGCACCTGCTCGAGGTGTTGCTCGCGATGATCGAGGTACATGAGCAGAACCGACAGGAGAACCAGGAACAGCGCGCGAAAACCGAGCGCCGGGATGCGGGCCGGATTGCTGCTCGTGTCTCGGGTTGCGGCCATTGCAGTATGCTGAGAAAGATCCCGGCCGGCGCTACGATGTCACGTCACGGCGCGGGCGATGGCGCCGTCACTCGCACGGTCACTCGAGGCCGAAGACCGCGGGGCCGTGTTCGTCGATGAGTTCAATGACGCGTCCGCCGCCGCGGGCGACGCAGGTCAGCGGATCGTCCGCGATGACCACGGGCAGGCCCGTCTCCTCCATCAGCAGCTTGTCGATGTCGCGGAGCATGGCCCCGCCGCCGGTGAGAACGATTCCGCGTTCTGCCACGTCCGCGCCGAGTTCCGGCGGCGTCTGTTCGAGCGCTTCCTTGACCGCGCCGACGATGCCCTGCAGAGGTTCCTGCAGCGCTTCAAGGATTTCGTTGCTGTTCAGCGTGAAGCTCCGCGGCACGCCCTCGGAGAGATTGCGGCCCTTGACGGAGATCTCGAGTACTTCCTGGCCCGGGAACGCCGAGCCGATTTCGTGCTTGATGCGTTCCGCGGTCGCCTCGCCGATGAGGATGCCGTAGTTGCGGCGCACGTAGTTCGTGATCGCCTCGTCGAAACGATCGCCGCCGATGCGCACGGACGCGGCGTACACGATGCCGTTCAGCGAGATGACGGCTACTTCCGACGTGCCGCCGCCGATGTCGAGCACCATCGAACCGCGCGCCTCGTGCACCGGCATGCCGGCGCCTATCGCAGCCGCCATCGGTTCGTCGATGAGGTGCACCTTGCGTGCGCCGGCGCCCTCGGCCGACTCGCGGATCGCGCGGCGCTCCACCTGGGTCGAGCCGTACGGCACGCAGATCAGAACCCGCGGGCTCGGCCGGAAATACCGCGTGCCGAGCGCCTTCTTGATGAAGTGCTGCAGCATCTTCTCGGTAACGGTGAAATCGGCGATTACGCCGTCTTTCAGCGGGCGAATCGCGGTGATGTTGCCGGGCGTGCGGCCGAGCATGTTCTTGGCTTCGAGTCCGACGGCCTCGACGACACGTCCGCCGCGGCCGGAGTCCTCACGAATCGCGACGACGGAAGGCTCATCGAGCACGATGCCGTGACCCCGGGAGTAGATGAGCGTATTGGCCGTGCCAAGGTCTATCGACAGGTCATTCGAAAAATAACCCAGGAGGCTCTTGAGCATGCGGAGGTGGGGTCCCAGACGAGTTAACGGTGTAATCTAACAATGGCTGGGACAATGCACAAGGCGGCGTGTATCATTGCGTGCGCGTCCGTCGGCGGGCGTTTCCAGGCATATTTTTCCGGGTTTTCTGCCGTGTCACTCGACCACGATCAGGTACAGCACATCGCGATGCTGGCAAGGCTCCGTCTTGCAGACGACGAGATCGCGGAGACCGTCGCAAAGCTGTCGCGCATCGTCGCTTTCGTCGACCAGTTGTCGTCGGCGCCGACCGCCGACGTGCCCGCGATGGCGCACCCGCTCGACCGCACGCAGCGGCTCCGCCCGGACCGGGTGACCGAGCCGGACGATCGCGAGCACGTGCAGGAGAACGCCCCCGCGGTGGCCGACGGCCTGTACCTGGTGCCCCGGGTACTCGAGTAATGAGTCTCCACCTGCAGACGCTCACCGAGCTCGCATCGGGCCTCGGGAGCGGTGATTTCACCGCCGTGGAGCTCACGCGCCAGCTGCTCGGCCGGATCGAGGCGCACGACGCCGGCCTCAATGCCTTCATAACCGTGCTCGGGGAGCGGGCGCTCGCCGCCGCCGCGGCCGCGGACGCCGCACGCCGCGCGGGCGAGGCCGGCCGGCTGGCAGGGCTGCCGCTCGTGCACAAGGACATCTTCTGCATGCGGGACGTCCGCACGACCTGCGGTTCGCGGATGCTCGAAAACTTCGTGGCGCCTTACGACGCCACGGTCGTCGAGCGCCTCGCCCGCGCCGGCGCGGTCGTGCTCGGCAAGACGAACATGGACGAGTTCGCGATGGGCTCGTCGAACGAGACGAGCTGGTTCGGCCCCGTCCGCAACCCCTGGGACCGCGAACGCTCGCCCGGCGGCTCCTCCGGCGGCTCGGCCGCCGCCGTCGCCGCGCGCCTCGTGCCGGCCGCCACGGCGACCGACACCGGCGGTTCGATCCGGCAGCCGGCGGCGCTGACCGGCACCGTCGGCCTGAAACCCACGTACGGGCGCGTTTCGCGCCACGGCATGATCGCCTTTGCCTCGAGCCTCGACCAGGCGGGCGTGATCGCGAGGAGCGCCGCCGATGCCGCGCTGTTGCTCGGGGTCATGGCCGGTTTCGACGCACGCGACTCGACCTGTCTCGACCACCCGGTACCGGACTACGTTGCCGGGCTCGACGCCCCGCTCGCCGGGTTGCGCGTCGGTATCGTGCGCCAGCATTTCGACGCGGGGCTCGACGCGGGCTGCGCCGCGGCGGTCCGCGAGGCGCTCAGGGTGCTCGAGGCGCGGGGCGCCACGCTGACCGAGGTGGACCTGCCGAACCTCGACTATTGCGTGCCCACGTACTACGTCGTCGCGCCCGCCGAAGCGTCATCGAACCTGTCGCGTTTCGACGGCGTACGCTTCGGCTATCGTGCCGCGGACCCGAAGGACCTCCTCGACCTGTACTGCCGCAGCCGCGGCGAGGGCTTCGGCGCCGAGGTGAAGCGGCGCATCATGACCGGCACCTATGTCCTGTCGGCCGGCTACTATGACGCCTACTACCTCAAGGCGCAGAAGGTACGGCAGCTCATCAGCGAGGATTTCCGCCGCGCCTTCGCGACCGTAGACGTCATCGCCGGCCCCACGGCGCCGACGCCCGCGTTTCGCCTGGGCGACAAGACCGACGACCCGGTCACCATGTACCTGAACGACATCTATACAATCGGTGCGAACCTCGCGGGCCTGCCCGCGCTGTCGGCGCCCTGCGGGCTGGTCGACGGGCTGCCGGTCGGCCTGCATCTCGTCGGGCCGCACTTTGCCGAGGAAAGCCTGCTCTCTGCCGCCCACCAGTACCAGCAGGAGACCGACTGGCACCGGCGGCTGCCGGAGGGCTACGCATGAGGTCCGGCGCCTGGGAAGCCGTCATCGGCCTCGAGATCCACACGCAGCTCGCGACGGCGAGCAAGATTTTCTCGGGGGCGGCGACCGCGTACGGCGCCGCCCCGAACACCCAGGCGTGCCTCGTCGACCTGGGCTATCCCGGCACGCTGCCGGTGCTGAACGCCGAGGTCGTGCGCATGGCCGCCTGCTTCGGGCTCGCCGTCAATGCCACGATTGCGCCGCGCTCGGTGTTTGCGCGCAAGAACTACTTCTATCCCGACCTGCCGAAGGGCTACCAGATCAGCCAGTACGAGCTGCCGATCGTCGCGCGGGGCGAACTGCACATCACCGGCGACGACGGCAGCCCAAAGCGCATCGGCATCACCCGGGCGCATCTCGAGGAGGACGCGGGCAAGTCGCTGCACGAGGGATTCGACGGCTGCTCCGGCATCGACCTGAACCGCGCCGGCACGCCGCTGCTCGAGATCGTGTCCGAGCCCGACTTGAGCTCCGCACGCGAGGCCGTCGCCTACATGCGCCGGATCCACACGCTGGTGCGCTACCTCGGCATCTCCGACGGCAACATGCAGGAGGGTTCGTTCCGCTGTGACGCAAACGTCTCGGTGCGGCCCCGCGGGCAGGAGACACTCGGCACCCGCGCCGAGCTCAAGAACCTGAATTCCTTCCGCTTCATGGAGCGGGCGATCGAGTTCGAGGCGCGCCGTCAGATCGAGCTC
>DASUOE010000123.1:0-8456 GCA_036276805.1 Woeseiaceae bacterium | reverse complement strand
GATGACTTCCACCATCGCGGCATTCACCGAGCTGCGCAGCGCCTCGAGGTCGGCGAGCAGGCGGTCGCGCAGGCGCGGCATCGACTCGCCGGCATAGTGCTCGTTCAGAAAGTTCGCGGCCTGGGTCAGTTCCGAAGCCGTGAACTCGCGTTCGGTATGCAGGATGCGGTTCTGGACCTCGCGATCGTTGATGACGAGTATGGCCAGGATGCGATGGTCGGACAGTGGCAGGAACTCGATCTGGCGGAGGACGGCCTGCTGGCCACGCGGCAACGACACGACGCCGGCAAGATGCGTCACCTCCGAGAGCATCCGCGATACCGAATTTACGAGGCCGCCCGGATCGTCGGACGCACCGGTCAACTGGGCCTTCAGCTTCTCCATGTCGTTGCCTTTCGGCTCCCGGTAGCGTACGAGCGTGTCCACGAACAGGCGGTAGCCCTTCGGCGTCGGTACGCGGCCGGCGCTGGTATGCGGAGCCGAGACGAGGCCCATGTCCTCGAGGTCCGACATGACGTTGCGTATGGTGGCGGGGCTCAGGTCCAGTCCCGAATCGCGCGACAGAGTGCGCGAACCGACGGGCTGGCCGTCGCGTATGAAGCGCTGAATGAGCACCCGCAACAGGTGTTGCGCGCGTTCATTCGGCTGAGTCATCGCGTCTCCGGACATTCCAGTGAACCACTGTCGTGGCGTATCGTCCTGCGTGCAGACAACCGGCAATTCCATAGCGCCGGCGAGCTGGTCGCGACGCAGCGACCAACGCTAGCAACCGCTTGGCGGCCGGTCAAGGGTCTGCAACAATGCCGCATTCCCGCCTCCGGACGGCCCGAAATCACCAACAAACGAATGCGCCAGGAGTTCCAGCGAATCGCCATACTCGGCCGTCACGGCGATCCGCGCGTGACGGAACCGATGGGGATACTGGTCCGGTATTTGACAGAACGGGGGCTCGAGGTACTGGCCGCCGACGACCTGCCGCTCGACGCCGCGATCACACGTATGCCGGAAGCGGAACTGCCGCGGCGCGCGGATCTCATCGTCGCGATCGGCGGCGACGGCACGATGCTCTACGCCGGACGCCTCGCAAGCGACAGCGACGTCCCGCTGCTCGGCATCAATCGTGGCCGGCTGGGCTTCCTCGCCGACGTCAAGCCTGACGAGATGCTGGCAAGCATCGAGCACGTACTTGCCGGCGAGTACACGCGCGACTCGCGGTTGCAACTCAGGATGAGCCTGAAGCGCAGCAATGGGTCGACCGTCCAGGGCGACGCCCTGAACGACGTCGTACTGCAACGCGTGGAAACGGGCCGCATGGTGGATTTCGAGACCCGCATCGGCGACCACTACGTCAACACGCACGCTGGCGACGGGCTGATCATCGCCACGCCGACGGGGTCCACGGCCTACGCGCTGAGCTGCGGCGGACCCATCATCGAGCCGCAGCTCGACGCCGTGGTCGTCGTTCCGGTTTGCCCGCACACGCTCACGGACCGGCCGATCGTCGTGTCGTCGCGGGAGTCGATCGAGGTCCGTCTGCTCGACCGCGACAACACCCGTGCCGAAATCGCCGTCGACGGCCGTGCGCTCGCGGAAATCCAGCCGAGCGACCGGCTGGTCATCGGCGCAGCGCCGACGCGCATCACGCTCATTCACCCGCCCGGCTACGATTTCTACGGCATCCTGCGCTCCAAGCTTTACTGGGGCCGCGACAGCCGGGTCCGCTTCGAGGGCGACGACTGATGCTCCTCGGCCTCGCGGTACGAGACTTCGCGATCGTGGACCGCATCGACGTCGAGTTCGCCGCCGGGATGTCCGCGCTGACCGGCGAAACCGGCGCCGGCAAATCCATTCTCGTCGATGCCCTGGGGCTCGTGCTCGGCGAGCGCGGCAGCGCACAGCTCGTCCGGCCCGGCGCGAGCCGGGCCGAGTTCAGCGCGGAATTCGACCTCGCGAACCTGCCGCATGTCCGGGACTGGCTCGCCGAACGGTCGCTCGACGACGCCGATGCGTGCCTGCTCCGTCGCGTGATCGGCGCCGACGGCCGCTCCCGCGCATGGATCAACGGTAACGCCGTGCCGGTGCAGCAGCAGAAGGAGATCGGCGAGATGCTGGTGGATATCCACGGCCAGCACTTTCACCAGTCGCTCGGCCGGCGAGCGATGCAGCGCGACCTGCTGGATCACTTCGGCGGGGTCGCGGCCGTGCGCAGCCGCACGGAGCAGGCGTTTGCCAGCTGGCAGGCGATCGAGGCACGCCTCCGCGAACTTCTCGACGACGATGCCGGCCGCGCGGCGCGCATCGACCTCGCGACCTTCCAGCTCGGCGAACTCGACGCGCTCGATCTCGGCGCCGGGGAGTACGAGGAACTGGAATCGGAGCGGCACCGCCTCCAGAACGCCGGGCGGCTCGGCGACGGTGTCGGGCGCGCGCTCCGTGCGCTGTACGACGGCGACGCCGGCAATGCGAACAGCCTCATTGCCGAAGCGGCGCGGGCGCTCGACGCCCTGAGCGGGTTCGACGCCACGCTCGCGCCGCTCGCCGAACTGGTCGAAAGCGCGGGCATCCAGGTGAACGAGGCCGCGGAACAGCTGCAGCGTTACGCCGACGGCATCGACATGGATCCGGCGCGCCGCGACGCGGTCGAGGAACGCCTGGACGCGATCCAGGTGATCGCACGCAAGCATCGCACGACGCCCGAAAGGCTGCCGGCGCTGCGGGAGCAGCTCGCGGCCGAATTGCGCGATCTCGAGGACTCGACGGGGCTCGCCGCGCGCCTGGAAACGGAGCTCGAGAAAGCGCGTACGGCTTATTTCGCGGAAGCGGAGAACCTGTCAGCGGGTCGCCGCAAGGCCGCCGCGCGCCTCAGCGAGCAGGTGAGCGCGGCGATGCACGGCCTCGGCATGCCCGGCGGCACGTTCGCCGTGGCGCTCGAAACCCTGCCCGACGGCGAGGCCCGTGCGCACGGCATCGACGAGATTGCGTTCGAGATCTCCGCCAACCCGGGCCAGCCGCGGCAGCCGTTGTCGCGCATCGCCTCCGGCGGCGAGCTGTCGCGCATGGGCCTCGCCATCCAGGTAATTGCGAGCGATGGCAGCGCCATCCCGACCATGGTCTTCGACGAAGTCGACGCGGGCGTCGGCGGCGGCGTCGCCGAAATGGTCGGCCGCCGGCTCGCCGAACTCGGGCGCACGCGGCAGGTCCTCTGCGTCACCCACCTGCCGCAGGTGGCAAGCCAGGCCGACTGGCATTACCGTGTCGCCAAAGTCTCCGACGGCAAGAGCACGCGCACGCGGGTCGAGCGCCTGGAGGGTGACGAGCGTGTGCAGGAACTCGCGCGGATGCTGGGCGGCGTCGACATCACAGAAACGACGCTGGCACACGCCGCCGAGATGCTCGCGGGCGCGCCGAAGAAGCGCGCGTAACGGGAACGGGGGCGATGCCCTGACTCAGGATTTCCTGGCGCGCGGACGCACGTACAGGACGAGGCTGTGGTCGAGCAGGTCGTAGCCGTGCTTCGCGGCAATTTCCTCCTGCAGGCGTTCGATCTCGTCGCTCACGAATTCGATGACCTCGCCGGAATCCACGCAGACCATATGGTCGTGGTGCTCGCCCTGGTCCAGCTCGAACACGGAATGTCCGCCCTCGAAGTTGTGCCGCTTCACGAGGCCAGCAGTCTCGAACTGGGTGAGTACCCGGTATACGGTTGCAAGCCCGATATCCTCGTCGGCGCCGAGCAGTTCCTTGTAGATGTCCTCGGCGCTCATGTGCCGGGGCTCCGCGCCCTCGAGGATCTCGAGGATCTTCAGCCTCGGCAGGGTAATCTTGAGGCCGGCCTTGCGCAGTTCCTGGCGTTGCTCCATCGCGTCCTCACGGATTACGGGCTTTCGGGTATCGTGACGTGGGTCAAGACGGTATGATGCGCGCCTATTATGACGCAGATGGCGCCGCCTCGATACCTCGCCGGCCGTGCCTGCGCCGCCTGTCTCCCGAAACCTCCGTCTTGCGAACCGGTCCAACGAACGGCATGAAGAAACTCGCTCTCCTCGTCCTGCTGGCCGCGGTACTTGCGTCAACCGGCTGCGTCTACCGCCAGAACATCTCACAGGGCAACCTCGTCAAGCAGGACGACCTCGACCAGGTCGAGATCGGCATGACGCGAAACCAGGTTCGCTTCCTCCTCGGTACGCCGCTCATCGACGACCCGTTTCATGCGGATCGCTGGGACTACGTTTATTACCTGAAGCTCGGCCGCGACGACGCCGGCTTCAAGCGCTGGGTCTCGATCTTTTTCACCGAGGACAAAGTGAGCGAGATCAAGAAGGAACAGGAACTCGCCCCGGACCTGTAGGAGCGGCGGCAACGCCGCGTATTCGACGGAGCCGGAATCTGCGTCGCGGTCGCCGCGTTACCGCCGCCTTAAGCTCAGGAATTCCGGCCACCTTCAATTCGCGGCGTTACCGCCGCTCCTACAGGGCCCGCCGCCGCCGCGCTTCGCGCGGATCCATGAAGAGCGGACGGTAGAGTTCCACCCGGTCGCCGTTCTTCAGGAGCGCGGAGCGCGGCACCATGCGCCCCCAGATGCCGGTGTCGCACGCATCGAGGTCATCGTGGGGAAACGCCTCGGCGATGCCCGATGCGGCGATCGCCGCGGCGACGTCGCTGCCCGACGGGAGGCGGAGCGCGACCAGTTCCTGTCGTTCGGATCGTGCATAAACGACCTCCACCGCGATCGTGCCAGCCGCGGCCGCCGGACCGCCGGGACCGCGACCACCGTCGTCATCGCGCGGCATCGCCGCCGCCGTACAGAGCCTGTGCCCGGCGCGTGAACGCGTCGACAAGCGAGTTGCAGATCTCCTCGAAGAACGGGCCGAGCAGCAGGTCGGTGACCCGGTTCGAGAATTCGAAGCGCAGATCGAGCGACACGCGACAGCCGGCAGCGGGTGCATCATCCGTGCTACCGAGGGGCTTGAACGCCCATTCTCCCGACAGGCTCCTGAAAGGCCCGTCGACGAGTTCGAGCGTTATGCTCTCCGGCGGCTGGAGTGCATTGCGGGTGCGGAAGGACTTGCCGAGGCCGCCGCGCCGGAACTCGAGCGTCGCTTCGACTTCGCCGGCCTCGCGCCGGTTCACTACTGCGGCACTGCACCACGGCAGAAACTCGGGATACGCCTCGATATCGTCGACCAGTGCGTACATGCGTTCGGCCACGTACGGCACGAGGGCGCTGCGGCTTATGCGGCGCATCGGCTCAGGCGCGCGGGCAGTGCCGCCGGCCCGTCACTCAACTGACCGCATTGACGAGTATCAGGAGTATGCCGATCGGCGCGAGGTAACGGGCGAGAGCACGCCAGGCGCGATACAGCGCGCCCGCGCCGCCCAGTTCCTCGGCCGTGGAATTTCGGCACATGACCCAGCCGGCGAACACCACGATCAGGAGTCCGCCGACGGGCAGCATGATGTTGCTGGTGAGGTAGTCGACGTTGTCGAACAGCGTACCGGCGCCGAAAGTGAAGCCGCTCAAGACGTTGAAGGACAGTACGCTCGCAAAACCCGTGGCCCAGATGATGAGGCCGACGATAACGGCCGCCTGCGCACGGGTCCTGCGGAAGTGTTCCACGAGCCACGCGACGGCCGGCTCGACGAGCCCCAATGCCGACGTCCACGCGGCGAACACGAGCAACACGAAGAACACGGTCGAGAAGACCACGCCGCCCGCCATGCTGCCGAATGCCAGCGGCAGGGTCTGGAACACCAGCCCCGGCCCCTCGGCGGGGCTCAAGCCGTTCGCGAATACGAGCGGGAAGATCACGAGGCCGGCGAGCAGTGCGATGGTGGTGTCCGCCACGACGACCGCCGCCGATGCACCCGTGATGGACGTTTCTTCCGGCAGGTACGCGCCGTAGGCCATTACGGCGCCCATGCCGATGCTGAGCGTGAAGAAGGCCTGCCCGAGCGCCGCGAGAACGCTGCCCCAGCCGAGCTTGCTCCAGTCGGGCGTGAACATGAAGCTGACGCCCTCCATGAAGTGCCCTGAATTGGCAGCGTAACCGAGCAGTGCGAGCATCAGAACCAGGAGCGCCGGCACCATGAAGCGCACGGCCTGTTCGAGGCCGCGCTCGACGCCGCGCGCGACGACGAAGACGGTGAGCGCCATGAACACGGTGTGCGCCACTGCGACCGATACCCAGTTGCCGGTGAAACCCGTGAAGATGGCCGAGATTCGTGCCGCGTCGGCGCCGGTGAACGCGCCGCTCGCGCTTTTCAGCACGTACGCCAGTACCCAGCCGGCTATGACGCTGTAGTACGACAGGATCAGGATGCCGGCGAGAACGCCGATGACGCCGACCCAGCGCCATTTCCGCGAGCTGCCCTCTTCCTCGCCGAGCAGCGCCATGGTCGCGACCGGGTTGCGGCGGCCGCGCCGGCCGATGAGGATCTCGGACATCATCACCGGCATGCCGATCAGGAAGACGCAGAGCAGGTACACGAGTACGAACGCGCCGCCGCCGTTCTGGCCGGCGATGTAGGGGAACTTCCAGATGTTACCGAGCCCGACTGCCGACCCGGTGACGGCAAGGATGAAGGCCATTCGCGATGACCAGTGCCCGTGCAAAGAGGTGCGTTTGCCCCCGCCTTCGGCCTGATTGCTCAGCATTGGATCGTGTCCCCCGTCGCGAGACCCGCGATTCTCGTATAAATGCCCGATTCTGACAATAAAATCGGCCCGCCCCGGCACTTCGCCGCGCGGCGAAACCGTATAATGCCCGGCCGCGTTCGCTCGCGAGAGCACGCGTATGTAAGGTATCGGACGAATGGCCAGGGCGAAGAACGACAAGGCGGACGGTCGCGTCATCGCCGTGAACCGGCGAGCGCGCCACGACTATTTCATCGAGGATCGATTCGAGGCCGGGCTCGTGCTCGACGGCTGGGAAGTGAAGAGCCTGCGGGCGGGCAACGCTCAACTGGCGGAGGCCTACGTCCACGTCCGCAACGGCGAAGCCTGGCTCGTCGGCGCGCACATCCCGCCGCTCACTACCGTGTCGACGCACGTCAAGGCGGACCCGACGCGCACGCGGAAACTCTTGCTTGGCAGGAGCGAACTCGACCGCCTGACCGGGCAGGTCGAACGTAAAGGCTATGCGCTGGTGCCGCTCGACATGCACTGGACCAGGGGCCGAGCGAAGCTCGACATCGGGCTCGCCAAGGGCAAGAAGCAGCACGACAAGCGGGCGAGCAAGAAGGAACAGGACTGGCAGCGGCAGAAGGCGCGTCTACTGAAACACTAGATAAATATCAATAGTATATTTGGCATTTTTCACTTTGTTTCGAAGTTGTCGGAGGCCTCGAGAAGCCGCGGCGATTGAAAATCGGCGCAACGCCTATACACTGTGCCGTTCACGGGGGTGACATGGTTTCGACGTGGGTCGCGAACCTCCGGGTGCATGCCGAGGCGCAGATGACCTCGTAAATCCAGCTGCAAACTCTATAGTTGCCAACGACGACAACTACGCACTCGCTGCTTAAACACCAGTAAGGTGCCCTCTGGCCGGTACGTGCCCGTGCGTCCGGGACCCAGGGGTCGACATCACGGGACCGCGGAAGGCGCTCGTCCGGGGCGCTGACCGTTAAATCCTCACCGGACTGGCTGCGAGTCTTCCCTGCCCGGCGGGTAGCTCGCAGTAAGATCAAAGACGGGATAAGCATGTAGAGCCTGGAGCAGAGGGCTTGCGGACGCGAGTTCGATTCTCGCCACCTCCACCAACACCGAAACCCCGGCCGTTCGCGGCCGGGGTTTTTTCATGCCCGCGATGCCTTACCGTCGCGCGTGAGAACGCCGGGCTATCGTTCTTCGGGAGGCTTGTGATGCCGAAACTGCACGAGGAGCAGCACGTCGTAGACGATTTTCAGCGTCCCGCAGATGACCAGCGGCCAGGCGCGATACGAGGCGGCGAACAGGGCGCCGGCCAGGGCGGGACTCGCCGCGGCCGCAAGGCTGCGCGGCACGGCGGTGAAGCTGGCCGCGGCCGCCCGTTCTGACTCAGTGACCACCGCCATCACGTAGGACGAGCGGGTGGGCACGTCCATCTGCGACAGCGCGGCGCGCACCAGTAGCAGCGCTATGGCGAGCGGCAGGCTGGGCGCGACCGCCGCGAGCATGAGCGCAATGCTCGCCGGGATGTGGGTGAACACCATGGTGTTTACGAGTCCGAAGCGCCTTGCCAGCCAGGCGGCCACCGGGAACGACAGCGCCGACAGCACACCCGACCAGAAGAAGAACACGCCGGCTGCCGTGAGCGACAAACCGAAGCGCTCGAAGAGCCACAGCGCCAGCAGCGACTGCACGACGAAGCCCCCGGCGAAGGCGTCGAGGCAGAACAGCAGAGCGAGCTTGAGTACGATGCCGCGCGAGGGCCCGAGTACCGAGGCCGAGCCCGCGTCGGGCGGCTGACGTTTCG
>DASUOE010000122.1:0-18529 GCA_036276805.1 Woeseiaceae bacterium | reverse complement strand
CCGACGTCGGCGAGGTGACGGCGCCCGGAACCGTTTACCAGGGCCAGGTGGCGGCGACGCTCCTGCAGTTCCTCGGGCTCGACTACCGGGAACTCGGCAGCGACGCCATGCCGCCGGTGGCCGGCACGCTGGCGCCGTCTGCTCGAGGCGCGCCGCGCTGATTTCCCCTCAGGCGCTGCTCGCGAGATCGCCCGCGCCGTCCTGCACGAAGAACTGGCGCACCTTCAGCGCACGCGTCAGCTTCCCGCGCCGCACGAAGCACTGGTAGAGCATGTCCTTCATGACCTCGAGCAGGATGCCGGCCTGCACGCGGTTGAGCAGCGGCAGGCTCGGGTCTCCCGACTCGAAGATGATCGTCTTGATCGGCGCGAAGCCCTGGTCGTTCATGCCGGCGATGTCCTGCGCGACCATCACTTCGTCGAAGGCGCGCAGCCGGCTTCCCTCGCCCAGTTCGCGGAACGCACTCGCCGCCGTCCGGCGGCACATCGATGCGAAGGCGTTGAAGTTGTTCGTCGAGTAACACGCCAGCGCTTCGCGGAACAGGGCGCCGGTGTCGTTCGGCAGGTACGAAAGCGGAAAGCGTTCCGCCGGCCGCTCGAGCGCCGCGAAGTTGCGGTACAGCTCCACGCTATCGTCCGTGAACGCGCGCACCGCGAATCGCAGGAACACCGGTGCGCGGCAGGCGTCGCACTGGTATACGAGTCCCACGTGTTTCGGCCGGGTCTCGATGAGCGGCCCGGCTGCCGGCACCGCCTGGGGCGACAGGCTCGCGTACACGCCGCAATACGGGCACTCGAGCGCCACGCGTTCGCCTTCGTCGCTCGTCAGGCCTTCAGTTCGGTGCAGCCGGATTGCCATCGTCGGGCGTTGCTCGGTCTTGTTATTGCCGGGTCACTCCCCTGAAATGGCGGAGGCGCCTGCGAAAACCAGTATGCATCAGTGCTTTAGCGCCCCATGCGCCAGTGGACATAATACTTTGTTTTTTGCCGTCACGCGGAGAGCGGGCGATAGCGGATCCGGTGCGGGCTCGCTGCCTCCGCGCCGAGCCGGCGCTTGCGGTCCTCTTCGTAGTCGGCGTAGTTGCCGGGGAAGAACACCACCTGGCTGTCGCCCTCGAACGCGAGGATGTGCGTCGCGATGCGGTCGAGGAACCAGCGGTCGTGGGAGATCACGATGGCGGACCCGGGAAACTCGAGCAAAGCCTGCTCGAGCGCGCGCAGCGTCTCGACGTCGAGGTCGTTCGTGGGTTCGTCGAGCATCAGCAGGTTGCCGCCCGCGCGCAGCATCTTCGCGAGGTGCAGACGGTTGCGCTCGCCGCCCGACAGGAGGCCGATTTTCTTCTGCTGGTCGGCGCCGCGGAAGTTGAAGCGGCCGACGTACGCCCGCGACGGCGTCTCGTAATTGCCGACCTTCAGGATGTCCTGGCCGTTGGAGATTTCCTCCCAGACCGTCTTCGTGTCGTCGAGCGAGTCGCGCGACTGGTCGACGGCCGCGATCTCGACGGTGTCCCCGAGCCGGATCGTGCCGGCGTCGGGTTTTTCCGTCCCCGTGATCATGCGGAAGAAAGTCGTCTTGCCGGCGCCGTTCGGGCCGATGACGCCCATGATGCCGCCCGGCGGGAGGGTGAAGCTCAGGTCGTCCATGAGGAGCTTGTCGCCGTAGCCCTTGCGCAGGTGTTCGACCTCGAGCACCTGGTCGCCGAGCCGCGGTCCCGGCGGGATGTAGATCTCGTTCGTCTCGTTGCGCTTCTGGTACGTCTGCGACTGCAGTTCCTCGAACTGGCGCAGGCGGGCTTTCGACTTCGCCTGGCGGCCCTTCGGGTTCTGGCGCACCCACTCGAGTTCGGCCTGCATGGCCTTCTGCCGGGCCTTTTCAGTGGCTTCCTCGGTTGCGAGCCGCTTTTCCTTCTGCTCGAGCCACGACGAGTAATTGCCCTGCCAGGGGATGCCGTGGCCGCGGTCGAGTTCGAGTATCCAGCCGGCGACGTTGTCGAGGAAGTAACGGTCGTGAGTGACCGCGATGACCGTGCTCGGGTATTCGTCGAGGAAACGCTCGAGCCAGGCGACCGATTCGGCGTCGAGGTGGTTCGTCGGTTCGTCGAGCAGCAGCATGTCGGGCTGCGAGAGCAGGAGCCGGCACAACGCCACGCGGCGCTTTTCGCCGCCGGAAAGCCGGGTGACGTCCGCGTCCCACGCCGGCAGGCGCAGTGCATCGGCGGCGATTTCGAGTTTGCGGTCGAGTTCCCATGCCCCCGCGGAATCGATGGCGTCCTGCAGCTTGCCCTGTTCCTCCAGCAGCGCGTTCATTTCGTCGTCGTCCATCGGCTCGGCGAACTTCATGCTGATTTCGTTGAAGCGGTCGACCAGCGCCTTGGTTTCCGCCACGCCCTCTTCGACGTTGCCACGCACGTCCTTCGTCGGGTCGAGTTCCGGTTCCTGCGGCAGGTAGCCGATCCTGATGCCGGGCTGCGGCCGCGCTTCGCCTTCGATTTCCTTGTCGATGCCCGCCATGATACGCAACAGGCTCGACTTGCCGGAGCCGTTCAGGCCCAGCACGCCGATCTTGGCGCCGGGGAAAAAGGACAACGAGATGTCACGCAGTATGAACCGCTTGGGCGGCACGACCTTGGCCACGCGGTTCATCGTGTAGATGTATTGCGCCATTGTATTCCTGCCGGGACCCCGGCTTTGCAGACAGGTTGTCGAAATGGAGCGCGCATTATCCGGTATGCTGCGGCCTTGGCAACCACGGCGGCAGCGACGAGAGCCGATACGGCCGACGCTTCATGTCCATCCCGGTCCAGGTCTACAGGGGCGAGGCCCTCGCGCGCTACGGGTTCGGTGACCCGCACCCGTTCGGCACGGATCGCCACGACGTCTTCCACGCGGAGCTGGCTGGCGCCGGCCTCGACGGCCGCATCCGCTACGCCCACCCGCGTCGCGCCAGCGTGGACGATCTCCTCCTTTTCCATACGCCCGGACACATCGACCGGGTGAGCCGGTTGTCCGAGATCGGGCGCGGTTTTCTCGACGACGGCGACACGCCGGCGGTGCGCGGAATCTTCGAGGCGGCCTCGGACGTCGTGGGTTCCGTCATGGCGGCGGCCGACGCCATCATGCTGGGCGAGGCAAAGCGGGCCTTCGTGCCCATCGCCGGGCTGCACCACGCGGCACGGGACCGCGCCGCGGGCTTCTGCGTCTTCAACGACTGCGGGGTCGTGGCGGAGTACCTGAGGCGGCGCCACGGGCTCCGACGCATCGCGTACGTGGACATTGACGCGCACCACGGCGACGGGGTCTTCTACGGCTTCGAGGACGACCCGGACATCCTGTTCGCGGACATCCACGAGGACGGGCGCTTCCTGTATCCGGGCACAGGGGCCGCCGCGGAAACCGGCCGCGGCGCGGCGCGTGACACGAAGCTCAACCTGCCGCTGCCGCCCGGCGCTGACGACGACGATTTCTTCGCAGCGTGGGCGCGGGTCGAGGCGTACCTCGAGGCGGCGCGGCCCGAGTTCATCCTCCTGCAGTGCGGCGCGGACAGTCTCGACGGCGATCCGATCACGCATCTCGCCTACACGGAGAATGCCCACGCCCACGCGGCGGCGGCACTGTGCCGCATCGCCGACCGGCATTGCGACGGCCGCATCATCGGTACGGGCGGCGGCGGCTACAACCGCCGCAACCTGGCCCGCGCGTGGACGAGGGTCGTCGAAGCCTTCGCCGCCGCCGGCTGAGGCCGGCTCCCGGGGCCGGGCGGCACCCGCGTGCTGCCCGGATGAGGTAACATCGCCGCTTTTCCCGCCGCCGGACCGGAGATTCACCCGATGCTCGACACGACCGCGACGCTCGCCGCCTTCGACCCCGAGATCTTCCAGGCCATCGAGGCCGAGGAGCGCCGCCAGGAAGAGCACATCGAGCTCATCGCGTCGGAGAACTATGCGAGCCCCCGCGTGCTGGCGGCACAGGGGTCGGTGCTGACGAACAAGTACGCGGAAGGCTACCCCGGCAAGCGCTACTACGGCGGATGTGAATACGTCGACGTCGCGGAACGACTGGCGATCGAGCGCGCGAAGCGCCTGTTCGGCGCCGACTACGTCAACGTACAGCCGCACTCCGGCTCGCAGGCCAACGCCGCCGCGTGCATGGCACTGCTCGAGCCTGGGGACACGCTGCTCGGCATGAGCCTCGCGGAGGGCGGACACCTGACCCACGGCACGAAGGTCAATTTCTCCGGCCGGCTCTACAACGCCGTGCAATACGGGCTCGTCGCCGGCAGCGGTCTCATCGATTACGACCAGGTTGCGGCGCTCGCAGCCGAGCACCGCCCGAAACTCGTCATCGCCGGCTTCTCGGCCTACTCGCGCGTCGTCGACTGGCAGCGGTTTCGCGACATCGCCGACGGCGTGGGTGCGCGGCTCATGGTCGACATGGCGCACGTCGCGGGCCTCGTCGCGACCGGGCATTATCCGAATCCCGTCGCCATCGCCGACGTCGTGACGACGACCACCCACAAGACGCTGCGTGGTCCCCGCGGCGGCATGATCCTCGCACGGCGCGACGAGGCGCTGGCGAAGAAATTCAACTCGCTCGTGTTCCCGGGTATCCAGGGCGGCCCGCTGATGCACGTCATCGCCGCCAAGGCGGTGGCGTTCAAGGAGGCGCTGCAGCCGGAGTTCAAGGCCTACCAGGCGGCGGTGTGCCGCAACGCGAAAACGATGGCCGCCGTGCTCGGCGAGCGCGGTTACCCGATCGTGTCGGGCGGTACCGACAATCACCTGATGCTCGTCAGCCTGATCGACAAGGGCATCACAGGCAAGGCCGCCGACGAGGCGCTCGGCAGCGCAAACATCACGGTGAACAAGAACGCGGTGCCGAACGACCCCCAGTCGCCGTTCGTCACGAGCGGCTTGCGGCTCGGTACGCCCGCGATCACGACGCGCGGCTTCGGCGAGGCGGAAACGCGCCTGCTCACCGGCTGGATTGCGGATATACTCGACGACATCGAGAACCGGGCGACGATCGATCGCGTGCGCGGGCAGGTGCTCGACCTGTGCGCCAGGTTCCCCGTCTACACGCACTGATCACGCCGCGCATGCCAGAACGCCATGCATTGCCCGTTTTGCAGTAACGAGGAAACGAAGGTCATCGATTCCCGCCTGGCGGGCGACGGGATGCAGATCCGGCGGCGCCGGCAATGCCTTGCCTGCAACGAGCGCTTCACGACGTTCGAATCGGCCGAGCTCGTCATGCCGCGGCTCGTCAAGAACGACAGCACCCGGCAGCCTTTCGACGAGGCGAAGCTGCGCTACAGCATGGTGCGCGCGCTCGAAAAACGGCCCGTCAGCTCCGAGGCGCTCGAGGAGGCGATCGGCCGGCTGGTGCACAAGCTGCGCACGATGGGCGAACGCGAGGTGCCATCGCGGCTCGTGGGCGAACTCGTCATGGAAGAACTCAGGGCGCTCGACGAAGTGGCCTACGTGCGTTTCGCGAGCGTCTACCGGCGCTTCCAGGACGTGACGGAGTTCGAGGAGGAGATCCGGCGCCTGCAGAAGATTTCCGATGCGGCCGCGAACCGCGAGCAGATGTCGCTGCTGCCCGACCTGCTCGAAGCGAAGAAGCGCTAGGAGATACTGGCCGTGGCCCCTCGATCATGAACGGCTTCAGCGCGGCCGATCACCGGCACATGGCGCGCGCGCTCCGGCTTGCGGCGCGCGGCCTGTACACGGCACGCCCGAACCCCATGGTGGGCTGCGTGATCGTACGGGGCGGCACGGTCATCGGCGAGGGCTGGCACCGCCGGGCGGGCGAAGGCCACGCAGAGGCAGAGGCCCTCCGGGCGGCCGGCGACGCGCGGGGCGCCACCGTGTACGTGACGCTCGAGCCCTGCGCGCATCACGGGCGCACGCCACCGTGCGCGGACGCCCTGGTGGCCGCCGGCGTGGCCGAGGTCGTGTACGCGATGCAGGACCCGAACGAGCTCGTCGACGGCCGTGGCCACGCTCGCCTCCGCGAGGCGGGCGTGCGGGTACGCTCCGGGCTCATGGCCGACGCAGCAGCCGAACTGAACCGCGGATTCGTCGCTCGCCTCCGGCGCGGGCGACCGTTCGCGACGCTCAAGGTGGCCGCGAGCCTCGACGGTGCCACCGCGATGCTTGGCGGAGAGAGCCAGTGGATAACCGGGCCCGCGGCACGCGCGGACGTGCAACGGCTGCGCGCACGCGCCGGGGCCGTCCTGACCGGCATCGGCACGGTGCTCGCGGACGACCCGTCGCTGACGGTCCGCGATCCCGGGCTGCCGCCGGATGTCGGGCAGCCGCTCAGGGCAATCGTCGATTCCGGGCTGCGCATGCCGCTCTCCGCAGGCATGCTCTGTTTGCCCGGCCGGACCGTCGTCTATTGCACGGACGACGCCGAACGCGAACCTTTGGTCGCGGCCGGCGCCGAGGTGGTCGCCGTCCCGCCGGTGCCCGGGCGCGCCGATGGGCGTGTCGACCTTGCGGCCGTCCTGGCGGACCTCGCCGGGCGCGGCATCAACGAGGTGCTCGTCGAGGGCGGGCCGACGCTCGCGGGTGCGCTCCTCGAGGCTTGCCTCGTGGACGAGCTCGTGCTGTACCAGGCGCCGCACGTCATGGGCAGCGAGACGCTCCGCATGGTCACGACGCCCGGCATGACCGAGCTCGCCCGGCGCCGGTCCGTCACGGTCACCGACCGGCGCCAGGTTGGCGCCGACACGCGGATTACGGCACGATTCGCCGACTGAAATGTTCACGGGCATCATCAAGCACCTCGGCACCGTGGCCGCCGTCGCCGCGCGCGACGGCGACCTCCGCCTGTCGATCCGGGCCGCCGGGCTCGCGCCGGGGTGCATCGCGCCGGGCGACAGCGTGGCCGTCAACGGCGTCTGCCTCACCGCTGCCGACTGCGGCGCGGATGGCTTCGAGGCCGACGTATCGCGCGAGACGCTGGCCCTGACGACGCTCGGCGGCCTCGCCGCCGGCGATCCGGTGAACGTCGAACTCGCACTCGCGGTCGGCGACCGCCTCGGCGGGCATTTCGTGAGCGGGCACGTGGACGGCACGGGAACGGTGCGCGCCATCTCGACGGATGCGCGCTCCGTGCGCCTCGAGATCGAATTGCCGCCGCCGCTCTTGCGTTACGTCGCCCGCAAGGGATCGCTGTGCGTCGACGGCGTGAGCCTTACCATCAACTCGGTATCGGGGAACACGGTCGCCTTGAATATCATCCCTCACACGGCGGCGGTCACGACGCTCGGCCGCCTGGGAAGCGGAACGCGCGTCAACATCGAGGTGGACATGCTGGCGCGCTACCTCGAAACGCTGCTCGCGGGCGGCAGAGAAAATGCCCCTGGTGCCGGCATCACCGAAGAATTCCTGAAGGCCCACGGCTATGCGTGACACGACAAATACCCCGAAGATGAGTGGCAAGCTGAGTTCCCATCCGCGCGCACGGGATGCGACGTTCACGCCGATCGAGGAGATCATTGCCGATATCCGCGACGGCAAGATGGTCATCATGGTCGACGACGAGCGCCGCGAGAACGAGGGAGACCTCCTGATGGCCGCCGATCGCGTACGGCCGGCGGACGTCAATTACATGGCGACGCACGGCCGCGGGCTCATCTGCCTCACGCTGACGCGCGAACGTTGCGCGCAGTTGCGCCTGCCACTCATGGTGCACGAGACGAACGAGCACCACGCGACCAACTTCACGATTTCGATCGAGGCCGCGGAGGGCATCACGACCGGCATTTCCGCGCACGACCGCGCCCGCACCATACAGGCGGCCGTGGCGCAGGCTGCGCGGCCGGAGGACCTCCGCCAGCCAGGGCACATCTTCCCGGTCATGGCCCAGCCCGGCGGCGTGCTGACCCGTGCGGGTCATACCGAAGCAGGCTGCGACCTCGCCCGGCTCGCGGGTCTCGAGCCGGCCGCCGTGATCGTCGAGATCCTGAACGAGGACGGCAGCATGGCGCGCCGGCCGGATCTCGAACGCTTCGGCCGCGAGCACGGCATACGCATCGGCACGATCGCCGACCTCATCCGCTACCGGCTCGAGAAGGAGCGCAACATCGAACGCATCGCGGAGCAGGTCGTCGAGACGGCTCACGGCGAGTTCACGATGTACTGCTACGACGATCATGTGAACCGTACCGTGCACGTCGCACTCGTGAAAGGCGATCTCGGCAGCGTCGCCACCCCCCTCGTGCGCGTCCACATACAGGACACGCTCGGCGACGTGATCGGGGCGAAGCACCGTTCGCTCGGCTGGCCGCTCGACAGCGCCATCAAGCGTATCGCGGAGGAGCAGGTCGGCGTGGTCGTGCTGCTGCGCGAGCAGGAATCGTCGCGTGACTTCATCGAGGCGGTGTGGAATCTCGGCAAGACGCCCGACGAAGTGCGGGAGCGGCGGGAAGGCGACGCCGTACTCCGGACCTATGGCATAGGCGCGCAGATCCTGCGTGATCTCGGGCTCAGCCGAATCCGTGTATTATCGGCGCCGAAGCACATGTACGCGATCTCCGGTTTCGACCTCGAAATCACCGAGTACGTTTAGCCCGGCACATGGATAAAGTGAAAACGACCGAGGGCGACCTCATTGTCCGCGACGCGCGTTTCGCGCTCGTGGCCTCGCGATTCAACGACTACATCGTCGATTCGCTGCTGAAAGGCGCCTTGCACTGCCTGCGCCAGCACGGGGCGGCGGATGCCGACCTCGAGATCGTGCGCGTGCCCGGCGCCTTCGAGATGCCCGTCGTCGTGGCGACGCTCGCGGCCAGCCGGCGCTACGACGGCATCGTCGCACTCGGCGCCGTGATCCGCGGCAGCACCCCGCATTTCGACTACGTGGCCGGTGAATGCGTCCGCGGTATCTCGGCGGCGGCTCGCGAGCACGGTGTGCCGGTCGGTTTCGGCGTGCTCACGGTCGACACCATCGAACAGGCCATCGAGCGGGCCGGGACCAAGGCCGGCAACAAGGGTGCGGAAGCGGCGCTCGCGGTGATCGAAACGGTCAACCTGCTGCGCCGGCTCGGCTGATGGCGGGAAAAGCCACGGCGGGCGCCCGCACCCGGGCGCGTGAACTGCTCCTGCAGGCGCTCTACCAGAAACAGATCGCGGGCCACGATCTGGCGGAGCTCCGCCGCCAGTTCCACGAGCAGACGGCGTGGCAGCGCGTCGACCAGGAGTATTTCGACGAGGCGCTGGGGACGATCTGCCGGGAGGAGGCCGACATGACGGCCGCGATGTCCGCCGTGATCGACCGGCCTCTGACACAGCTCGATCCGGTCGAATTCGCGATTCTCCTGCTGGGCATTTACGAGCTTCGGGACCGCATCGACGTTCCTTACCGCGTCGTCATCAACGAAGGCGTGAATCTCGCGCGCCGGTTCGGCGCCGTCGACGGGCACAAGTACATCAACGCCTGCCTCGACCGCGCGGCACAAACGCTGCGCCGTATCGAGACGCAGCCCGCGGACGGCTGAGCGCCGGCCATGGTCCCGGCCATGGATCCCGCCATCGAACCTGCCATCGACGAATTCGAACTGATCCGGCGCTACTTCACGCGCGCCGGCGGCGCGGGCGTCGTCGTGGGGGTCGGGGACGACGGCGCGGTGCTCGCGCCCGCCCCGGGCAGGCACCAGGTCCAGGTGATCGACACACTCGTGGAGGACGTGCACTTCCCTAAGGCGCTCGATCCCGCCGACATCGGTTACCGCGCCGTTGCCGTGAATCTTTCCGATATCGCCGCGATGGGCGCCGCGCCGCGGTGGATGACGCTGGCGCTGTCGCTTCCGGCGGCCGGGGAGCGCTGGCTCGAAGCATTCGCGGGCGGCCTGTTGGCCGCCGCGGCGGAGTTCGACGTGGCGCTGGTCGGCGGTGACACGACCCGCGCGCCGATCGTCGTAGTCACCGTCCACGTCACGGGCGACGTCGCCGCGGGCGCGGCGCTGACGCGCGGCGGCGCGCGGCCCGGCGACACGATCTACGTCACCGGCTCGCTCGGCGATGCTGCCGCCGGTCTCGACGGGCTCGCGCGCGGCGCGCCCGTGCGCGAGCTGCTGTGGCGCTTTGCGCGGCCGGCCGCGCGCGTGCGCTATGGCCAGGCGCTGGTCGGTCACGCGTCGGCCGCCATCGACGTCTCCGACGGGCTCTACGGCGACCTCGGCAAGCTGCTGGCCGCGAGCGGGGCGGGCGCCGAGATCGATCTCGAGCGCCTGCCTCTCTCGGATGCGCTCGTCGCGAATTACCCGCCCGACGCGCAGCGGCATTTCGCGCTTGCGGGCGGCGACGATTACGAATTGTGCTTCACTGCCGGCGGCGCCATTCCCGACCCGGGGATACTCGCCGTTACGCCGATCGGCACCGTCACGGCGACACCGGGCATCGTCTGTCGCGCACGCGGCATCGTCGTGCCGTACGCCGACGCGGGCTACCGGCACTTCGGCCCGTCGCGTTGATGGGGCAGCATACGGAAGTCGACGGGCTGGCGCGCAAGGTGCTGCGCGACCCGGTCAATTTCCTGGCCTTCGGCTGCGGTACGGGCCTCGCGCCGGTGTCGCCGGGCACCTTCGGCTCGCTGCCCGGCCTCCTGATCGGCTGGGCGACGCTCGGGCTCGGGCTTTATGTTCAATTGGCGGTGGCTGCCGGGCTGTTCCTCGCCGGCATCTGGCTGTGCGGGAGGTGCTCCCGCAACCTCGGCGTGCACGACCACGGCGGCATCGTGTGGGACGAGATCGCCGGCATGTACGTGACGCTCCTGCTCGCGCCGCCGACCATCGGCGGATTCATCGTCGCGTTCCTGCTGTTCCGCGCGTTCGATATCGTCAAACCCTGGCCGATTCGGGACCTGGATCACAGACTCGGCGGCGGGCTCGGAATTATGCTCGATGACCTCGCAGCCGCCCTGTATGCATTGATTTTATTGGGATTGTACGGGGTGATCATGTCCTGACGGTGAAACGAACGTGGCAAGCTCTGTTACCGAACTCAAGCCCGCGAAGGACGTGCCCGCCAAGATCGGCAAATACGTCATCGTCAACAAGATCGGCAAGGGCAGCACCGGCGACGTCTACCTTTCGCACGATCCGTACTACCGCCGCGACGTCGCGATCAAGGTCTACAACATCGAGAAGGACTCCGACGCGGACCGCGCCCGCGTCTCCCGGAAGATGTTCTTCAACGAGGCGCACATGGTCGGGATGCTGCAGCACCCGAACATCATGCCGATCTACGACGCGGGCGAGGAGGATGGCGCGTATTACGTCGTCACCGAACATATCCAGGGTGCGCGCACGCTGGCGGCCTACTGCCGGCCCGACAACCTTCTGCGCATCGACGACGTGGTAGAAATCACCTACAAATGCGCGAAGGCGCTGCACTACGCTCACGGCCGCGGCGTCATCCACCGCGACATCAAACCGTCGAACATCATGCTCACGACCAGCAATGACGTCCGCATCATCGACTTCGGCATCGCCATCGTCAGCGACTCCGAGGTATCGCGCATCGAGGGTATCGCCGGCAGCCCGAGCTACATGTCGCCGGAGCAGGTGCAGTCGGAGGACCTGACGCCGCGTTCGGACCTGTATTCGCTCGGCGCCGTCATGTACGAACTCCTGACCGGCTTCCGCCCGTTCCGGGCCGACAACCTGTCGAAGCTGCTGCACCAGATCGTCTACGCTACGCCGCCGCCGATCCACACTTACCGCGACGACATTCCGGAGGCGCTCGAGGACGTCGTCGTTCGCTGCATGCTGAAGAACCCGGACATGCGCCCGGCGAGCGGCGCGGTCATGGCCGCCGACCTGACGCGCGTGTACAAGGACCTGCGGCAGAAGTACGACAGCCTGGACAACCAGGAACACTTCGATTTGCTGCGCACGCTGGCCTTCTTCCACGAGTTCTCGCACGCGGAGATCTGGGAAGTCCTGCGGGCGTCGGACTGGCACGAGTACCGTGACGGCGAAGACATCGTGCGCGAAGGCGAGATCGACGACCGCTTTTATATCATCGTGTCCGGAACCGTCGCCGTGACGGCGAACGGCAAGGTCGTCGGTTCGCTGTCGAACGGCCAGTGCTTCGGTGAGACGAGCTACGTCCGGGGCGCAAAGCGCCAGGCGTCCATCCGCGCCGACGGCGCGGTGATCATTCTCCGCGTGAGTTCGACGTTGATGGAGCAGGTGTCCTCGAGCTGCCAGCTGCGCTTCAACAAGGTCTTCCTGCGTTCGCTTATCACGCGCCTGCAGGGCAACGGCGGCGCGAACACTTAATTGCGGGACTGCACGTCCCGCGCGCGGTGCCGCCGGCAACGCCGGAACTCCGCGCCCGCAATGCGATCGAAGTCCTTTCCCGCCGACGAACACGGCGTCGATCGAATTCCTCATGCGAGACCGCAGTATTCCACTCACCGGGCTGATCGCCGCAGCCTGCTGTCTTTCCGGCTGCGATACCGGCCCGCAACCGGAGGCGGCGCGACAGGCGCCGACGCACGCCGAATACGCCGCGGCGCTCGCGCAATCCGACCTGGCCGGCACGCTCGTGGCTGACGGCTGGCTCCACGCAGCCGACGCGGCCCTCGATCTGCCCACCGTGACCAACCTGCCGCACAACGAGCGCGGTGTATTCCTGCCGTACGAAACGCGAGCGGTTGGACTCGGCTTCTACGGCGTCGACGAACAGCGCTTCCGGATCGACGTCGAGACCTCGGCCGACTCGACCGGGCGCCTGTTCGTGGAACTGTTTCTCCTCGAGGACGAGGACGGCACGGAGACCCGGCGAGAGGTCGCGACATTTACCGATCTCGCGGGCGGTATCCTGCCGCTGCCCGAGGCCGGGCGCTACGTCCTGAGGCTGCAACCCGAGTTGCTGGCGCGCATCGACTACCACCTGCGCCTCGAACTCGCCGCCGCGCTCGAGTTCCCCGTGAGCGGGCACGACCGCGGCGACATCGGCGGCGTGTTCGGCGACCCCCGCGACGGCGGCCGGCGGCGGCACGAAGGTCTCGACATCTTCGCGCCGCGCGACACGCCCGTAGTGGCCGTTGCGGATGGCGTCGCCGTCGCCTCGCGGTCGCGCCTGGGCGGCAACACGGTGTGGCTGCGCGGGCACGGCAAGTCCTATTACTACGCGCACCTCGCCAGCACGGCCTTCGGCGGGCGGCGCGATGTGCGTGCCGGCGATGTGCTGGGCTACGTCGGCAACTCCGGCAACGCGGCGAACACGCCGCCGCACCTGCACTTCGGGATCTACCGTCGCGGCCAGGGCGCGGTCGACCCCGCGCCGTACATTGCCGAACGCAGGTTCGCCGTGCCCCCTCCGGCCCCGGCGTTCGAGGGCGGCTACGCCGCCGTCGCGGCGGCGGCGCTCAACCTTCGCGCCGGTCCTGGCAGGGACCAGGCCGCGACGGAGACGCTCGCCCGCGGCACCGTGCTGCGCGTCCTGGCGACGACCGGGGAATGGCTGAGCGTGCAGACACCCGCGGCCGAGGGCTGGGTACACGCGGACTACCGGGCGCCGCTGCGGCCCGTGGCGGCGGCGTCTCTCGGCACCGATGCCTGGCTGCACGATCGCCCCGTTCCGGGGCAGAGCGCCAGCACGCGCCTGTACGCGGGTGCGGATGTCCGGATCTTCGCGCGCCTGCCCGGCTGGCGGCTCGTGGGCCGCGGCAGCGAGCCGCTGGGCTGGGCCGACGAGGCGACGCTGGCGCCGCCTCCCTGAGCCTGTGCGCCAGGTCCTCGCCCGGCGGGCGGTGACGCGCTATCCTGCGACCGCCTTCCGCTCCTCGAGAGGAATCCCGATGATCCGAACTGGCGTTCTCAAGCTCTGGATGGCCGGCGCCGCGCTCGCCGGTTGCACCAGCGGCACCGCCATGGCGCAGGCCGACGTCGACCCGTCATGGCCCGACTGGCTGCGGGATGCGATGCTCGAGGAGTATGACGGGATCGCCTACGAGCCGCTGTCGCTCGGCCCGGTGAAAACCGTAATGCCGGGCGAGATCCAGGAGCGCCAGGAGATCGGCTCCGGCCAGTTCTACGCGAGGTCGAACGACGGCTCCGGCGCAGATTTCGAGTGCTGGTTTTATGCCGAGCCGATCGACATGGGCGTTTCGATCGCAAACGTCGCCGATGCGGTGATCGAGTCCACCAGCGACCAGCACGGGCCGGTGGGCTTTCGCAGCGTTCAGCACGTCGACGCGGGTGCAATAGACGGATCGCCCTTCCTTGCGCTCGAATGGTTGTACACGGTCGGCGAAGCGCCGAATGCACTGGCGACGCTGACCAAGGTGCGCGCCGCGGAGAGCGACGGGGTGCACGTTATCTGCGCACATTCGCTTCCCGGCTATCGCAAGTCCTTCGCAGAGGGCTTTGCCGAGCTCGTTCGCCAACTGGACACGGACGCGCTGACTGCCGATCCTTATTACCAGGAGGTGTACGTTTTTTCGATCAACGAGCTCAATACGGGTTTCGCCAGGATCACGATGACTCTCGACGAGGAGGGCGATACGCGGGTCGACACGACCGACGCCATGCTGGTTCCGGTCAGCGCGACCGAGGTCGCCACGTCCGACAGCACATCCGTGAGCTGGTCGACACCGGACGGTTACCTGATCAATGCTCTGGTTTCGTCCGCAGAAAACGGTGAGCTGAGCATGAATCTCGCTCTGCGCCCGGACGAGAACGGCGTCTGGGCGGTCGACGGCTCGTTCAGCGGCAAGCCGATCAGCGCAGAGCTCGGGGATGAGGCCGAGCCACTGTCGCCACTCGGCGAGATGCTTGCAACCCGGTCTCTATTGAACGCATCCGACGTCACATCGATGGAATTGACGTCGTGGGTCCCCGACGCGGACCCGACGGTGTTCACGAACATGACGCTGGTACACGACACGGATTCACCCGGTGCCATCGCAATGACCATGGGGCCGCTGAAGGTCGAAGGCGAGTTCGACGCCAACGGATCCATGCGCCGCGGCATCCTCGATGCTGGTACCACCGCGATCGTCATCGAGCGGGTGTTCGCCGCAGGAAAAATACCTTGACAGGAAGTCCACTGCCGGGTCGAACGGGCAGCGGTTTTCGCCGATGAGAGGTTCTTGTACGGACGCCGGCCGCTGCAGGGCCAAAGGCGCCATCGTTGCCCTGGCTCTTGTCTCGCTCGCACCTCCCGTTTCCGCCGAAGGCGTCGGGCTGTACCTCTGGGAACTCGGCAAGCAGTCCGTTTCCGGTGCCGATCGCCTGGCCGACGAAACGGTTGCCGTCGTCCTCGAGGTAAGGGACCCACAGGAAGTGGCGAGCCGCATCGGGAGCGCTGCGACACTGGATGTGATCGCCATCGATCTGTCGTCGATAACGGTGCGGAGCCGGAGCACGGACTCGATACGCGGAGGTCCCGGCGCTGCAACGTCCGCTTCGTCCTTCATCATCGATTATGAAGAGCCCGCGATCAGCGATTTGCTTGCCGGGTGGCAGCGAACGAGTGCTGCCCCATTGACCCCGGAAGAACTGCGTGCCTTCGTCTACGGGCACGTCGCCGAAAAGACGTATCTGCGCGGCTATGACGTCGCGTCCCGCGTAGCGGAGACGGGATCCGGCGATTGTACGGAGCACGCTTTCCTGCTGGCAGCACTGGCACGGGCCGAGGGGTATCCCGCGCGGGTCGTCCTGGGCATCCTCCTGCACGCGGCGGGCGACGAGGTGCAGGCCTTCGGCCACGCGTGGACGGAGATCCACGACGGCACGGACTGGCAGCGCCACGATGCCACATTGCCGGCGGAATCCATGCCGGGGGAATGGCTCCGCTATCTGCCGCTGATGCCGGTCGTCAACGAGGGTATCAGCTACCAGATGGGTCTTTTCGAAATTGCCACTCTCTGGCCAAGTGCGGTGCGCGTTGTGCCGGGTGCCGGCGGGCCTTAAGTGACCTTCGCAAGCCGGGGCTAGTCCCGGCGCCCGGCGAGCAGCCGCAGGTTCGTCACTACGGGATCCCAGCTGGCCCGCGTATCCGTGCCGAGCGCGTATTCCGTCGACTGCGTGTCCGGGTCGACGAGGAGGGCGCGCAGGTCGCCGGAACCGGCGATTCGTTGCAGCTGGGTGTTCGTGATCCGGGCGGCATAGCTGTCGGCGGCCACGGTGCCGAATGGCTGCGTGCCGGCCGCCGCCGACCACGGCTCGAGGTCTAGCGTCATCGGGACGCCGTCGACCAGGAGCACGATCGAGCGTACGTCCGGCTCGGGCGCGCCGGTGATCGTCCGGTCGATCGACGACGACAGCGACAGCCAGATCCAGGTGACGGGCGCGCCGCGTCCGCTGACCGTGACGGGGCAGAGCGCGAGGTAGTCGCGCCCGACGGCCGACAAGCCCGGCTGCGCGGTCGCCAGCGTCAGCGGCAGGGCGGGGTGGATGAGCGACTCGCCGGTGCGTTCGTCGAACGACGAGACCGCGTCCGGCCGGCCGGTTCCGGCGCAGGCGGAAACGAGCGATAACAGGGCCACGCAGGACAAGGTGTGCGTCAGGTTCATGTCAGAACTCCATCTGGTATCCCAGGTTCAGGTACATGCCGGATAGTTGTTCGTGGCCGTCGGGGCTGAACGGGTCCCACGGCCGCGCCGGGTTCTCGCGCTCGGCATAGCGGATGCCGGCTTCCGCATCGAACAGGATGCGCTTCCAGCGATAATAGAGCCGCAGTGACGGCTCCACGACGAACTCGCGACTCTCGCCGTACTCCGGCGAGTGGTAATCCAGTTGTGACAACGAAATGGCCGGGCGCACCCTGAGCCGGCTGCCTATGGCGATGCGGCTGTCGAGGAGCAGCGTGAGCCTGTCACGCGTATAGGATGCATCGTAGCGGACGCTCAGCGTGTTCAGGTCGTCCGCCGAAAAGAGCGACGTCGAGACGAGCGTCGCGGCGAGGTACGACTGCGTGCCCGAGTCGGGAATCGCGGCGACGCCGCCGGAGGCCGCGGTGCCGCCGAAGCGGCGGACCGACGCGTCGATCGAGAGGTCGAAGCGTTCGGCGAGCGGAATCGAGAATGCCGCCGAGAAGCGGCTGGCGCTGCCGGTGCGGTCGCTTGCGAGCGCACGCACCTCCTCCTCGCTGTAGGTCTCGAGCAGGGTCTCGATGCTGCCGACGCCCTGGCCGGCCAGCGCATTGCGCGTGGTGATGAACGGCTGCACGCCGGTCTCGGCGCGCAGGTTGACGGTCCAGCCCGTCGGCAGCACCCACTGCGCGTTCAGCATTGCGAGATTGACGTCGCCGAAGCCGACGTCGTAGTCGAGCATGCCGAAGAATGCGACGTCCCACAGGCGGTAGCGCGCCTCGCCGCCGAGCGCCTCGCGGTCCACGATGCCGTCCACGGTCTGCCGCTGCAGGTACACATTGAGGTCGGCACCGGGAACGACATCGGCGAAGCGGGTGCTCACGCCGAACTGCGTGCGATGCGAGCCGGAACGGTAGCGCGGCGAATCGATTGGCAGGCCGGCGCTGGCGCCGAGCGAAATGCGTTCCGTGAGCGCGTAGTCGACCGATGCGCCGTCGAAGCGGCCGATGACGCCGTCCTGGCGCCGCGCCTGGCGCCCGGCACGCCCGCGCAGGCCCGTTTCGCGGTCGGCGACGTCGATGTAGGCGTTCGTGATCCAGCCTGTGTGGTCGTCGCCGTCGTATTCGATGAGGTCGAACTGGTAGGCGCCGTTCACGCGAGCCTGCAGGTCGTAGCGCGTGCCGCTGCGGGTCGCGGTGACGTCGGCGAGGTTCAGAATGCCGGTGCTGCTGACGATGTGGTTGCCGTCGTCGACGAACTGTTCCTCGTTGCGCCAGTAGTACTGGGACACGCCGCCAAAGAACGCCCAGCGCGGCTCCGGTGCATGGGCGGCCGCTCGTCCGGCCGTCACGCCTGGCGCGGGGGATTCGGTCAGCGCGCGCAGCCGTTCCCCGACGCGCTTGGCGTCGCCTGCGCGGCTGTCCGCCGCGCCGAACTCCGCGAGCCAGGCGCGATATTCGGCCACGGCGCGGTCGGTCTGTCCGCTGCGTTCGAGCGCGACGCCGATGTATTCGCGCGCCCGCGCCCGGTACGGACTGGCCGGCACCTCGAGTATCGCGGTGCAGGCGGCGACGGCGTCGTCGTAGCGACGGTCGATGATGGCCGCCGATGCAGCGTCGAGGAGCGCTCTCTGCCCCGGCTCGTCGGCGACGGCGCCGCGCCGCGGTGCGACGGCGAGTGCGCCGGCCCCGGCGACGAGCGCGCCGCCCTCTTCGGCGGCGCGGCGTTCCGCGTCGTCGACCAGGCGGACCCATGCGTCGGGAAACAACGGCGCGAGTGCCGCGAGCGCCTGTTCGGCCTCGGCTTCGGAGGCATAGAAGCCGACCTGCAGGGCCTGCCACTCCGTGTTGTCGATCGCAAACGCCGTTGTATACGCGAAACCCGCCACGTCGGTCCGGGCGAGCGCCGCCCGGGCGAGGCCGGGATCGGCGAACACGCCGAGCTGCACGACATAGGTTTCAGCCGGCGGGACGCTC
>DASUOE010000121.1:0-16171 GCA_036276805.1 Woeseiaceae bacterium | reverse complement strand
TCCGCGCTGCTGACCGACGAAGCGCTGGTCGCCGATATCCTCGCGCGTGTCGTCCGGGCAGTCGACGTGCCTGTGACGCTGAAGACACGAACGGGGTGGGATCCTGCACACAGGAACGGCGTGCGCATCGCGCGCATCGCGGAAGATGCCGGCATCGTCGCGCTCGCGATCCACGGTCGCACGCGCGCCTGCCGTTACCGCGGCGCGGCCGAGTACGAGACGATCGCGCGCATCAAGGCGAGCGTCGCCATCCCCGTGATCGCAAACGGCGATATCACCGGCGCGGAGAAGTCGCTTGAAGTTCTGCGCCTAACCGGCGCCGACGGCTTGATGATCGGTCGCGCGGCGCAGGGCTGCCCATGGATTTTCCGCGAACTCGCCGCCGGTGTTTGCGGCGACGCAAAAAAAGCGCCAGTAGAAAATCGCGAATTGCGTGATATCATGCTCGGCCACTTGAACGATCTGCACCGGTTCTACGGGGAGTCAACCGGCGTTCGGGTGGCGCGCAAACACATCACCTGGTATTGCGATCGACTCGAAAACGCAGCCGAGTTTCGCCACCGGGTCATGCGCGTCGACAGTGCTTCCGAACAAATCAGGCTGACTCGCGAATACCTGGACCAAATCGTCGCCCGACACGGGGCCGACACGTGGCCCAACACGCAACAATAGCGGTGCGTCATCCTGCCGGCGGCACGGTCGCAAAGAGAAAACGTTCGAAAACGGGGAGGCGGCCCAGGGCCCGGGCCAGGATTTTCAGGACATAAGACGTGGCGCAATACGATCCAAAAAACGGTGTGGAGCTCTGGACCAAGAAAAACAAGAAACCCCTGCGTGAGCACACCGAAGACGCCTTGAAGATTTATTTCGCGAATCTAAACGGCGACAAACCGAACGACCTGTACGATCTCGTCATCGGCGAAGTCGAGAGGCCGCTGTTCAAGGCCGTTCTCGACTACACCGACGGCAACCAGAGCCAGGCGGCGTGCATACTGGGCATCAATCGCGGCACCCTGCGCAAGAAGCTCAAGACCTATTCACTGATCCAGTAATTCACCGGCAGGGCAGCCCCATGTTTGAAGTGCGACGCGCGCTCGTCAGCGTATCTGACAAGAGCGGCCTCACCGATTTCGTCGGCAAACTGGCAAAGCTCGGGGTCGAGATCGTCTCGACGGGCGGCACGGCGCGGGCGCTGCGCGACGCCGGCATCCCGGCGATCGACGTCGCCCTGAAGACCGGGTTGCCCGAGCTGATGGACGGCCGGGTGAAGACCCTGCACCCTGCGGTCCACGGGGGACTCCTCGGCCGCCGCGGCCAGGATGAGGCCGTCATGGCGGAACACGGCATAGAGCCCATCGACCTCCTGGTCGTCAACCTCTACCCTTTCGAACGGACGATCGCGCGCCCGGGCGCCACGCTGGGCGAGGCCATCGAGAACATCGACATCGGCGGCCCGGCGATGCTGCGTGCGGGAGCCAAGAACCACGACGGCGTCGCCGTCGTGGTGGACCCGCGGGACTACGACACTGTCCTCGCCGCAGTGCAGGACGGCAGCCTCGACGTGGAGGGCCGGCGGCGGCTCGCGGCGAAGGCGTTCGCGCACACCGCGGCCTACGACGCCGCGATCACGAGCTACCTCTCGGCCGAGCTCGGCGACGACCCGCTGGGCGAGCGCTGGCTGTACGCGGGCACGCGGGCCGGCAAGCTCCGCTACGGCGAAAACCCGCACCAGGAAGCCGCCCTGTACGTCGATGAGCGCGCGCCCGCGGGATCGCTCGCTACCGCGAGGCAGTTGCAGGGCAAGCCCCTGTCCTACAACAACCTGGCCGACAGCGACGCGGCTCTCGAGTGCGTCAGGGAGTTCGCGGTACCGGCCTGCGTCATCGTCAAGCACGCGAATCCCTGCGGGGTTGCCGTCGCGGACGACATACTCGGCGCTTACGAGAAAGCGTTCCGCACCGATGCGACGTCGGCCTTCGGCGGCATCATCGCCTTCAACCGGCCGCTCGATGCGGCGACGGCGAAGGCCGTGCTCGACCGCCAGTTCGTCGAGGTGCTGGTTGCGCCGGCGGTCGAACCCGCCGCCCTCGACGTCGCGGCCGCGAAACCGAACGTGCGCATCCTTGCAACCGGCGCCTGGGAGGCTCCCGCAGGCGGATACCAGTTCCGCAAGGTGAGCGGCGGATTGCTCGTGCAGTCGTGCGATCAGGGCGTCGTCACGGCCGACGATCTCCGGGTGGTTACCGATCGGGCGCCCACCGACGCACAGGTGGCCGACCTGCTGTTCGCCTGGACGGTGGTGAAGCACGTAAAATCGAACGCCATCGTGTTCTGCCGTGACGGCATGACGCTCGGCGTTGGAGCTGGCCAGATGAGCCGCGTGTATTCGACCCGCATTGCCGCCATCAAGGCCACGGACGAGGGCCTCGACCTCCGCGGATCCGTCATGGCCTCGGATGCGTTCTTTCCCTTCCGCGACGGCATCGACGCGGCCGCGGCAACCGGCATTGCGGCCATCATCCAGCCCGGCGGCTCTGTGCGCGACGACGAGGTGATTCGCGCCGCCAACGACCACGGCCTGGCGATGGTGTTCACCGGAATGCGGCACTTCCGCCACTGATGCGCATACTCATCGTCGGCTCGGGCGGCCGCGAACACGCCCTCGCCTGGAAGTGCGCACAGTCGGCCGAGGTAGAGGACGTGCTGGTCGCACCCGGCAATGCCGGCACGGCGCGTGAACGCCGCGTGCAGAATCGCGACGTGGCGGCCGACGACATCCCGGGACTCATCCGGCTCGCGAACCGCGAACAGGTGGACCTCACCATCGTGGGGCCGGAAGCGCCGCTCGTCGCGGGCATCGTCAACGCGTTCAATGACGCGGGATTGCCGTGCTTCGGCCCGACGGCCGCGGCGGCGCGGCTCGAAGGTTCCAAGGCGTACGCGAAGGATTTTCTCGCCCGCCACGGGATCCCTACGGCGGCCTACGCCACCTTCAGCGAGGTCGGGCCGGCGCTCGCCTATATCCGGGAACGCCGCGCGCCCATCGTCATCAAGGCCGACGGACTCGCCGCCGGCAAGGGCGTCATCGTCGCCCGCACGCTGGACGAGGCTACGGCGGCGGCGACCGACATGCTCGAGGGCAACCGCTTCGGCAACGCGGGCGCGCGCATCGTGGTCGAGGAATTCCTGGATGGCGAGGAAGCGAGCTTCATGGTGATCACGGACGGCATCACGGTCCTGCCGCTCGCGACTTCGCAGGACCACAAGGCGCGCGATGCGGGCGATACCGGGCCGAACACCGGCGGCATGGGCGCCTATTCCCCGGCGCCGGTGATCACGGACGAGGTCGGCAACCGCATCATGTCGGAGGTCGTCGAACCGACGCTCGCGGGCATGCGCGAGGACGAAGTGCCCTACCTCGGCTTCCTGTACGCCGGCCTCATGATCATGCCGGACGGCGCGCCGAAGGTCATCGAGTTCAACTGCCGCATGGGCGATCCGGAGACGCAGCCCATCATGATGCGGCTCAAGTCGGACTTGGCGACGCTCTGCTGGGCGACGCTCGAGGGCACCCTCGGCGAACACAAGGCCGAATGGGACGAGCGTGTCGCGCTCGGCGTCGTCATGGCGGCCGGCGGCTACCCGGAAAGCTACGAGAAGGGCAAACGCATCAGCGGCCTGGACGGCGCCGACAGCGACGCGCACAAGGTGTTCCACGCCGGCACCGCCCTGGGCAACGGCGGCGTCGTCACGAACGGCGGCCGCGTCCTGTGCGTCGTCGGGCTCGGCAAGTCAGTCGCTGCCGCGGCGGCGGAAGCGTATGCAGCCGTCGACCGCATTCACTGGGACCGCGCGTACTGCCGGCGCGACATCGGGCATCGCGCCATCGCCCGCGAGACGGCCTGAGCCGTGCTGACGCCGGCGGAAGCACTGGGCGCTATCCTGGGGTCGGTGCGCCTGTCGCCCGCCGAGCTTGTGCCGCTCAGAGCCAGCGCGAGCCGTGTCCTCCGGCAGGGCGTGGTGGCGGAGCGCGACCAGCCGCCGTTCGATCGCGTGATGATGGACGGCATCGCCATCGAACACGCGCGCCTTGCCGGGGGCGCCCGCCGGTTCCCGCTGCAGGCCATGCAGGCCGCCGGCGACCCGGCGCTCGATCTCGAGCCCGGCAAGGCGATCGAAATCATGACGGGCGCAGCATTGCCGCGCGGCGCGGACTGCATCGTGCCGGTAGAGCGAACCGGGAACGCCGACGGCATGGCGTGCATCGAAGGGGACTACGTTGCCGAGCGCGGACAGTTCATCCATCGGCGCGGCTCGGACCACGCAAAGGGAACGGAACTGCTCCGGGCAGGCACGCGGATTTCGCCGATGGACGTCGCGGTCGTCGCCTCGGCGGGACTCGCCGGTGTCGAGGTCTCGCGGCGGCCGCGCATCGCCGTCGTCTCGACCGGCAACGAACTCGTCCCGGCAGGTGAGCCGATCGCCGAACACCAGGTCCGGCTCTCCAACGGCCCCGCCGTCGTGGCCATGCTCGCAGAGCACGGGTACCCGGAGGCCCGCCACGTCCACCTGCCCGACGATGCGCACATTCTCGAAACAAGCCTGGGCGAGCTCATTGCGTCGTGTGACGTGCTCATCCTGAGCGGCGGCGTTTCCATGGGCAAGGCGGACTTCGTGCCCGACGTCCTCCGTAATCTCAAGGTGGAACGCGTCTTCCACCGGATCAGCCAGCGCCCGGGAAAGCCGATGTGGTTCGGCACGGGACCGGCGGGCCAGGCGGTGTTCGCGCTGCCCGGGAATCCCGTTTCGACGCTGGTTTGCTGCCGCCACTACGTGGTGGCGGCATTGCGCCGCATGGCGGGTATGCCGGACGCGTCGCCGTGTTTCGCAGTGCTGGCGCGACCGGTGAGTTTCGCGCCGGAGCTCACGTACTTCCTGCCGGTTCGGGTCGTATCGAGTGCCGCCGGGCAGGTGCTGGCGCTGCCCGTGCCGACGAACACCTCCGGGGATTTTGCATCGCTCGCCGGTACCGACGGCTACGTGGAACTGGCACGGGAGCAGAGCGAGTTCCCCGCCGGAACCGTCGCGCCGCTGTACCGCTGGCGTTGAGCGGGCCCCCGGTAACACCTATCCTCGGGTATTTCCCGAGGCGCGCCGCCCCGGTGTGCTTCAGCCGCAGAGGAAAATAAAATGAGAAACCTCCGAAGGATGATGCTTTCCGCCACCCTCGCCGCCGTGTGCGGCGGCTCCGCGTCCGCCGGCGAATTGCCCCTGGTGATCTCGGCCGATGACGACTCTCTCGAGTGGGGCCCCTGCCCCGAGTTCATGCCGGACGGCTGCGAGATCGCCGTGCTGCACGGCGATCCGGCGGCAGCGAACGCGGATGTCTTCTTCCGCGTACCGGGCGGTGCCGATATCCCGTTGCACCGGCACGCATCGGCGGAACGCATGGTGCTCGTCTCCGGCGAACTGGACGTAACCTACGACGGGCAGGAGACGGCGACGATCCGCGTCGGCGACTATGCCTACGGTCCCGCCGACCTGCCTCATTCGGCCACCTGCGCCCCGGGCGACGCGTGTGTCCTGTTCATCGCTTTCGTCGAACCGGTCGACGCCGTACCCGTCGGGGGCGGCGGGGAGTAAACGCCTTTTGGCCCTCGTCGCCGGCGGCCTTGCGCCGGCGGCGAGCGTCGCTTTACGCTTGCGGACTCGTCAAGCCGGAGGCGGGCCGCTCACGTCCCGTACGCGCCATGAACTACAAGGCCAGCTGTCACTGCGGTAGCGTCGCGTTTGCCGTCCAGGCCGAAGTCGACGCCCTCATAGAATGCAATTGTTCCATCTGCAGCCGCAAGGGCTCCCTGCTGTTCTTCGTACCGCGCGCGGACGTTGCGTTCAGCACGCCGGAAAGCGCCATGAGCACGTATACGTTCAACACGCACCGCATCCGGCACAACTTCTGTTCCACCTGCGGATGTGCACCGGTCGGATTCGGCACGGATGCCAAAGGGCACGAGATGGCGGCGGTGAATGCGCGCTGCCTGGAGGACGTCGACCTGTCGGCGTTCACGATCAATGCGTACGATGGGCGCTCCGCCTGACCGGGAACGGTCCCGCGGCAGCCGGGCGCCTGCGCCGCCTTCGCAGGGCAACCAGGCGGAGCTGCCGTCGTGAGCCAGGCGGACCTCGTCCGGCACACAGGGGGCTGCCATTGCGGCCGCGTGCGCTTCGAGGTCGGGACCGCTGCGACGACCGAGATCCTCGAGTGCGACTGTTCGGTCTGTTCGAGGACCGGATTTCTGCACATAATCGTGCCGCGCGAGCAGTTCCGGCTGCTGGCGGGAGAAGCCGAGCTCGTGACCTATACGTTCAATACGGGCACGGCGCAGCACCTGTTCTGCCGCACCTGCGGCATCAAGTCGTTCTACGTGCCGCGTTCGCACCCCGACGGCTACAGCGTCAATGCACGTTGCATAGACGGCGGAACGGCCGCCCTGCCGGTCCGGAAGATCGACGGCAAGAACTGGGAAAGCACGTTCCGAGGCTGAATCGTTGCGTTCCGGGGCGCGTCCTGCCCCGGTTCGCGATTACAATCGACCGCTGAGACGGCGACAGGAGGTTTCAGGTGTATCGGGTCTACGGCGATCGGCGTTCAGGCAATTGCTACAAGATCGAGCTCCTCATGCATTATCTCGAGCTCGATTACCAGTGGGTCGACATCGACATCCTCGCGGGCGAAACGCAGACGGCGGACTTCGAAACGCTGAATCTCAATCGCAAGATTCCCGTCCTCGATTTGCCGGGCGGGCAGCATCTCGCCGAGTCGAACGCAATCCTGAATTACCTCGCCGACGGCACGAAGTACCTGCCAGTAGGCAGGCTGCAGCGGGCGTACGTCCTGCAGTGGCAGTTCTTCGAGCAGTACAGCCACGAACCCTACATCGCCGTCGCGCGCTTCATTGCCAGGTATCTCGGCATGCCGGAAAGCCGGCGGGCGGAGTACGATTCGAAACAGGCCGGCGGCCACAAGGCGCTGGCGGTCATGGACAAGCATCTCGAAGGGCGTTCGTGGTTCGTCAACGACACGCCGACAATCGCCGACATTTCGCTGTACGCGTACACGCACGTGGCTCACGAGGGCGGCTTCGATCTCGGGGGCTACCCGGCGATCTTGGAATGGATCGAGCGCATGGAAGAGCACCCGCGGCACGTCCCGATGGCGGACACGCCAGGACTGGAACGGCGGCGCGCCGGGGCCTGAAACGGCGGGCCGCAGCCCGCCAGGTCAGTGCCGATCGCCGCCGGCACTGTGCTATCGTTGAGCGCAACCGGTTCGAAACGAGGGGAGAAGAATGACAAGAGCCTCTTCGATCTGCTGGGCCCTGCTGGCCGCCTTCGTCGCCTGCGTCTTCCTGGTGCAGCACGGCGGCCGCCCCGCCGCTGCAGACAGACATGCCGCCGCCGCGACCGTCGCCGCCATCACGGCCAGCGAGTGCCACGTTTATTCCTACCAGCGCGACATAATCGTGACCCGTCCGTCGTCCCGCCGCCTGGCGTACCGCTGTTCGGCGGTCGACTCCCGGGAACGCGATACCTGAAAGCGGGATCGGCACCGCCATGAAACCGCACTTCGAAGGCGCCTGCCTGTGCGGAAAGCTGCGCTACACCATCGCGGCGGCGCCGTCGTACGCGTGTCATTGCCATTGCAGGAGCTGCCAGCGGGCCGCCGGCGCCCCGTTCGTCACGTGGGCGACCTTCCCCGCCGCGGCGTTTGCCGTGACCGGGGGAGCGCTCGCGGAATTTCACTCCTCGCGGGGCGTGACCCGCGGTCACTGCGCCGGCTGCGGTACGACGCTCACGTACGAGCACGTCGGACGACCGGGCGAGATCGACGTCACCGTCGCATCCCTGGCCGAACCGGCGCGCATCACGCCGCGGTCGCACATCTGGGTGGACGACAAGCTTCCCTGGCTTGTTCTGAACGACGACCTTCCGCAGTTCCTGCAGAAGGTGACGGCACCGTAGGCGCGGCGGCAGAGTCTCCCTAGCGTTTCATCGCTTCGAAGAACTGCGTATTCGTCTTCGTATCCTGCAGTTTGTTCAGCAGGAATTCGATGGCCGCGAGCTCGTCCATCGGGTGCAGCACCTTGCGCAGCACCCACATCTTCTGCAGCTCGTCGGGCTCGGTCAGGAGCTCTTCCTTGCGCGTGCCCGATCGGTTGATGTTGATCGCCGGGAAAACGCGCTTCTCGGCAATGCGGCGATCCAGGTGGATCTCCATGTTGCCGGTGCCCTTGAATTCCTCGTAGATCACTTCGTCCATCTTGGAGCCGGTGTCGATCAGCGCCGTGGCGAGAATCGTGAGACTGCCGCCCTCCTCGATATTGCGCGCGGCACCGAAGAAGCGCTTCGGCCGGTGCAGTGCATTCGCGTCCACGCCACCGGTCAGCACCTTGCCCGAAGACGGGACGACGGTGTTGTAGGCGCGCGCCAGGCGCGTAATTGAATCGAGCAGGATGACGACGTCGCGCTTGTGCTCGACCAGCCGCTTGGCCTTCTCGATCACCATGTCGGCGACCTGCACGTGCCGGCTCGCCGGTTCGTCGAAGGTCGACGACACGACTTCGCCGCGCACCGTGCGCTCCATCTCGGTGACCTCTTCCGGCCGCTCGTCAATGAGCAGGACCATGAGGTCCACTTCCGGGTTGTTGGCCGCGATCGAGGACGCGATGTTCTGCAGCAGCATCGTCTTGCCGGCTTTCGGCGGTGAGACGATGAGGCCGCGCTGGCCCTTGCCGATCGGCGCGACCATGTCGATGATGCGCGCGGTCAGGTCCTCGGTGCTGCCGTTGCCCTGCTCGAGCTTGAGCCGGTTCTTCGGGAACAGCGGCGTCAGGTTTTCGAACAGCACCTTGGAGCGCGCATTCTCCGGCGCATCGTGGTTGATCTGGCCGACCTTGAGCAGCGCGAAGTAGCGCTCGCCGTCCTTCGGCGGCCGGATCAGGCCGGAGACCGTATCGCCCGTACGCAGCGCGAACCGGCGAATCTGGCTCGGGCTCACGTAGATGTCATCCGGGCCCGCGAGGTAGGAACTGTCGGCCGAGCGCAGGAAGCCGAAGCCGTCCTGCAGGATCTCGAGCGCGCCCTCACCGTAGATGTCCTCGCCGTTCTTCGCGTGCTCTTTCAGGATCGAGAAGATGATGTCCTGTTTGCGCGAGCGCGCGAGGTTCTCGAGCCCCAGCGATTCCCCGAGCTCGACCAGCGCGGCGGCCGGCCGATTCTTGAGCTCGGTCAGGTTCATCACGCTCTTGCTCGCTTCGAGCTGCTCCGGCGGGATTACCTCGAGGCTGCTGGCGTCGTCGTCCGGAAACTCCTCCGAAGGCGAACGCCGCCGACGGCGACGATTGTTGTTGCCCTTGCCCTTGTTACCGGTTTTGTTCGGCCGGCTCTTCGTTTGATTGCCCAAGTATCCTCTCACAGATTGCTTTCCAGAAAATCGACCAACTGCGACTTCGACATCGCGCCGACCTTTTGTGCCTGCGGCGCGCCGTTCTTGAAAATCATCAGGGTCGGGATGCTGCGAATTCCGAACTTCTGGGGGATGTTCGGATTCTCGTCGATGTTGATCTTGACCACGGACAGTTTGTCCGCGTATTCGTCCGCCGCCTGGTCCAGCAGGGGAGCGATCATCTTGCACGGGCCACACCATTCGGCCCAGAAATCCAGCAGGACCGGCTTGTCGGAAGCGAGGACGTCTGACTCAAATCCACTGTCAGTCGTGTGGACGATCTTGTCGCTCACCGGCTATCTCCTCTTTTCGAGACGTGGGTTTCTTCGGGGTTGGTAATGCGCGTCGTCCTTTCCCCGGAGGACGGCAGGCATTGCAAAATGGATGACGCTGCCCCAACTATCAGGCAAACTGTCGCGCTATACAGCGAACTCTGTTCCGGCTGCTTTCTGGATTCAGTCTGGAAACGACGTTGGCGAAAGTGGCGGGAGCGACGACGGTTGCGTCGAATTACCGGCAATTTGACCGCTTCGCGAGCCATTTTGCAAGCCTCTAACCGACATTTTTTGGTCCTTTTCGTATGCCCGACAGTCATCTGAGCGACCTCAGATTCGATTCACTTGCTCTCGACGAGCGCGTGCACCGCGGTATCCGCGACGCCGGCTTCGAGTTCTGCACCCCGATCCAGGCGACGACGCTGCCGATCGCCCTCGAAAACCGCGACGTCGCCGGCCAGGCGCAGACCGGCACCGGCAAAACGGCGGCTTTCCTCATCGCGACCTTCCAGCGATTGTTGCACGGCCCGGCGCCCGGCGAAGGCCGCCGGCAGCCGCGGGCCTTCATGCTTGCGCCCACGCGCGAACTGGCGGTGCAGATCGCGAAGGACGCCGAGGACCTGGGCAAACACACCGGCCTCGTAGTGGGCCTCGCGTTCGGCGGCACGGATTATGACAAGCAGCGCAAACAGATCGAGGCCGGCATCGACATCCTGGTCGGCACGCCGGGCCGGATCATCGACTATTACAAGCAGGGCGTTTTCAAACTCGACCAGGTACAGGTCGCGGTTCTCGACGAAGCCGACCGCATGTTCGACCTGGGCTTCATCAAGGACATCCGCTACCTGCTGCGCCGCCTGCCGCCGCCGGAGCAGCGGCTCAACATGCTGTTTTCCGCCACGCTGTCGCACCGCGTCATGGAGCTCGCCTACGAGCACATGAACGAGCCGGAACTCATCCAGATCGAGCCCGACAAGGTCACTGCGGACCGCGTCCGCCAGGCGATCTTCTTCCCGGCCAACGAGGACAAAATGCCGCTCCTGATCGGGCTCATCCGCGAGATGGGCGCGGCGCGCATCATGGTATTCGTGAACATGAAGCGCGAGGCCGAACGGGTCCAGGCATGGCTGGAAGCGAATGGGCTCCATGCCGCCGCCATTTCCGGCGACGTCCCGCAGAAAAAGCGGCTGCGCATGCTGATGGAGTTCCAGAGCGGCCAGCTGCCGGTGCTCATCGGTACCGACGTCGCCAGTCGCGGCCTGCACATCCCGGACGTCCAGTACATCGTGAATTTCGACCTGCCGCAGGACGCCGAGGATTACGTGCACCGTATCGGGCGCACCGCCCGCGCCGGGGCGTCCGGCGACGCGATCAGCTTCGGGTGCGAGTCCTACGCCGTGTCGCTGCCGGATATCGAGGAATACATTGGCCACAAGATCCCTGTGGCGGCCTACTCACCCGACGACCTGCCCGCGATCGAGCGGCCCAAGGGCGGCAGTGCGCGGCGTTCCGGCGGGGGCAAGCGGCCCGGCCGTCCTGGCGGCGGCAGCCGCAAGCGGCCCGGCCGCAGACCGCATAAGTCCATGTAGGAGCGGCCGTAAGGCCGCGAATTGAAGGCGGCCGGAATTGCCGAGCTGGAAGCGGCCGTAAGGCCGCGAATTGACGGCGGCCGGAATTGCCGAGCTGGGAGCGGCCGTAAGGCCGCGAATTGAAGGGGACCGGAATTCCCGAGCCGGGAGCGGCCTTACGGCCGCGCCAGCGCCCGGAGACCTTCGATCGCCGTGAACTCCCGGCACTCGCGTGCCGGGCGGGACGCATCCGGCTGCGCGATCTGCAGCAGCATCCCGACACCGTAGCCCGCGGCGCTCGCAAGCACCGGTGCCGTGTCGTCGATGAACAGCGTGCGCGCGGGGTCGAACTGCTCCACCGCCGCGAGGGCCTCCCAGAACTCGCGACGCTCTTTCGGCACGCCGAAACGATGCGAGCTGTACACCGCGTCGAAATGCTGCGTGATGCCGGTGGCCGCGTCCTTGATGGCAAGGGTTTCGGCGTGCGAGTTGGTCACAAGCAGCACGCGCAGTGCGCGCTTCCGGACTCGCTCGAGGAAGTCGCGGGCACCCGGCAGGTAGCCGATGCGGTGGTGCTGTTCCCGGTGCAGCCCGGCGATGTCGATGCCGAGGAAATCACTCCAGTGGTCGAGGCAATACCATTCGAGGCGGCCCTGCATCTCCCGGAATTTCGCATACAGAGCGGTGCGCGCTTCCTCGGGGTCGAGCGATCGCGCGGCGGCGTAGTACGCCGGGACGTGCTCCAGCCACATGAAATTGTCGAACGCCAGGTCGAGGACGGTGCCGTCCATGTCCAGCATCAGGGTGTCGCACTGGTCCAACAGGGTTTCGGGATCGATTTTCACTGCTATATACTGCGCGCCCGGCGAGTGCCGGAAGGTATGTCAGCAAGGAATGCCATGCATTACCAGGAATTGATCAAGCCGCTCGTCGAACTGGCCGAGGCTGCCGGCGACCGGATCCTCGAAGTTTACGCCACCGACTTCGACGTGGAAAACAAGCGGGACGAATCACCTTTGACCCAGGCCGACCTCGCCTCCCACCGCACCCTCGTGCCGGGCCTTCGGGAACTCGCGCCGGACATCCCCATCCTGTCCGAGGAAGGCGGGCTGCCGTCCTTTGCGGAGCGCGGCAAGTGGCATCGCTACTGGCTCATCGACCCGCTCGACGGCACGAAGGAATTCATCAATCGCAACGGCGAGTTCACTGTCAACATCGCGCTCGTCGTCAACGGCAAGCCGGTGCTCGGCATCGTGCACGTACCCGTGCAGCACACGACCTACACGGGTTGCGAGGGCCACGGCGCGGACAAGCGCACCGGCAGGCAGGGCAAGCCGGAGAAGATCCGCGTCTCCGGCCATGCCGCGCTTCCGCCGCGGGTCGTCGGCAGCCGTTCCCATCGCGGCGCCAGCCTCGACGCCTTTCTCGAGCGGCTCGGCGAGTTCGACATGGTGCCGATGGGCAGCTCTCTCAAGTTCTGCGTCGTCGCGGAAGGCGCGGCCGACGTGTACCCGCGTCTCGGCCCGACGTCCGAGTGGGACACGGCGGCGGCGCAGGCCGTCGTCGAGCAGGCCGGCGGGAAGGTCGTCACCACGGACGGACGGCCGCTCGCCTATAATCGCAAGGACGATATCCTGAACCCATGGTTCGTGGTCATCGGCGCCACCGACCGGAACTGGCTGGCGCTGTTGCCGGACCGGGAGTAGCCTCGAGGCGTCTATGGGCGAGAAAGTCGAACTCGACGCGTTCAAACAGTTGGACCGTTTACGCGAACTGCGGGTCAGTCACCGGGACCTCGACTATCTCATCGACCGCCTCCAGCTCGACCCGATGGTAGACCAGCTGCGCATACGGCGGCTGAAGAAACGGAAGTTGCTGCTCAAGGACATGATCGCCAGCCTCGAAAGCGAACTCATTCCCGATCTCGATGCTTAGACGCACTTTCCTGGCGCGCGGCCTGCAACTGGCGGCGCTGGGCGGATTGTCGGCACGCCTGCCCCTGCCCGCCTGGGCGACGGCCGATGCCGGCGGCGCCGCAGAGGACGCCTGGGACCTGGCCATCGGCCCCGCGCCCATCACTCTGGGCGACCGCCGCGCGACCGCGGCCGGCATCAACGGCACGGTGCCCGGGCCGCTCATCCGGCTGCGCGAAGGCCGGGACGTCGTCCTGAACGTCAGCAACCGGCTCGATGACCCCTCGTCCATCCACTGGCACGGGCTCCTGCTGCCGTTCGACATGGACGGCGTGCCCGGGATCAGCTTCGACGGCATCGCGCCCGGCGAGACGTTCACCTACCGCTTCCGCGTCCGCCAGCACGGCACCTACTGGTATCACAGCCATTCGGGCCTGCAGGAACAGGCGGGCGTGTACGGGCCGCTCGTCATCGATCCCGCCGGCGCGGACCGGGTGGCCGCCGACCGCGAATTCGTCATCCTCCTGTCCGACTGGACCTTCGAGAACCCGCACCGGGTGCTCGCGAACCTGAAATTCGAGGACGACTACTACAACCGCAACCGGGTAGCCGGGCAGCGGCCGTTCGACGAGTGGGCGCGCATGCGCATGTCGAAGTCGGACATCGCCGACGTCTCCGCCGCCACGTACACGTATCTCCTGAACGGCCGGGACGCCGCCGCCAACTGGACCGGCCTGTTCGCCGCCGGCGAACGCGTGCGGCTGCGCTTCATAAACGGCTCGGCGATGTCGTTTTTCAACGTCCGCATACCGGGGCTCACCATGACCGTCGTGCAGGCCGACGGCCAGGACGTCGAGCCGGTGGCCGTCGAGGAATTCCAGATCGGCACAGCCGAGACCTATGACGTCATCGTCACCCCGGCCGCAGGCGCCTGGACGATCATGTGCGAGTCCGCCGACCGCAGCGGCTACGTGCGGGGCACGCTGGCGTCGCAGCCGGGCCTCACCGCCGCCGTGCCGCCACTCCGCGAGCCGCCGCTCCTCAACATGGCCGACATGGGCATGGACCATGGCGCCATGGGCGGGTCGGCGGGCAACGAAGCGCATACGTCCATGGAGCATTCGGCCATGGATCATTCGGCCACGGATCACGCAGCCATCGATCACGGGGCCACGGACGACAGCGCGGCGATGGACCATTCGGCAGCGGGACATGCTGGCCACGGTCAGGCTGCGCCCGCCGACCCGCTGGCGGACCTGCCGCCGGTGGACCACCGCCACCGGCGCGGCCCGGGCGTCGACGGCGTCGCCGACATGCCGGCGAGCCGCCTGCACGAACCCGGGGCCGGCCTCGCGGACGTACCGCACCGGGCGCTGGCGTACACCGATCTCCGGAGCCTGGTTCCGGGCAGGGACGAGCGCGCACCCGGCCGCGTCATCGAGCTGCATCTCACCGGCAACATGCACCGCTACATGTGGTCCTTCGACGGACTCAAGTTCTCGGAGGTCACGGGACCTATCGAGCTCGGCTGGAACGAGCGCGTCCGCCTCCTGTTCGTCAACGACACGATGATGGCGCACCCCATTCACCTGCACGGCATGTTCGTGGAACTCGTGAACGGCAATGGCCCATACAACCCGCGCAAGCACACGGTGGTCGTGAAGCCGGCCGAACGGCTCGCAGTGGATCTCACGGCCGATGAGCCGGGGCCATGGGCGTTCCACTGCCACCTGCTCTATCACATGCAGGCCGGCATGATGCGCGTGGTGCGCGTTGCGGGCCCGGCATGAAGGGGGTGGTCCCCGTCGCGGCACTGCTGCTGGCCGCGGCCCCGCCGGCTCCCGCGCAGCATGCCGCGGCAGAGCACGCCCACATGCACGAACCGATTACGCTGTATACCCAGGCCGAGCGGCTGGAGTACCGCGACGGCCCGGGCGAGGACCCCGGCGTCCTGGCCTGGGACCTGCAGGGCCTCTACGGCGGCGACTACAACCGGTTCGTGTGGAAAACCGAAGGCGAGTCCGCGGACGGGGACACGGCCTTCGAGCTGCAGTTGCTCTACGGCCGGGCCTGGACGGCGTTTTTCGACCTGCAGTTCGGCATCCGCTATGCCGAGACGGACGGCGGCGACGTGACCGCGGCGGTCGCCGGCGTGCAGGGCCTGTTGCCCTACCTCGTCGAGACGGACGTCGCGCTGTTTCTCTCCGAGGACGGCGACGTGACCGGCCGCGCGGAATTCGAGAAGGACTTTCTGCTCACCGAGCGCTGGGTCCTGCAGCCGCGCGCGGAGTTCGACGTCGCGCTTCAGGACGTCCCCGGGCTCGGCATCGATTCAGGCCTGACAAAGCTCGCGCTGGGCCTGCGCCTCCGTTACGAGATCACGCGCAAACTGGCGCCGTACGTGGGTGTGGACTGGAAGCGGCACGACTCGGCCGGGGGCGAGGACACGGACACCTACGCGCTGGCCGGCCTGCGCTTCTGGTTCTGAGCCTCGCGCGACTACGGCGCCAGCGAACGACCGGCATCCACGTCCAGCGTGAAGTCAATGAGGCCGTCGAAGTAGGTCGACTGGTCGTCGTACATGGCGAGGTGGCTGCCATTCGGACAGTAGAGGTAGCGACCGTTCGGAAAAGCCTCCGCCATCCATTCCATATGCCCGGGGTCCATCGTGTCGTGCTTTGCGCCGATGACCAGTGTCGGCACCGAAATCCTGCCCAGGTCAGCCGTCCTGTCCCAATGTTCGAGCCGTCCACTCGCACCGAGCTCGCTCGGTCCCTGCATCGGTACGTACACGGAAGCATTTACGTGCTTGAAGGAACGATTCAGGGGATCGGGCCAGTCCGCCGGCGGCATACGGAGAATGTGCTCGACGTAATGGTGCTCGATCAGGAGCTCCATGTACCGCGGGTT
>DASUOE010000120.1:0-4323 GCA_036276805.1 Woeseiaceae bacterium | reverse complement strand
CGTGTCGAGCTACGGCTACGACGTGCGCTGCGCCGACGAGTTCAAGATCTTCACCAACATCAACTCGACCATCGTCGACCCCAAGGCCTTCGACGCGCGCAGCTTCGTCGACTTCAAGGGCGACTGCTGCGTGATCCCGCCGAACTCGTTCGCGCTCGCGCGCACGGTCGAGTACTTCCGCATCCCGCGCAAGGTGCTGACGATCTGTCTCGGAAAATCAACGTACGCCAGGTGCGGAATCATCGTGAACGTGACGCCGCTGGAGCCCGAGTGGGAAGGCCACGTCACGCTGGAGTTCTCCAACACCACGCCGCTGCCCGCCAAGATCTACGCCAACGAGGGGGTCGCACAGATGCTGTTCCTCGAGTCCGACGAGGAGTGCGAGACCTCCTACGCGGACCGCGGCGGCAAGTACCAGGGGCAGCGCGGGGTGACGTTACCGAAGGCGTAGGAGCGGCGCTTGCGCCGCTCCTACAGGCCGAAGTCGCGCACCACCGGTTCATCGAGACGGCGCCCGTCCAGCCACGCCGCGCCGGCGCGGCATTCGAGGCGGCCGTCCGCGAACCACTGCGCCGTTTCCGGGTAAATGACGTGCTCCACCGCCTGCACGCGGGCCCGCAAGGTTTCCGGCGTGTCGCCGGCGCCGATGCGGATGCGCCCGGCGAGTACCCGCGGGCCGCCGTCGAGCTCCTCCGTGACGAAATGCACCGTGCTGCCGTGGTCGGCATCGCCCGCGGCCAGGGCCCGGGCGTGCGTGTCGAGGCCCGGGTGCCGGGGCAGCAGGGCGGGGTGCACGTTCAGGACACGCCCGGCGTAGCGGAGCACGAACCAGGGGCTCAGTATGCGCATGAAGCCCGCGAGGACGACGAGATCGGCGCCCGCCGCGTCCAGCCGGGCAGCAATACGGCGGTCGAAGTCCTCACGCGTGGCGAACGAGGCATGCGGAATCACCGCCGCGTCGATGCCCGCGGCCGCGGCGCGCTCGAGCCCGAACGCGTCCGCCCGGTTCGACAGCACGAGGGGTATCGCAAACGACAGCGCGCCCGAGCGGACGCCGTCGATGAATGCCTGGAGATTCGTGCCGGAACCGGAGATCAGGATCGCGACCCGGCACCGGTCGCCGGCGGACGCCGCGCTCAAAGATACCGGACCTCGCCGGTTCCGTCCGCCATGCGCCCGAGACGCCATGCCGTTTCGCCGCTGGCAGCGAGGCTCGCGATCGCCGCGTCCGCATCGGCTTCCGCCACCACGGCGATCATGCCGACGCCGCAGTTGAACGTGCGCCGCATCTCGGCCGTCGCGATACCGCCGGCGGACGCCAGCCAGTCGAACACCGGCCCGGGCGCCCAGCTCGAGGTATCGACCTCCGCGTGCAGCGAGTCAGGATGGATGCGCGGCAGGTTTTCCGTGATGCCGCCGCCCGTGATGTGCGCGAGGCCTTTCACCGGCACCGCAGACATCAGCGCGAGCACCGGGCGCACGTAGATGCGGGTCGGAACGAGCAGGCGATCGACCGCCGGCTGCCCGTCGATCGTCGCCTCGCCGCTTTGCACGAGCACCTTGCGGATGAGCGCATAGCCGTTCGAGTGCGGCCCGCTCGAGGCAATGCCGACCAGCGCGTCGCCCGCGGCGATGCCACGGCCGTCGATCATCGCTTCGCGCTCCACGGCGCCGACGCAAAAGCCGGCCAGGTCGTATTCGCCGGGCGCGTACATGTCGGGCATCTCGGCGGTTTCGCCGCCGATCAGCGCGGCACCCGCCGCGACGCAGCCTTCCGCAATGCCCGCCACGACCGCGGAGGCGACGTCGACGTCGAGCTTGCCGCAGGCAAAATAATCGAGGAAAAACAGCGGTTCGGCCCCGGTCACCAGCACGTCGTTGACGCACATGGCGACGAGGTCGATGCCGATCGTGTCGTGGCGGCCGGTCTGCTGGGCCAGCATGAGCTTGGTGCCCACGCCGTCCGTGCCCGACACGAGCACCGGCTCCCGGAAGCGCCCCGGCGGCAGCGCGAACAGACCGCCGAAACCGCCGAGCCCCGCCAGTACCTCGGGGCGCCGGGTACGCTCCACCAGCGGACGTATACGGTCGACCAGTGCGTTCCCGGCGTCGATATCGACACCGGCATCCTTGTATGTCAGCGGCTTCGGGCTCATTCGGATCCGGGTTCGGGTGGGGAAACGATGGTCGCTCTGCGCGGGGGCGATATAATAGTCGCTGCGCTCAACAGGGGAAACATGCGGAATGAAGTCCTGGTTGCAGGTCTCACTGGCGCTGGCCGGCGTCATCGGCCTCGTTACGGCAGGCGCCGCGCAGGAGAGTGCGCTCTACACGGCGGAGGTGCCGTTCGATGCGAACGCGCCGGATGCGCGGTCCGAGGCGTACGACGCGGCCCTGCGCCAGGTCCTGGTACGGGTCTCCGGCCCCGACCTCGTCAATGACCGCGACCTCTACGAGGCCCTCTTTCCCGACCCCTCGGCCTACGTCGTGCAGTTCCAGCCGGGGCTCGACGACACGCTGCTCGTCACGTTCGACGGCGCCGCCGTCGAGAATGCGCTCCGCTCCGCGAACCAGACCGTCTGGGGCGGCGATCGTCCCCTGACGCTCGTCTGGATCGCCGTGGACTGGGGCCAGGGCGAACGCGAAATCGTCGGCGCGGCGGAATCCGGGCAGCCGCCGGAGGATCCCGGCGCGCCCGACCGCAACGCACAGCTGCGCGAACACATACTCGACATCGCGGCGGAGCGCGGGTTGCCGATCGCGTTCCCGTTACTCGACAGCGAAGACATGGCGCGGGTCGAATCCAGCGACGTGTGGGGCGGGTTCGACGAACGCATCGTTGCGGCGTCTGAGCGCTACGACGTCGACTCGATACTGATCGGCCGCATGCAGGCGTCCGGCACCGGCCAGAATCGCTGGACGTACCTGTTCGGCGACCAGGAACGGCAGTGGACGGGCACGCCGGAAACCGTGATGACCGAGATCTCGGAGCTCCTGGCCGCCGAGTTCGCCGTGGGCGGCGACGAACCGCTGCGCGCCGTAGATCTCGACGTCTACGGCATTAACTCCATCGGCGCCTATGCCGACGTGCAGAACCTGCTGGCGGACGTCAATGTGATCGACAGTTTCACGCTCACCGAAGTGGCGGGCGACCGGGTACGGTACCGGGTGAGAGCCCACGGCGGCGGGGAACGACTCGCTCGCGCCCTGCGTTTCGCGGGTCTCCTCGAACAGGACCGCATCGACATGAGCAGCTTCGGCGTCGACGACCAGGATCTCGACCTGCTGGAGTTTTTCTACAACAAGCCCTAGGAAATCGGCGGGTCGGAACATCGATCTGCCAGGATTTCCCGGACTTCGGACCTGATTGTCGCCATGTCGCTGCGCTGGATCCCCAATGCAATTTCCGTGATGCGCATCCTGCTCATCGGACCGGTCCTCGTGTTGCTGATCCGCGGGGAGTACGCGTGGGCATTGCTGCTGTTCTGGCTCGCGGGCCTGTCAGACGGAGTGGACGGCTGGCTCGCAATGCGCTTCGGCTGGCAGTCGAAGATCGGCGCATTGCTCGATCCGGTGGCCGACAAGCTGCTGATCGCCGGTATGTTCATTACGCTCGCTGTCATAGATCTCGTGCCCGCCTGGCTCTCCGCAGTGGTCATCCTGCGCGACCTCGTGATCGTCGGCGGCGCGGTTGCCTACCACTTTCTCATTGAACCGGTGAGCGGCGAACCGACGACAGTGAGCAAACTCAACACGCTCATCCAGCTCCTGTTCCTGCTCTGTGTTCTCAGCCGGGCTACGTTCGGCTGGCCGGATTCCATCGCCGTGACCGTGCTCGGCGCGGCCACGCTAGTCACGGTCGTCGTCAGCGGGCTCGATTACGTACTGCGCTGGTCGGGCCGCGCTCGCCGCGGAGGCATCGCTTGAAAGCAGAAACCCGCATCGCTTGGCTCATCGCCGCCGCCATCATCGCCGTGCTCCTCTACCTGCTCGCACCGGTGCTGACGCCGTTCGTTGCCGCCGCGCTGCTCGCCTACATCGGCGACCCGCTCGCGGACCGGCTGCAGGCGCTCGGCCTGCCGCGCACGCTCGCCGTCGTCGCGGTCTTCCTCATCACATTCCTGCTTCTCGGCGCACTCGTGCTCCTCGTGGGGCCGCTGGTGCGCCAGCAGGTGAGCGCGTTGTTCGATGCGCTGCCGGCGATCGCCAGCAGGGCCGAAGAGGTATGGCTGCCGGGTATCGCCGAATACCTGGACATGGAAGAAAGCAGCGGCGAATTCGGCCTCTCGGCGTTCCTCGCGCGCTACGGCGACATGGCAGGCA
>DASUOE010000119.1:0-12022 GCA_036276805.1 Woeseiaceae bacterium | reverse complement strand
CGGTGAGGCGGGCATCCGCCTCACGCTAACACATGTAAAACCTATTTTCATATATGCCGACGCCCTTTGCGGGGGGCGCCGGCGCGGTTCGGGCTTACGCGCCTTTTTCTTCCTTCGCGGGCGGCGTTACCTCCGCCCTTTCCGTTGCGGGCGGCGTTACCTCCGCCCTCTCCGTTGCGGGTCGCCGCCCTACGCGGCGTCGAGGTCCTTGGCCTTCGTTGCGGGTTTTTCGAAGCCCGCTTCGAGCGCGTCGTCCACGGTCTCGAGCCAGATGAACTCGAGCTGCCTGCGCGCCGACTCCGGGATTTCCTCGAGGTCCTTCTGGTTGCGCTTCGGCAGGAGGATCGTCCTGATGCCTGCCCGCAGCGCCGCGAGCGATTTTTCCTTTATGCCGCCGATCGGCAGCACCAGGCCGCGCAGGCTGATCTCGCCCGTCATCGCGATGTCGCTCCGCACCGTCCGGCCGGTGAGCAGCGAGGCCACCGCGAGGAACATCGCGACGCCCGCGCTCGGGCCGTCTTTCGGGATGGCGCCCGCGGGCACGTGGATGTGCAGGTGGGCCTCGTCGAGCGAGTGCTTGTCGACACCGAGCTGCTCGTACCGGCCTTTCACCAGCGTCACGGCCGCGCGCGCACTTTCCTTCATGACGTCGCCGAGCTGCCCGGTGAGCAGGAGGCTGTCCTTGCCCGGCACCTTCGCCGCCTCGATGAACAGGATGTCGCCACCGACCGGCGTCCACGCGAGGCCCGTGGCTACGCCCGGCACGCTCGTACGCATCCGCACTTCGCTTTCGAACTTGCGCGCGCCGAGGATGCCATGGAGGTCGTCCTTGTGGACGATGACCTTGTCGGCCTTGCCCTCGGTGATCTGCATGGCCGCGTTACGTAATACGGAGCCTATCTCGCGCTCGAGGTTACGCACGCCCGCTTCGCGGGTGTAACCATCGATGATCTCGTCGAGCGCGTCCTCCCCGATCACCGCCTGCTCCGCATTCAGGCCGTTCGCATCGAGCTGGCGCTTCACGAGGTAACGCTTCGCGATCTCGAGCTTCTCTTCCTGCGTGTAACCCGGCAGTTCGATCACCTCCATGCGGTCGCGCAGCGGCCCGGGAATCTGGTCGAGCACGTTCGCCGTGCCGACGAACAGCACGCGCGAGAGGTCGAACGGCACGTCGAGGTAATGGTCGCGGAACGTGCTGTTCTGCTCGGGGTCCAGCACCTCGAGCAGCGCCGAGGACACGTCGCCGTGGAAGCCCTGGCTGACCTTGTCCATCTCGTCGAGCATGAATACCGGGTTCCTGGTGCCCGCGCGGCGGATGCTCTGCATGATCGTGCCCGGCATGGACCCGATGTACGTGCGCCGGTGGCCGCGGATCTCGGCCTCGTCGTGCACGCCGCCTAAGCTCGCGCGCACGAACTCGAGGCCGAGCGAGCGTGCGATGCTGCGCCCGAGCGAGGTCTTGCCGACGCCCGGCGGGCCGACGAAGCACAGGATCGGGCTGCGGCCCTCCGCGTTCAGCTTGCGCACCGCGAGGTACTCGAGAATACGCCGCTTGATCTTGTCGAGGCCGTAGTGGTCCTCGTCAAGGATCTCGCGCGCTTTCGCGATGTCGATCTGCTCCTCGTCCACCTTCGACCATGGCAGGGAAGTCAGCCAGTCGAGGTAGGTGCGCACCATGGAGTGCTCGGCCGCGGCCTCGGGCATGTTCGAGAGACGCTTGAGCTCCTTGCGCGCATGCTCATCGACCTCCTTCGGCATGCCGGCGGCCTCGATAGCCTTGCCGAGCTCCTCGATTTCCGCGCCTTCGTCCTCTTCGCCCAGTTGCTGGCGAATCGTGCGCAGCTGCTCGCGCAGTACGTACTCGCGCTGGCGGTCGTCGATCTTCTCCTGCGTCTGCTCGCTGATCTCGTGCGAGAGTTTCAGCACCTGCAGGCGATGGGCGACCATCACGGTCAGCTTCTCGAGGCGCTCCTCGATGTCGACGAGTTCCAGGATCTCCTGCTTCTCGGCCGGCTTGATGTCGAGCAGGCCGGCGATGAGGTCGGCGAGCAGGCCCGGAGGCTCGACGCCGCGCAGGACGGCGTTGAGCTCGGAGGGTGCCTGCGGCAGGAGCTCGATCGCCTCGGCCGCCTGCTGGCGCAGGTAGGTCGCGAGCGCCTCGATCTTCGGCGTCGCGCGCTCGGAATCACGCACGACGTCGTAGCGCGCGGCGAGAAACGGCAGGTTCGGGACGAAGTCCAGCGCACGAAAGCGCTGCTCGCCCTGGCAGATGAGGTGGTGCATGCCGCTCGCGGCTTTGACGTGCCGGATGACCGACACCACGGTGCCGACCTCGTAGAGGTCGTCCGGGCCCGGGTCGTCGACCGACGGGTCCCTCTGCAACACCAGGCCGAGCTTGCGGCCGTTGTTCGCGGCTTCTTCAGCCGCGCGCACGGAGATGTCGCGGCCGAGGCCGACCTGCGTGACGGCGCCCGGGAACACAACGACGTTGCGCACCGGCAGGACGACGATCAGGTCGTCCGGCAGGTTCGACTTCTTGCCCTCGCCGGCCTCGCCGGCGGCCATGAATTCCTGGGATTCTTTTGCTTCGTCCATCGTCAGGCATTCCTCGAGTACAGGCCGGGGGATATGGCAGCCCCAGGTGCAATTTCAATCGGAGCCGATTCCGTCCGGAAATCCCTGCAAGAATCCTGCCGTTCCGGGCCGCGCGGCCACGCGCGTCCGGGTCGCCTGCGTCGTCGCAAAAGACCGGCAAATCAATAGCTTGAGAGGATTGCCGCGGGTGCGGCTCACGCTCGACTCTTTTCCTTCAGCCTTTCGAGGTAGCGCACGATGTCGCGCGACTCCGGCATCCAGCGATCGCTGCCGTCCGGGGTGGTGATGCGCAGCACCGGCACCGTCCCGCGGCCTCGCGCGGCGACGAGGTCGTGCCGGTCAGCGGGTTCCGCGAAGATATCGCGGAGTTCCACGTCCAGATCGAGACGCTCGATCGCCGCCAGCACCCGGTGGCAGTAGGCGCAGCCCTGGGAATAGTAGAGCGCCAGCCTGTCGTCGGCCGCGGACTCGCTCTCCGCGAAGCACTCGACGAAGCGTTCGGCCGCGAACTCCGGCCAGGCGCGCAGATCGGCGCGCACTTCGCGTTCGTCGTACATCGTGAGCAGGCAGCGGACGATCTCGCTCTTCGTAAACGTCACCCCGAGCGCGTCGGACAGCGGGCCGCGCAGGCGCTCGGCGTACCACAGCGGCCAATCGGGATCGTCCCCGCCGGTCGCCGCGCGGTGCGCCGTCTCCGTTGCACGGAAGAGCCGGGCGAGGGATTCGCGGGTCGTATCGTTCACTGCAGCACCTGTTGGAGCGGCCGTAAGGCCGCGAATTCGGCGGCGTTCAATCCTGCATCGCAGCCGCCGCTTGCTGCGGCTCCTGCAATGCCACCGCGTCGCCTACCCGGATCGTGCCGCCCTCGATCACGCGCGCCGTGATGCCGCCGTGGCCGCGCATCGCGTTGTACCCGCCCGGCCCAAGGTTCGCTTCCATGAGCGAGCAGGGGTGGCAGGGTTCGCAGAACTCGAGCACGGTCGTGCCGACGCGGAAGTGCTTGTCCTTCAGCGCGAGGAGATTGATGCCGCGGACGACGACGTTGCGACGGATGAGCCCGGGGTCGACCGCCGCAATGCCCAGAATGGAGGCGACGGCGTCGAGATGCTCGCCCTGGATCAGCGTCACCTGGCGGGTCTTGAGCCGGCTCTTGTAATGGTCGCCGACGAGCCCGTCGGCCGTCGTGACTTCGACCGAGTCGACCGTGACCGGTGTGGCGCGGCGTTCCGGCCGGAGTCCTATCCAGACGACGCGGCCCTGCTGGGGCAGCGTGTCCCTCAATTCCTGCATCGTCGGCATGCGCAGCCGCTCCTGGTGATGGTTGTTGAGTTCGGCGCCGGCATTACCGGTTCGCGCGAATCGCAAGCATAATCGCCCCGGGGGGCCGCCGGTACAATGGACATCTTCACCGCCACCATCGTCGTCAGCATCGCGGTCTACATCGCGGTGGGCAACTACGCGGGACGCGGCATCAGGCAGCTCGACGACTACTACGTGGCGGGCCGGCGGGCGCCGACCCTGCTCATCGTCGGCACGCTCGTCGCGAGCGTGATGAGTTCGACCGTGTTCCTGGGCGAGGCGGGTTTCACCTACGACGGCCAGATGGGCCCGTTCGTGCAGTTCCCGCAGGCGGCGGCCACCGGCTACATCGTCGGCGCACTGCTATTCGGCCGCTACCTGCGCCGCAGCCGCGCGCCTACCGTCGCCGACTACTTCGGGCAACGCTTCGACAGCCGCCGCGTACAGGTGGCGGCCGGGGTCACCGTCATCGTCGCGCTCGGCGGCTACCTCGTCGTGGTGACCCAGGGCGCCGCGATCCTGCTCTCGGACCTCACCGGACTCGACTACGCCGAGGCGCTCATCGTCGCGTGGCTCAGCTACACCGCCTTCACCATGTATTCCGGGTCGCGCGGCGTCATCCTCACCGACACGATCATGTTCCTGCTGTTCACGTTCGCGTCCGTGATCGTCGCGGTGTGTCTCGTCGACAGTTTCGGCGGCATGGCGGCGACCGTCGAGGCGCTCGCGACGCAGGAGGTGAAACCGGACCTCGCGTCCTGGCACGGCACGGTCGGGCCCGGCACGGAGTGGGCGACGCCCGCCGATTTCCTCACCTGGCTCCTGATCATGGACGTCGCCTGGGCCGTGACCTACATGGTGAGCCCCTGGCAGTCGAGCCGGCACCTGATGGCCCGGGACGAACACGTCGTCATCCGCGCGGCGATCTACACCTGCCTCACCGTCGGACTCCTGCAGGTACTGATCTACGGCGCGGGCGGCATCGTGAACGTCGCGCGCTTCGACATCGAGCCCTCGGACACGGTGCTCGTGTGGGCCGCGCAGAACCTCGTGCCGAAGTTCGTGGGCGCGCTGCTGCTCGCCGGCATCATGGCGGCGGCGCTCTCGTCGGCTTCGACGTTCCTGTCGCTGGTCGGATTCAGCGCGTCGAACGACCTCGTCGAACACCACGAGCGCACCGAGCGCCAGGCGATACGGACGAGCCGGCTGGTCATGCTCGCGGTCGGCATCGTCGCGCTGGTGACGACGTTCCTGTTCCCGCCGAGCCTGTTCTGGGTCACCTATTTCATCGGCACGGTGTTCGCATCGTCGTGGGGCCCGGTCGGCCTCATGAGCGTGTGGAGCCGGACGATCACGAAGGACGGCGCGTTCTGGGGCATCCTGTCCGGCTTCGCCTGCAACGTCATCCCGTGGTACTTCGACTTCACCGGCGTCATCGCGCTGCCCGCGTGGGGCAACCCGGTGGTGATCGGCGCACTCGCGAGCATCGTCGTCACGATCGCCGTGTCGCGGTACGGCACGGTGACAGAGCCCGAGCGCGCTTACCGCGAGCGCCTGCACCGCGTGCCCGACGAAGACCGCGAGCCGCGCAAGATCCGTTTGACGCTCGTCGCGCCGCTGGTGCTCGTTGTCTACGGCATCGCGATGACCCTGCTGATGCGTCACTACTACGTCCGGCCGTACCAGGAGGGCACCGGCGAACTCGCGTCCGACGGCTCCATCGCCCTGACCGGCGAATCGCTCCTGAGCTTCGGGTGGATGCTCGTGTACGTGCCGTTGGGCCTCATCGTCTGGAAGATCGTGCGTGACGGTTACCGCCGGCCCTGAGCGTGCGCCGGCCGGCAGGCGCGCCGCCCTGGCGCTGCTCGCCGCGTGCATGCTGTTGCCGGCCTGCGGCAGGGACGAGCCGGCACCGGCGCCAGCAGCGCCGGACCCGGCGACGCTGCCCGGCGTGTGGGCCGGGGTCTATCCCTGCGCGGACTGTCCCGGCATCGAGACCCGGCTCTGGCTGCGCCCCGACGGGCGGTTTTTCCTCGAACAGCGCTACCTCGCGGGCGCGGACGGCGATCCCGCCGCGGCGACGCACAATCTCGGCCGGTGGCAATGGGACCCCGGCGGGAGGGTACTCTCGCTCGCGGGTGCGGGACCCGTGCGGCGCTTCGAGAGGCCGTCGGCCGACCGGCTCGAATTCGGGACGGCCGTGCCCGAGCCGCACATGCTGACGCGGCAGGCCGGCAGCACGAACTTCAGCGGCGTGCTGGCCGTCGAGGGGACGGTGCGCCGGGCGGGCGACGGTTACGTCCTCGCCGAATGCCTGACCGGCTACGAGGTGCCTGTCGCGACCGGCGGCGACTATGCGCGCTTCGTCCGCCAGTTCAGGAACGTCGTGCCGCGCGGCGCCGCAACCCTGGCGCACTTCGAGGGCCGTTACACCTGGAATGCAGCCGGGGGGGCCGCGGGGTTCCAGATCGAGCGCTTCGTCACCCTCCGGCCCGGCGGCGCCTGCCGCGAACCAACGTGACAAAAGAAACCGGATGACAGTTACCCTATGACAGTTACCCTATGGCCCGTGTAGGAATACGTCCACACGGCAACGGTCCCCTGAAATGCAGCACGCGTCCGTCGACAAAGGGAAAGTGCAGAAGCGCTGGAAGCTCGGGCCGCCGGGCGAACTCGACGAGCGCAACCGGCCGATCCTCCGCCACGTAGAGCGGCTCCTGGCCGAGCGCGAAGTGGACACGCTGCTCGAGTACATCGGCGAGTGGCGCCCGGCCGAACTCGTCGACCTGATGATTCACCTGCCGCTCGCCCGCGCCCGCCTGCTCTACGAGTGGCTGCCGTTGCACAGCGCCATGAAGACGCTCGCGGAGGTGAGTCCGGAGCTGCGCGCGCTCCTGCTCGAGGAAAGCGGCGTCACCCGCATCCGGCAGATCCTGGGCGAGATGGACACCGACGACCAGGTCGACATGCTGGTCGACCTGCCGGACGAGCTCGTCGAAAAGCTCCTGCCCACGCTCCCGAACCAGGGCGAGCTGCGCGCGCGCCTCGCGTACGAGGAGGACACGGCCGGGGCGATCATGAGCAACCGCTTCGTCGCGGTGCTCGACGACTGGGACGTCGGCACGGCGACCCGGCAGATACGGCGCAACGCGAAGCATGTCAAGAAGATCTACGAGCTCTACGTCGTCGACGAGGCGCGCAAGCTCGTCGGCTACCTGAAGCTGCGGGACCTGTTGCTCAACAAGAAGCACGTCCCGATCCGGAGCATCATGCGGGAGCGCCCCGTCAGCGTCAGCGCAGACACGGACCAGGAAGAGGTGCTCGCCCTCGCGGAGCGCCAGCAGCTCGTGACGATTCCGGTCGTTGACTCGGAACGGCGCGTGCTGGGGCGCATCACCATCGACGAGCTGAAGCAGGTCGCGCGCGAGGAGGCCGAAGAGGACCAGCGCCTCATGAGCGGCGTCTCCCCCGATGCCCGCGCGGACGCCCCGGTGCTCGAAATGGTGCGGCACCGGCTGCCGTGGCTCATCGCGGGGCTGGGCGGCTCCGCGATCGCGGCGTCCGTCGTCGCGGGTTTCGAGGAAGAACTCGCGCGAGTCGCCATCATCGCGAGCTTCATACCCATCGTGATGGCCATGGCCGGCAATGCCGGCATCCAGGCGGCGACGATCACCGTGCAGAGCCTCGCGGCGGGCAACCTGTGGATCGGCGACCTGCGCTGGCGCCTCGGCAAGGAATTCTTAAGCTCGGTCGTGAACGGGATCGCCGTCGCCCTGCTGACAGTATTGCTGGTCGCGGCGGCGTCGCTCGTCATCGAGTTCGAGGCGCCGCTGCGCCTCGCGATCGCCGCCGGCATCTCCGTTGCGGTGGTTACCGTGCTGGCGGCCGTCCTCGGCTCCACGGTGCCACTTGTACTCGACTACTTCGACATCGACCCGGCCGTTGCGACCGGCGTGTTCATCACGACCTGCAACGACGTGATCGCGGTGCTGATGTTCTTCCTCATCACCACCCGGCTGTACCTTGCCGGGATCTGAAGGGCCGACGAAAGGAGATGAAATGACCCGGCCGGAGACTTCGCCGAATTCGCGGCCTTACGGCCGCTCCTACTGTAGGAGCGGCGGTAACGCCGCGACCATGACGGCCGCCGCAATCCTCAGCTTTTGCACCGCCGCCGGCGCGGCCGGTTTCGAGACCGCCGCGCCGGCCGAACTCGGCATTTCCGCCGAACGGCTGGAACGCCTGACGGACGCACTCGAAGCCTACGTCGACGAACGGCAGGTCGCCGGCAGTGTGGCGCTGGTCCTGCGCGACGGCAGGATCGCGTACTTCGAAGCGTTCGGCGTGCGCGACCTTGAAAGCGGTGCGCCGATGCGCAAAGACACGCTCTTCCGGATCGCCTCGCAGACCAAGGCGGTCGTCAGCGCGGCTGCGCTGATCCTGCAGGAGGAGGGGAGGCTCCTGATCGGCGAACCGGTCGGCAAGTACATCCCGGCCTTCGACGACACGACCGTCGCGGTGGCGACCGACGACGGCTATGACATCGTGCCGGCCGAGCGCAAGATCACGATCCGCGACCTGCTGACCCACACCTCCGGCTACGATTACGGCGAAGGCCTCGCGAAGGAGCAATGGGCGGCTGCCGGCATCCAGGGCTACTACTTCGCCGGGCGCGACGAACCCATCGGCGAGACGGTTGCGCGCATGGCGGCCCTGCCGGCGCAGTCGCAGCCGGGAACGAAATTCGTCTACGGCTACAGCACCGACATCCTCGGCGCGGTCCTGGAAGTTGCAGCCGGCATGCCGCTCGACGAACTGCTCGCGGATCGCATCTTCGAGCCGCTCGGCATGCGCGACACGCACTTCTACCTGCCGCGCGACAAGGCGGAGCGGCTCGCAACCGTCTACGAAATCAGGGACGGCCGGATCAGCAGGACGCAGCAGGAAGGCTGGAACGGCCAGGGCGGCTACGTGGAGGGGCCGCGCAGGAGTTTCTCGGGCGGTGCGGGCCTCGTGTCGACCGCGGAGGACTACGCACGCTTCCTGCAGATGGTCCTGGGCCAGGGCGAGTTCGACGGCGTGCGCGTCATGAGCCGGAAGTCGGTGGAGCTCATGAGCGTGGATCACCTCGGCGACGTGGAGTTCGCCCCGGGCGAGGGCTTCGGATTGGGCTTCAGCGTCCTCGAAGATCTCGGTGAACGCGGCACGCCCGGCAGCGTCGGCGAACTCGGCTGGGGCGGCGCCTACCACACGAGCTACTGGATCGACCCGGCGGAGAGGCTCGTCGTCGTGTACATGACGCAGCTCGTGCCGGCCGGCGACGTGGACGACCACGAGAAGCTCCGCGCACTGGTCTACCAGGCGCTGGAGCGGCCGTAAGGCGGCAAAGGCGTAGGAGCGGCCGTAAGGCCGCGAAGGGTTCACGTTATCCGGCCGTGACGACAACGGTCTGGCATCCGGCCGCCTGCAATTCGCGGCGTGACCGCCGCTCCTACCAGCTCAGGTGGATCTCCGCGAAGTACTGCGCCACGTTCTGCGCCGCGTTTTGCGGGATGCCGTCGTAATCGCGAAAGCCGATCCGTGCCTGCACGAACTGCACCGGCGCGTACTCCCACACGGCGCTCAGGCGCGTGCGTTCGTCCTCGTCGACCGCGGCATCGGGGTCGTGCCATTCCGCGGTCAGTTTCAGATTGTGTCCCTGGCGGTAGCGGTAATTCGCCTCGATCAACGTCACCCAGAACTTCCGTCGCGGCGCAAAACCGTCGTCGATGATGTAGTCGATCTCGGCAAGCCAGGCGACCGGGCCGGTCTTCAGGCCCGCGAAGACGTTCTGCATCTGCCGGTCGCCGGCGTCGGCATCGTTGAAATTGAAGCTCCCGCCGACGCGCCAGCCGCTCGTCACGTACGCGGCGCGCAGGCTGTACTGCTTGCCCGAATCCACTTCCGGGCCGCCGGCGGTGCCGCGCGTGACCGCGAGCTGCGCCGTCCACGGCCCGCCTTCGTAGCCGGCCTCGACGCCCGTGTCGGGCGTGTTGTAGTTGATGCCGCCGACCTGGCGGACGAACGCCTCGTCGTCCTGCAGGCGGTACCCGTATGGCAGGAAGAACTCACCGGCGCGCAGCCACCAGCGGCCGCCCGGAAAGGTGAGCCGCGCGTACTGTTCGCGCACGACGGGGTCGTCCGGGCGCAGCTTCGCGTCGACGTACAGGCTCAGGTAGCCCGGGAATACGCGGAGCTCCGCGTACGCGAGCAGTTCGTCGAGCTCGGTCACCGCCTCCGTCGGCTGGCCGGGCACGTCCTGCCAGTCCCGGCCCCAGCGCAGGTCTCCGCCGAGGCCGAGGTAGCGCCCGATCTCGCCCGTCCATGGGCTGCCGTCGCCGAGCTTGCGGGCGACGAATTCCGTCTGAGCGTAGACGTTGCCGTACCGTGTCCGCATGCCGCCGCCCGTGGCCGAGACGTGGCAGGTGCTGCACTTCATCCCTTTCTCCACCGCGAGGTACGGCTCGGCCTTAAGGCTGCCGGCCGCCGCCAGCAGCGCGAGCGCAACGTACGCGACGGCGGCGCGGGCGGGGCTCAACGTTCCGCTCCTGAGTCGATCCACGCGCGCACGGCGGCGATCGTCTCCGCGTCGAGCGCCGGGCCGCCCGCCGGCATGCGCATCCCGACGGACGCGGTGCCCTCGATCTTCATGACGAGCCAGCTTGCCGCCGCGTCCCCCGGTGCGACGCGCAGGACCTCCGGGTCCTGCACGCTCGGGACATCGACGAGGCTTGCGAAGCTCGCATCGGCGGAACTCAGGTCCATGCCGGACGGCAGGTCGGGCCCCGTCGGTCCGGTGTGGCAGCCGGCCACGGCGCAGGTCGGCGTGAAGAGCGACGCCTGCAGCGCATCGAGCGTCGGCGCGATATCGCCCACCGTGAAGGTCGCGACGAAGTCGCCGCCGGCCGTCCCGTCGCCGCTAGGGAAACTGCCGCCGAACTCGCCGTCGAGTGCGGCACCGTCGAGTGACAGCACGACGTTCGGCCCGCTGCCATGCACCGTGAGCCGCCACTCGTCGGCGACGGAGGCGACACCTGTGAGGTCGACGATCGCCACGCGCGCGTTGGCGGCGGCTAGCGCCACCGAAGCCGGGTCCACGGCGATGTCGTCGCCGTCGTCGAACGTGCCGTTCGCGCTCCGGGCGAGCGTGAACGTCATCGCGTTGACCGTGGACGCATCCAGTTCGCGGTCGAAGCCGACGACGAATTCCTGAGGCAGCGCCGGCGCCGCCGTACCGGGCGCGGGGTCGAGCGAGACGACGACGGGTGGCGCGCCAGGCGGCGGCGTGCCGGCCGGCGCCGCGCCGTCGGCGATCCACTGGCGGACGAACGCGATCGTCTCGGCGGGAATCGGCGGGCCGCCGAGCGGCATGCGCCCGCCCTCCGAGGCCGTGCCCTCGAGCTTGTGGATGAGGTAACTCGCGACCGGGTCGCCCGGTTCCACGCGCGCGAGCGAGGAGTCCTGCCGGCTCGCGACGCCGACGAGGTGCGTGTAGCTGTTGGCCGCGTCGAGGCGCAGGCCGAGCGGCGCCGCGGCGCCGGCGTGGCAGACCGTGCAGGCAGCGTCGAAGACGTGCACCTGGATCGATTCCAGCGTGGCGCCGAGCGGCACCTCGCCGCCCTCGCCGACGGGGCGGCCGCCGGCATCGAGGCCCTCGCCGCTGCCCGCCTCGCAGCCGGCCAATGCGGCCAATGCGGCCAGTGCGACCAGTGCGGCTGCGGCCAGTGCGGGCAGGCACCCGCCAGGAAGTGCACGCAGCGGCCGGCGCGCGCGGACGGTGGCGCGGTACGCGCGTTCCCCTCCGGCTGCCCGCCGTGGCCCGCCTGTTTCGTCGCTCATGGCCGTGGGTCGCCGGCAGGCGGCCCAAGGTTCACGGACGGCGCCGCGGCAGCCCGATGAACCTTTCGCGGGGCCGCGGCGACCCACGATCAGGGACCCTGGACTTCGGGCGGCGGCGGCTCGGGCAGCCCGCGGTCCGCGGCCAGGTAAATCGGAGGCCTATACTCGGTAGGTGACCCGCAGACGGGGGAGGGACGTGACGCGAGCAGGAACCGGAACGGGAACGGAAGCCGGGAGCGGCACAGGCGCG
>DASUOE010000118.1:0-8162 GCA_036276805.1 Woeseiaceae bacterium | reverse complement strand
GCTCGCCCTGCTGCCCGCCGCCGTCCCGGTCGACGCCGGGACCGTGCGCGTCGCCGTGGCGAGCAATTTCGTGGCGACCGCCGCAGCGCTTGGCGAGAGCTTCGAGGCAGACACCGGCCACGAGGTCGAGCTCATTCCCGGCTCGTCCGGCAAGCTCTACGCGCAGATCGTGAACGGCGCGCCCTTCGACCTGTTCCTGTCCGCCGATGCCGAGCGCCCCGCGCGGCTCGAGGCGGAAGGCTTCGCGGTCGCGGGCAGTCGGCGCACGTACGCCGAGGGCCGCCTGGTGGCGTGGTCGTCCGCGCCGGCGCCGGACGGCAGCGCCTGCCTGGCGGCACTCCGGCCCGGCGTCGCCGGGAAGGTCGCCATCGCGAACCCGGTGATTGCACCGTACGGCGCCGCGGCCCGTGCATACCTCGAGCATGCCGGTTTCTGGGCCGACGTCGAACCGCGCCTCGTCTACGGCGAGAACATCGCGCAGACCCTGCAGTTCGCGGCCGGGGGCGGGGCCGTCGTGGCGCTCGTCGCCGCGGCGCAACTCACCGGCGACAACGCGCCGAAGGGTGTCTGCGCCGAGCCCCTGCCGGGCGACAGCCATCCCCCCATCGCTCAGCAGCTCGTCCTGCTCGAACGCGCGGCGGAGAGCGACGCCGCGTCGGCCTTCCTCGACTATCTCGCGAGCGACGCCGCGCGAGCGCGAATCGAGGCGAGCGGCTACGCGGTACCGGCGCCGTGAGCGTTGCCGATGCGGCCATTGCAGGGCCGCTGCTGCTGACGGTCAAGCTCGCGCTGCTCACCACGTTCCTGCTGCTCGTCATCGCGCTGCCGTCAGCCTGGTGGCTCGCCCACAGCCGGCATCGCCTGAAGCCGCTGGTGCAGGCGGTGATCGCGTTGCCGATCGTGCTGCCGCCGACGGTGCTCGGTTTCTACCTCATGATCCTGCTCGGCCCCCGCGGCGCCATCGGCGGCTTCTGGGTCGAGTTCACCGGCGAGACTCTGACGTTCTCCTTTGCGGGGCTCGTGATCGCATCCTGCGTGTACAGCCTGCCATTTGCCGTGCAACCGCTGCAGGCGGCCTTCGCCCAGGCGGGCCGGCGGGAACTCGAAGCGGCGCGCACCCTGGGGGCAGGCCCGCTCGACGCGTTCTTCTCGGTCGCCCTGCCGCTCGCGGCGCCCGGCTTCGTCACCGCCGCCGTGCTCAGCTTCGCGCACACGCTCGGCGAGTTCGGCGTGGTGCTGATGGTCGGCGGCAACATCCCGGGCGAGACCCGGGTCGTGTCGATCGCGATCTTCGACCACGTCGAGGCGATGAACTACCGGGCGGCGCACGAACTCGCGGGTATCCTGCTCGTGTTCGCCTTCGTCGTGCTCGCCGCGATGTTCACCGTGAACCGCCGCTGGGGATTCCGCTGATGGAGGCTGCCGGGGCGGCTGCGCTCGAGTTCGCGTACCGCGTCGACCGCGGCGGGTTCGCGCTCGACGCCGCGGCGACGCTCGCGCTCTCCGGCATCACCGGCATCTTCGGCCGGTCCGGCGCGGGGAAGACGACGCTCCTGCGCTGCATCGCGGGCCTCGATCGCGCCGCCGAAGGCCGCCTCGTCGTCGGCGGCGACACATGGGAAGACGGCGCGGAACGCCTGCGCCTGCCGCCGGACAAGCGCGCTATCGGCTACGTGTTCCAGGAGCCGCGCCTGTTCCCGCATCTCGACGTACGGCAAAACCTCGAGTACGGCATCCGCCGGCGCGCCGGCGCGCCGGCCGTTGCGTTCGACACGGTCGTCGGCCTGCTCGGCCTCGCGGCACTGCTCGATCGGCGGCCGGCCGGGCTCTCGGGCGGGGAAGCGCAGCGCGTCGCCATCGGGCGCGCGGTGCTCCGCGCGCCGCGTGTGCTCCTGATGGACGAGCCCGTCGCCGCGCTCGACGCGGAGCACCGGCAGGAAATCCTGCCGTTCATCCGGCGCCTGCACACCGGCTCGGGCATCCCGGTGCTGTACGTCACGCACAGCATCGAGGAACTCTGCCAGCTCTGCGACCAGCTCGTGCTCGTCGACGCAGGCCGCGTACGGGCCTCGGGCGAACTGCAGCCGCTGCTCGCGCGCACCGACCTGCCGCTGCTCGGGGGCGAGCAGGCCGGCGTGATCATCGATGCAGCCGTCGCGAGCGCCGACGACGGCGACGGCCTCGCGGTGCTCGAGGCGGCCGCGGGTCGGCTGTACGTCCCGCGCACGGCGGTCAACGGCAACCGGGCCCGCATCCGCGTGCGCGCGAGCGACGTCAGCCTCTGCCGGCAGGCGCCGGGCGCCACCTCGATACTGAACCGGCTGCCCGTCACGGTGCAGAAGGTCACCGAGGAGTCGCCGCACGCCGTGCTCGTGCATCTCGATGCCGCCGGCGACACGCTGCTCGCCCGCATCACGCGCCGCTCGGCCCGCGAACTCGGGCTCGCGCCGGGCGCGGAGCTCATCGCGCAGATCAAGGCGGTTTCCGTCCGTCCGGCCCGCGCATGAGTTACGGGTTGCGCGCCATTACGCGCAATTTCTGGTGTCAGATCTGCCGGCTACGCGCATACTCCGGTCAGTCGACCCCCAGTCCGGCCCTCGCGCCTTGAATCCGCCGATTTTCTACATCCTGATCGTGCTCGTACTGACGAGCGGGATGATCTCGATCATATTTTTTATCGCGTGGAAGAACTTCGTACGGGAGCCGCACACGTTGAGCTGGTCGCTCGCGTTCCTGTGCGCGATGCTGCAGTGGCTCGGCACGTTGTCGCAATCGCTGTTCCCGAGTTTCGACCTGTACTGGCTGTATGCGAACGGCCTGGCGCTCGGCCTCATCACGCTCGGGCTGCGCGGCCATGTCGAGCGCAGCCGGGCCGCGTTCATGCCGAAGCGGCTCTGGCCGTTTGCCGCGTTCGCGTACGCCATCGTCGCCTGGACGACGCTCGTCAACCCGCACGTCGGCGTGTCGACCGCCATCGTGCCGCTGGCGGCGGCCCTGGCGCTGTTCCTGTCAGCCTGGATCGTCTGGCGCCACCGTCCCCGCCCGCAGCCCGCGGAAGCGGCCGTTGCCGTCAGCATGGTGCTGTTCGGCATCGTGCAGCTCATCGCCACGGGCCTGGCATTGCTGCTGGGCAGCGGCGGCGATGCCGACTACCGGATGCTCTACTACGAGTTCAATTTCATGACGCTGCCGGCCGGCTACATCGGCGTCGCGATGTTCACGATCTTCATGCTCGCCTCCGACACGTCCGAGCAGATGAAACAGATCGCGGTGATCGACCAGCTCACCGGCCTGCTCAACCGCCGCGGCTTCGGCGAACAGGCCGCCCGCACCTTCGCGACGGCGCGCCGCGCGGAGCGGCCGGTCTCGGTCGTCATGACCGACGTCGACCGTTTCAAGGACATCAACGACGAGTTCGGCCACGCCGTCGGCGACCTCGCCCTGCAGCATTTCTCGGCGCTGCTGACGCGGCAGCGCCGGACGGAGGATCTCGTCGCGCGCATGGGCGGCGAGGAGTTCGCGCTCGTGCTGCCCGGGACAAGCCTCGCCGACGCCGTCGCGGTGGCCGAAGACCTGTGCACCCGGATCGAGGCGAATCCCATGCACGTGGACGGGCAGCCGCTCGTCATGACAGCGAGCTTCGGCGTATCGACGATCTCCGCGCGCGACACCTGCATGGCGGACATCGTCGTGCGCGCCGACAGGGCGTTGTACCGGTCGAAGAAGAGCGGCCGCAATCGCGTCGACATCGAGTCGTCGCAACGCCTCGAGGTAGCCCGTCGCTGAAGCCAGTCAGCGCCGAGTGAGCGGCACGCGCGGCCGCAGCGTCCGGTGAATGCAGGCATAGCGTCCGGCGCCCGGGATACGTACCATTGCGCCCCATGCCCGCCGTACTCTCGGTCGCCAACCTCAACAAGACCTATGCCGGCGGCCTGGTCGCGCTGAAAGACGTCGGCCTCGAGATCGAGCGAGGCGAGATTTTCGCGCTGCTCGGGCCGAATGGCGCCGGCAAGACGACGCTCATCAATGTCGTCTGCGGCATCGTCACCCCGACGTCGGGCACGGCTTCCGTCAACGGGCACGACATCGTGACCGATTTCCGCCGTTCGCGTGCGCTGGTCGGCCTCGTGCCGCAGGAACTGCCGGTGGAACCGTTCGCGACCGTGTTCAAGACCGTGAGCTACAGCCGCGGCCTGTTCGGCAAGCCGCCGGATCCCGCACACGTCGAGCGCGTTCTGCGATCGCTGTCGCTCTGGGACAAGAAGGATACGAAGATCATTACACTGTCCGGCGGAATGAAACGCCGCGTGCTGATCGCAAAGGCGCTGGCGCACGAGCCGGAACTGCTGTTCCTCGACGAGCCCACGGCCGGCGTCGACGTCGAGCTGCGCAAGGACATGTGGCAGGTGGTCGAGTCGCTGCGCGGAGAGGGCGTGACCGTGATCCTGACGACGCACTACATCGAGGAGGCCGAGGAGATGGCCGATCGCGTAGGCGTCATCAATAACGGCGAGATCATACTGGTCCAGGACAAGCACCGGCTGATGCGCGAACTCGGGCGCAAGCAGCTCGTCCTCAACCTGAATGAGCCGCTCGATCGCATCCCGGCGTCCCTCGCGGGCTACGCGCTGGAACTCGCCGCGGACGGGAACGACCTCGTGTACACCTACGATTCCAGCGGCGAGCGCACCGGGATCACCGCCCTGCTCGGCGACCTCGCGGTTGCCGGGATCCGTTTTGGCGACCTGCATACGTCGCAGAGCTCGCTCGAGGAGATCTTCGTGGACCTGGTCAGGAAAGATCGATGACCACTATGCCACGTTCGCACCACCAGCCGACACCGGGAACAGAGCGATGAATCTGCAGGCCGTGAAGTCCATCTATATAGCGGAGATGGCGCGGATGTTCCGCACCGCGGTGCAGAGCATCGTCGCGCCGGTGCTGTCGACCTCTCTGTACTTCGTTATTTTCGGGTCCGCGATCGGCACGCGCATTACCGAGATCGAGGGCGTGAGCTACGGCGCATTCATCGTGCCCGGACTCATCATGCTGTCGATCATGACGGAGAGCATCTCCAATTCCTCGTTCGCGATCTACTTTCCCCGCTTCATCGGGACCATCTTCGAGGTGCTGTCCGCGCCGGTGTCGTGGGTCGAGGTCGTGCTCGGCTTCGTCGGGGCGGCGGCGACGAAATCCGTCATCATCGGCCTCATCATCTTCATCACGGCGAACTTCTTCGTCGACATCGAGATGGCGCATCCGTGGATCGCACTCTCGTTCCTCGTGCTCACGTCCTTCTCCTTCTGCCTGTTCGGCTTCATCCTTGGCGTCTGGGCGGACGGGTGGGAGAAACTCACGATCGTCCCTGTCCTGGTGATCATGCCGCTGACCTTCCTCGGCGGTACGTTCTACTCGATCCGGATGCTCCCCGAGACCTGGCAGACGATCAGCCTGTTCAACCCGATCGTGTACCTGATCAGCGGCTTCCGCTGGAGCTTCTACGAGAACGCCGACGTCGCGGTCGGCATCAGCATCACGGCGACATTGGGCTTCCTCGTCGTCTGCCTGCTGGTCGTGCGCTGGATCTTCGTCAGCGGCTACCGCCTGCGCACGTAGGAACGGCCGTGAGGCCGCGAATTGCAAGAGTTTCGGCCCGCGCTACGGCCGCGGCATTCCTGCCGCTCCTTCGTACGTCATGACCGGTTCGACCGCCTCGCGGGTCCTGCTGATCGTCACCCTGGTCGTCGCCGGCGAGATGGTGTTCGCGCTGCCGTTCAACACGGCGCGCTTCTTCAGGCCGACCCTGCTCGAAGTATTCGGCTTCACCAATACCGAGCTCGGCGACGTGTTCGCGGCCTACGGTATCGTCGCCATGCTGTCGTATTTTCCCGGCGGTGCGCTGGCCGACCGCTTCCCCGCGCGCTGGCTCCTGACCGCGTCCCTCGCCGCGACGGCGGCGGGCGGCATCGTGATGGCGGCAATTCCCGGCGGGACATCGATGGCGGTCCTGTACGCTTACTGGGGCTTCACGAGCACCTTCCTCTTCTGGGGCGCGCTCATCCGCGCGACGCGCGACTGGGGCGGGCATGCTGAGCAGGGCAGGGCATTCGGCCTGCTCGAGGGCGGCCGCGGGCTGGTCGCCGCATCGCTTGCCGCGCTCCTGTCGGTCGTTTTCGCCCTCGCGATGCCGGAAGATCCCGACCTGGCGAGCGCGGCGGAGCGCCGTGCGGCGTTCCGCCAGGTGATCCTGTGGTACACGGCCGCCACGGCGGCGACGGCCGTACTCGCCTGGTTCGCCGTGCCGGTGCCAGCGAACCGCGCACAGCTTACGGTACGCCCGGTCGCCGGCATGGGCATCGTGCTCAGGCGGCCCGTGGTGTGGGCGCAGGCGGGTGTCGTCGTTTGCGCTTACTGCGCGTTCAAGGGCCTCGACAACTACGGGCTCTACGGGCGGGACGTCCTCGGTTTCGACGAAGTCGAGGCCAACTGGTTGGCGACCTGGGGCGCATTCCTTCGGCCCGTCGCGGCGATCGCGGCGGGCGTCGCGGCTGACCGCTATTCGGCGACGCGCACCTGCGGCGTGCTCTTCGGTGTCCTCGCCGCGGCGTGCCTGCCGCTGGCGTTCATGGCGCCTGGCCCGCACGGCGTCCTGCCTCTCGTGCTGACGCTGCTCGTCACGTTTGCGCTCGTGTACGCCTTGCGCGGCGTGTACTTCGCCCTGCTCGAGGAGAACCGGACGCCCGTCCGGTATACGGGCGCCACCGTAGGCATGGTGTCGCTCGTCGGCTTCACCCCGGAGATCTTCTTCGCGCCGATCGCGGGCCGCATCCTCGACGCCGACCCCGGGCTGCCCGGGCACCAGAACTACTTCCTGTTCCTCGCGGCCATCGCCCTCGCGGGGGTCGCCGTCACCGCGGTGCTTGCCTGGCTGAACCGGCGGCGCGGGCACCCGCCGTGGCCGACGCCCTAGCGGTGCCACGCGGCGCTCGCTCCGCCTTGCCGGACAATGAATCGGCTTCGGCAGCCGTCCGGTTCGTAGCGTCAACAGGCCCTAGTCCGCGCCGGCGCCGATGCCGACCAGGAGCGGGTCGTGATCCGAGGCGCGCCACGGCGCGGCGGCATCGAAAATCGCCGGGTCGCGCCCGTGCTCTAGGTTGTAGTCGTGGAGCGCGGCCTCGTCGGCGTTGCTATGCCACACGGCGAAGCCCGCGATTTTCGGGGCGAGGGCGGGGCTTGCGAGCGCGTGATCGAGAGCTCCCGCCCGGGCGTCGTACACGTAGGTGTAATAGAGCCCCGCGGCCCGGGTGCCGAGATTCGCCCAGCCGTCCCGCGCGAACACGCGCATCGGGTCCTCGTTCACGTAGGCGTTGAAATCGCCGATGAGGAGGACATCGGGATCGCCGCTGCCGGTGGGGTCGCGAGCGAGCCAGTCGACCAGCGCCTCGGCGGCCAGCGTGCGGGCGCCGTTGCAGTTGCCCTGCCCGTCGCCCGAGTTACGATCGCCGTCGTCGTCGCACGCCGTGCCTTTCGACTTCAGGTGAGTGACCGCGACCGTCAGCCGTTCGGCGGATTGCCGGTGCACGAACGCCTGCGCCAGCACCGGCCGATGGCGCCGGTCGTCGAAGCGCGGATCGACGCGGGCGTCGAGCAGCGCGTGCGGCCCGTCCGGCGTCACCGTCGCCGGCCGGTACAGGAGCCCTGTCTTGATGGCGTCCCCGCCAAACGTCCCCGTGGCGACGAAATCGTATTGCGGCGCCTGCGGCGAGCGGCGCTTAAGGTCGCGGTTGGCCGCCGCCGCGATGTCGGCCAGCGAATCGCGGGCGTCATTCTCGAGTTCGACCAGCGCGACGACATCGGCATCGAGCGCCGCGAGCGTCGCCGCGATCTTCGCGAGCTGCCGGCGGCGCTCTTCCTCGCTGTCGGCGCCGCGGCACCCGTCACGGCCGCGCGGCCCGCAGCGGGGCGAACCAGTGTCGACGACCGAAAAGTAATTGAGAACGTTCAATGCCGCGATGCGCAGGTCGCCCGCTACCGTCGGGACCGCGGGCCGCGGGTTCGTCGCGCGGATGCGCGGGCGGGTTTGCGGCATCACCCGGAAGCTCTCGCTGCCGGCGCTGCCGCTGCCGCGCGCGTAGCGCAGGTTGCCGGTGAGGCCCGTGACC
>DASUOE010000117.1:0-4222 GCA_036276805.1 Woeseiaceae bacterium | reverse complement strand
CTCGATCGCCGAAGGGCTGCGCGCCAATTCATTGATCACGCCGGCAAGCCGCATCGTCCTCGAGAAGCCCGTCGGAACGGACTACGCCTCGGCCTGGCAGATCAACGAGCAGGTCGGCGCGTGCTTCAACGAGAGCCAGATTTTCCGCATAGATCACTACCTCGGCAAGGAGACCGTGCAGAACCTGCTCGCATTGCGGTTCGGCAATTCGCTGTTCGAGCCGCTGTGGCGCCGCGGCACGATCGACCACGTGCAGATCACCGTTGCGGAGGATCTGGGCGTGGGAAATCGCGTGGAGTTCTACGACCGCATCGGCGCGCTCAGGGACATGGTGCAGAATCACCTGCTGCAGCTCGTGTGCCTCACCGCCATCGAGGCGCCGTCGAGCCTCGACCAGGAAGCCGTCCGTGACGAGAAAATCAAGGTGCTGCGGGCGCTGAAGCCGATAGCAGGCGAGGCCGTGCGCCGCCAGACCGTGCGCGGCCAGTACGCCGAGGGCGCCATTCACGGCAAGGCGGTGCCGGGGTATCGCGACGAACTCGGCGGGCCCGACAGCAGCACGGAAACCTTCGTAGCAATCAAGGCCGAGATCGAGAACTGGCGATGGTCGAACGTGCCGTTCTACCTGCGCACCGGCAAGCGGCTGAAGGCGAAGCATTCGGAAATCGTCATCCAGTTCGAGGACGTTCCGCACTCGATATTTCCCGAGCAACAGTACAACGTTGCACCGAACCGGCTCTCGATCAAGCTGCAGCCGGACGAAGGCGTGAAGCTGTTCGTCATGGCGAAGGAGCCGGGGCCCGGCGGCTTCGACCTGCGGCCGGTGTCCCTCGACCTGAGTTTCGAGGAGACATTCGGCCTTCGCTACCCCGACGCGTACGAGCGTCTCCTGATGGAAGTGCTGCGTGGCAACCCCGCGCTGTTCATGCGGCGCGACGAAGTCGAAGCGGCCTGGGAGTGGGTGGACAGCATCATCGCCGGCTGGGCCGAACACCCGCAAAAAGTGGAAGCCTACGTGGCCGGCTCCTGGGGCCCGACGTCGTCTTCCCTTTTGCTCGACCGCGACGGCCGCGCCTGGCAGCCGGAGAGCTGATGGAGTCCGTCTTTGCCAGCAGGGACGAGGCGTCGCGGGCAGCGGCGAAGTTCATCGCCGGTCGGCTCCGCGACCGGCTGGCCGCGGAGGGCGACGCGGCTATCGTCGTCAGCGGCGGCAGCACGCCGGTGCGCTGCTTCGAGCAGCTGTCCAACGCCGAACTGGAGTGGTCGCGGATTCGGGTAGTTCTGAGCGACGAACGCTGGCTCCCGCCGGCGCATCCGGACAGCAACGAGCGTCTCATCCGTGCGCACCTCCTCCGCGGCAGGGCGGCCGCGGCATCGCTGCTGCCCGTGTTCGCCGGGGGCTCGAGCCCGGCGGAGCGCTGCACCGAGCTCGATGCCGCGTGGTCCGTGCTGCCGCATCCCTTTGCGTGCACGCTCCTCGGCATGGGCAGCGACGGTCACTTCGCCTCCCTGTTCCCGGACGCCGACAATCTCGCGCTCGGGCTCGACCCCGCGAGCGGCCGGTCGTTCCTGCCGGTGACGACGGCCGCGAGCCCGCACGCGCGCATCACCATGACGCTGCCGGCGCTGCTCAGCACGAACGCCGTGCTGCTGCTCATCTTCGGCAACGACAAGCGCGAGGTCTGCGCGTCCGCCGCCGCCGGCGATGACAGCCTGCCGGCCGCGGCGCTGTTCGCACAGCGGCAGACGCCCGTGCACGTCTACTGGGCCGAATAGGCTGAAAAAGGATTCTCCATGCACAAGACCGTCTCGAAAGTCACCGACCGTATCCGGCGCCGCAGCGCGTCCCTGCGCGGCGAATACCTCGACAGGGTACTGCGCGCACGAGGCGCGCGTCCGCCGCGCACGTCGCTGTCGTGCAGCAATCTCGCCCATGCCATGGCGGCCTGCTCGGGCAGCGACAAGCAGGCGCTCGCCGCCGCCGCCGTTCCCAACCTGGGGATCGTCTCCGCCTACAACGACATGCTGAGCGCGCACCAGCCCTACGGAACCTATCCCGATCTCATCAAGCGGGTCGCGCTCGAGCAGGGGGCGGTCGCGCAGGTCGCCGGCGGCGTGCCCGCCATGTGCGACGGCGTGACGCAGGGGCAGGACGGCATGGACCTGTCGCTGTTCAGCCGTGACGTCATCGCGCTGTCGACCGCGGTCGCGCTCTCGCACAACATGTTCGATGCCGTCCTGTGCCTCGGCATTTGCGACAAGATCGTACCGGGCCTCATGATCGGCGCGCTCGCGTTCGGCCACCTGCCGGTCGTCTTCGTACCCGCAGGTCCCATGGTGAGCGGCCTTTCCAACAAGGAGAAGGCTCGCGTACGCGAGGAATACGCCGCCGGACGGGTGGGCCGGGACGAGTTGCTCGCGGCCGAAGCCGCGTCCTACCACGCGGCCGGCACCTGCACGTTCTACGGCACGGCCAACAGTAACCAGATGCTCATGGAGTTCATGGGCCTGCAGCTGCCCGGCGGCTCGTTCGTGAACCCCGGTACCGCGCTGCGCGACCTGCTGACCGGCGCAGCCGTGCGCACCGCGCTCTCCATCACGAGCCTCGGTGACCGTTACGTGCCGATCGCGGACATCGTCGACGAGAAGGCCATCGTGAACGGCATCGCGGGGCTGCTCGCCACCGGCGGCTCGACGAATCACACGATGCACCTCGTGGCGATCGCACGCACCGCCGGCATAGTGATCGACTGGGACGATTTCGCGGAGCTCTCCGCCGTCGTGCCGCTGCTGGCGCGCGTCTACCCGAACGGCACGGCCGACGTCAATCACTTTCACGCGGCTGGCGGCCTGGGCTTCATGATCCGCGAACTCCTGGATGGCGGCATCCTGCACGAGGACGTGCACACGATCCTCGGGCCCGGCCTGCGGCACTTTTGCCAGGAGCCCCGTATCGCGGACGGGAAACTGACGTTCCACCCCTCAGCCGCGCAGTCCCTCGATGCCGCGATCCTGCGGCCGTTCGCCGACCCGTTCGACAACGAGGGCGGCCTGCGTGTCGTGGACGGCAACATCGGCCGCGCGATCGTCAAGACGTCGGCGGTCGCGGACGATCGCTGCGCGATCACCGCCCCCGCGCGCGTCTTCCTCTCGCAGGAGGATCTGACCGTGGCCTTCAACGACGGAGAACTCGAGCACGACGTCGTGGCGGTCCTGCCGGCACAGGGGCCGGGCGCCATCGGCATGCCGGAACTGCACAGGCTGACGCCGTACCTCGGTGTCCTGCAAAGCCGCGGTCACCGTGTCGCGTTGCTCACCGACGGCCGCATGTCCGGTGCGTCGGGCTCGGTGCTGGCCGCGATCCAGGTGACACCGGAAGCAGTGCACGGCGGGATGATCGGCAGGATTCGCGACGGCGACCTGGTCACCATCGATGCCGACGCCGGCGTGCTGTCCGTCGCCGCCGACCTCGCGGCCCGACCCCGGCCCGACTTCGACCTCGCGCGCAGCCACTCCGGCATGGGCCGCGAACTGTTCGGGGTGTTTCGCGCCCGGGTGAGCGGTGCGGAAGAGGGCGCTTTCGTGCTGGCCGGCCCGTCTGCGGGGCCCGCGCATACGCCTGCCGTCACGGGCTAGGGCAGGCCGGCAAGCCCGTACGCGTCCCCGGAGCGGCGTCCCTTGACGCAGTGCCTAGACCGGCGGCCGGCCGCGGAGCGCCCCGAAGACGGCACTCACCACGAGCAGTACGAGGAAGACGACGAAGAGTATCTTGGCGATGCTGGCCGCGGTGCCCGCGATGCCGGTGAAGCCGAGCAGGCCGGCGATGATTGCGAGTACGAGAAAGGTCACTGCCCAAGTCAGCATGAAGTCGTTGCTCCTGTTGTTGCGTGATGCGCGCGTGATGTGCGGTGAATGCTGAATGCGTAAACCGCGAGGCCGACCGAAGGCGCCGCCCCGCAGTTGCGGTTGCCCATGCACAGGCCATGCCATCTCCGCCCGGGCGCGAATGCGAAGTTCGTTCACGCCCGCAGCCTGCGGCCCGCACCCTGCGGCCCGCACCCTGCGGCCCGCACCCGTTACCGGGCGCGTACCCAGGCGCGGTCGGGAAATATTTGCCTTCCGAGGTAATTTTTTCGCCCTGCGGCGAATCGAGTTCCGCCGCGAGACCGTATCGCCGGGGCCATTCCAGGTTGGCATGCCACTTGCAGCTTCACCCCTGACA
>DASUOE010000116.1:0-44035 GCA_036276805.1 Woeseiaceae bacterium | reverse complement strand
CGGCATCATCCTTTATCAGGAACAGGTCATGCAGATTGCGCGCGAGCTCGCCGGCTATACGTTGGGCGGCGCGGATCTGCTGCGGCGCGCCATGGGCAAGAAGAAGGCCGAGGAGATGGCCAAGCAGAAGTCCACCTTCGTGGACGGCGCGCTCAAGGAAGGCGTCGCGCGCGAGGACGCCGAGCGCATCTTCGCGTTGCTCGAGTTCTTCGCCGGCTACGGCTTCAACAAGTCGCACTCGGCGGCCTACGCGGTCCTGTCCTACCAGACGGCGTTCCTGAAGGCGCACTATCCGGCGGCGTATATGGCCGCGGTCATGAGCGCGGACCTCGACAATACCGACCGGCTCGTGACCCTGAAGGACGATTGCCGGCAGCTCGGGCTCACGCTCGAACCGCCGAGCGTGAACCGGTCCGGCCACCATTTCAGCGTCGCGAACGAGCGCTCGATCCTGTACGGACTGGGGGCGATCAAGGGTGTCGGGCGAAGCGTCGTCGAAGCGCTGATCGCGGAACGGGAGCGGCAGGGGCCCTTTAACAGCCTTGCGGAGTTCTGCCGGCGCATCGACCACGAGAAGATCACCCGGCGCGCGATCGAGGCCATGATCAAGTCCGGCGCGATGGACGACTTCGGGCTGACGCGGCGCAGCCTGATGCACGAGCTCCCCGAGGCGCTGCAGAGCGCGGACCAGCACGCCCGGGCCCGCGCCGCCGGCCAGAACGACATGTTCGGCCTCGATGTCGCCGCCGCGGCGCCCGCCGAAACCCGCGCCCCGCGCGAACTCGGCGAATGGCAGCAGCGCACGCGCCTTGCCAACGAGAAGGAGGCCCTGGGCCTGTACCTCACGGGCCATCCCTTCCACGCCGTCAGCGCGGATGCCAGGTATTTCGTCGACGGGCGCCTCGCCGACCTCGCCAACGAACCGCCGCCCGTGCGGGCGGACGGCGAGCGGCAGTATGGCGGCGCGCGCCGGGAAGTCACCGTGGCCGGGCTCATCGTCGACGTGCGCAAGCGGGGCAACCGGGTTAGCGTGATCCTCGATGACGATACGGGCCGGATGGAAGTCAGCCTGTTCAACGAGGCGTTCCAGGAATTCCGTCACCTGCTCGTGAAGGACGAGATCGTCGTGGTCACCGGTGCTCTGCGTTACGACGACTTCCTCGGTGCGTGGGCGGTGAATGCGCGCAACGTCCTGCACATCGACCGCGTGATCGAAAGCCGCGCCCAGGGCATGCTGCTGCGCCTCGCACCGAACGGCCACGGCGAAGCGCTCCTCACGCGACTGCACGACGTGCTGCTGCCGCATCGCGAGGGCAATTGCGAGGTCGCCGTCCAGTATTACGGCGATTCGGCCGCTGCGCGGTTGAATCTCGGCCCCGAGTGGGCCGTGCGGCCCAGCCGGGATCTGCGCGACAAGCTCGCCGAGCTGCTCGGGGCGAACAACGTCCGCCTGGTCTACGCACCGGGCCGGGAAATAATGTAAGGTCGGCTGCTGGCACCCACCCTGGCTCCCATGGACCTGAAATTCCTTGATTTCGAGCAGCCGATCGCCGAGCTCGAGGCTAAGATCGACGAATTGCGCTTCGTCGGTGACGACTCGGAAGTCAACATCAACGAGGAAGTCGCGCGGCTGAAAAGCAAGAGCGAGTCGCTGACCCGGAGCATCTTCTCGAAGCTCTCGGCCTGGCAGATCGCGCAGGTGGCGCGGCACCCGAGCCGGCCGTACACGCTCGACTATCTCGAATACATCGCGCCCGACTTCCAGGAACTGCACGGCGATCGCATGTACGCCGACGACCCGGCGATCGTCGGCGGCGTCGCGCGCATCGACGGCCGGCCCGTCATGATCATCGGTCACCAGAAAGGCCGCGATACGAAGGAGCGCGTGCGCCGCAACTACGGCATGCCGAAGCCCGAGGGCTATCGCAAGGCCCAGCGCCTCATGCGCCTGGCGGCGAAGTTCGGCCTGCCGGTCGTGACGCTCATCGATACGACCGGCGCCTATCCGGGTGTCGGTGCGGAGGAACGCGGCCAGAGCGAGGCGATCGCGACGAGCCTCTACCTCATGGCCGCGCTCGAGACGCCGATCGTGAGCGTGGTGATCGGCGAGGGCGGCTCGGGCGGCGCGCTCGCTATCGGCGTCTCGGACCGGCTGCTCATGCTGCAGTACAGCGTCTACTCGGTAATTTCGCCGGAAGGCTGCGCGTCGATTCTCTGGAAGAGCGCCGACAAGGCGAAGGAGGCCGCGGAGGCCATGCGCATCACGGCCGACAGCCTGGAGAAGTTCGGCCTCGTCGACCAGGTCCTCGAGGAGCCGCTCGGCGGCGCGCACCGCAACCCGGCCGCCATGGCGGACGTTCTCAAGAACGCGATCACCAGGGAACTCGACGTACTCGAGGAACTGTCCGTCGAGCAGCTGCTCGAATCCCGGCAGCGGCGCCTGGCGGGCTTCGGCCAGTTCAAGGAAGCGTGAACGGAACGGCGCTCGTCGAGGTCCTGCGCTCACTCGAACGGCGCGCGGCCGCGCCGGCACGCTATGTCGTCGCATTGAGCGGCGGCCTCGATTCGACCGTACTCTTGCATGCGCTGGCGGCGTCGCGCGATGAACACGGCGTGCCGCTCGCGGCCGTGCACGTCGATCACGGATTGCACCCGCACGCGCCGCGCTGGGCCGCGGACGCGATGCGCTTCGCGGCCGCACTCGGCGTCGAATGTCGCATCGTCGCGGTCGAGGTCGGTGCCGGCGGGGGCCCGGAAGCTGCCGCGCGCGAGGCGCGCTATGCCGCGCTCGCGGCCGCGATGTCCGCCGGCGACTGGCTGCTCTCGGCGCACCACGAGGACGACCAGGCGGAGACGCTGCTCCTGAATCTCCTTCGGGGCAGCGGCCCGGCCGGCCTTGCCGGGATGCCGCGCATCCGGCCGTTCGGCCCGGGTTACCTGGCACGCCCGCTCCTCGGCACGACCCGGAGCGAACTCGCCCGCTACGCGGCCGCGGCGGGACTCGAGTGGAATGACGACCCGAGCAACGCCGACGAAGCCTACGACCGGAATTACCTGCGTACGCGGATACTCCCGCTGCTCGCCTCGCGGTGGCCGGACGCCGCCGGGCGGCTCGCGCGCAGTGCCTTCCTGGCCGGCGAAAGCACGACCCTGCTACAGGAACTCGCGGATGCGGATCTCGGCGCGCACGCGACCGGCGGCGCGCTGCCGGGCGGCGGATTGCGCCTGCCGGTCGCCGCGCTCGCCGCACTCTCGCGCCCGCGCGCGGCCAACCTGCTGCGGCGTGGCGTGCACCAGGCCGGGCTGCCGCCGATCCCGGCGACGCGGCTTGCGACCCTGCAGGACACGCTGCTCGAAGCGCGCGACGACGCGAATCCTCTCGTCCGCTGGCCGGGAGCACAGTGCCGGCGCTTCCGCGATCACGTCTATCTCCTGCCGCCCGACGCGGAACCGGACTTCGAGGGTCGCGTGCTCACGCCGGATGTGCCGCTGGCGCTCGGCGTTGGCCGGGGCGAACTCGCGCTCGAACGGAGCGTTGAGGGCGGCATCGATCCCGCGCTCGCCGGGCCCGGCCTGGTGCTGCGGACGCGGCACGGTGGTGAGGAAATTAGACCGCGTGGTCATGCACATACGCGCAAACTCAAGAAACTTCTGCAGGAACGCAACGTGCTGCCGTGGCACCGCGACGCGTTGCCGCTCCTGTACGCGGGCGAGACGCTCGTCGCCGTCGCGGACCTCTGGGTCGCCGCGGACGCGGTGGCGGCGCCGGGCTACGTCGTCCGCTGGCGGCACGCGCCCGCGTATGTTGCGCCAGCGTGATTGTCTGCGGCGGGTCGATCTGCTAACGTCTAGTACCGTCTTTTATCCAACGACGGCAGGGCTTAAGAAGGGTTGGAAAAGAGCACCACGCAAGTGCTTTTCTTCCAGCCCTTTCTCGTTTCAGGCGACGCCGACCGAGAGCGCAAATGACATCGTATGTATTCATTACCGGCGGCGTGGTGTCGTCCCTGGGCAAGGGCATCACCTCCGCGTGCCTGGGCGCGCTGCTCGAGGCGCGCGGGCTCTCGGTCAGCATGATCAAGCTCGACCCCTACCTGAACGTCGATCCTGGCACGATGAGCCCGTTTCAGCACGGTGAGGTGTTCGTCACCGACGACGGCACGGAAACCGACCTCGATCTCGGGCATTACGAGCGTTTCGTGCGCACCACGACGGGTCGGAACAGCAATTTCACCGCCGGGCGCATCTACGAGTCGGTGATCGCCAAGGAGCGCCGCGGCGACTACCTGGGCGCCACCGTCCAGGTCATCCCGCACGTCACGGACGAAATCCGCGATTCCGTGGCGCGGGGCGCCGGCGATGCCGACATCTGTCTCGTCGAGATCGGCGGTACGGTCGGCGACATCGAGTCCCTGCCGTTCCTCGAGGCAATTCGCCAGATGGGCGTCAACATGGGCCACGATCGCGTCGTGTACGTGCACCTGACGCTGGTGCCGTACATCGCCACCTCTTCAGAGATCAAGACGAAACCCACGCAGCATTCGGTCAAGGAGCTGCGCTCGATCGGCATACAGCCCGACATCCTGGTCTGCCGCTCCGAACAGCCGCTGCCGGCCGAGCAGCGCAAGAAGATCGCGCTGTTCACGAACGTGCGCGAGGAAGCCGTCATCTCTGCGTATGACGCCGACGACCTGTACAAGATTCCCGGCATCCTGCACGGACAGGGCCTCGACGACATCGTCGTGCGCCAGCTTAAACTCGATGCGCCGCCGGCGGACCTGGCCGAGTGGCAGTCCATCGTGGATGCGAAGCGGCACCCCACCGGGGAAGTGAACGTCGCGATGGTCGGCAAGTACGTCGACCTGCGGGACTCGTACATATCCCTGTCCGAGGCACTGCTGCACGGCGGCATCCACACGCGCACGCGCGTCAACATCCATTACATGGAAGCGCAGGACATCGAGCGCGACGGCGTCGAATGCCTGGCGAGAATGGACGGGATCGTCGTGCCCGGCGGCTTCGGCGACCGCGGCATCGAGGGCAAGGTCGAGGCGGTCCGCTTCGCGCGCGAAGGCGGCATCCCGTATCTCGGTATCTGTCTCGGCATGCAGGTTGCGGTGATCGAGGTGGCCCGGCACCTGGCCGGCCTCGAAGGCGCCATGAGCACGGAATTCAACCGCAAGACGCCCCATCCGGTGATCGGCCTCATCACGGAATGGCAGACCGCGAGCGGCGGCATCGAGGAGCGCGACGAGCATTCGAATCTCGGCGGCACGATGCGCCTCGGCGCACAGGAAGTCCGGCTCGCGAAAGGCTCGCTGGCGGCGTCGGTGTACGGGCGCAACGTCATTCGCGAACGGCACCGGCATCGCTACGAGGTTAACAACCATTATCGGGCAGTTCTCGAGAAGGCGGGCTTGAGGTTTTCCGGCCTGTCGGTCGACGACCTGGTCGAGATGGTGGAGATCCCGGCGCATCCGTGGTTCCTCGCGAGCCAGTTCCACCCGGAGTTCACCTCGAATCCGCGCGACGGCCATCCCCTGTTCACGGGATTCATCCGCGCGGCCCGCCAGCATCGGGCCGGCGAGCTGCCGCAGGTCGCCCAGGCATGAAGCTTGCCGGATACGAGGTCGGCAACCACCGGCCGGTCTTCCTGATCGCCGGCACCTGCGTCATCGAGTCCGAGGCGCTCGCCCTCGACGTGGCCGGCACGCTCAAGGACCTGTGCGACAGGCTCGGCGTGCCGCTCATCTACAAGTCCTCCTTCGACAAGGCGAACCGCAGCTCGCGCGCGAGTTTCCGTGGGCCGGGCATGGAGGAGGGGTTGCGCGTGCTCGCTGAAGTTCGGCGACAAATCGGCGTGCCCGTGCTGACCGACGTGCACGAGGATACGCCGATGGACGAGGTGGCGGAGGTCGTCGACGTCCTGCAGACGCCCGCGTTCCTGTGCCGGCAGACGAACTTCATCCTGCGCGTCGCCGCGACCAGGAAGGCGGTGAACATCAAGAAGGGGCAGTTCCTGTCCCCATGGGAAATGCAGAACGTGGTGGACAAGGCGAAATCGACCGGCAACGAGCAGATCCTCGTCTGCGAACGCGGCTTCTCATTCGGCTACAACAACCTCGTGGCCGACATGCGCAGCCTCGCCGTGATGCGCGGTACCGGCTGCCCGGTCGTGTTCGACGCCACGCACTCCGTGCAGTTGCCGGGCGGCAAGGGCAGCGCTTCCGGCGGCCAGCGCGAGTTCATCCCGGTCCTGGCCCGGGCGGCGACGGCCGCCGGCATCGCGGGCCTGTTCATGGAAACGCACCCGCGGCCGGAAGAAGCACTGAGCGACGGCCCGAACGCCATGCCGCTCGCGCATCTCGGCGAGCTGCTCGAAACCCTGGTCGAGATCGACCGCAGCGTGAAGTCCCGCGCCTACCTCGAAGCCGAGTTCGGCCTCTGAGGCCCCGGCGTACAACAGTCCAGCACCGTCCCACTCACGGAGACCTCATGATCAGGATCAGCGACATTCGCGGCCGGGAAATTCTCGACTCGCGCGGCAACCCGACCGTCGAGGCCGACGTCACGCTGGCCGACGGCAGTTTCGGGCGCGCCGCCGTACCGTCGGGCGCGTCGACCGGGACCCGCGAGGCGGTCGAGCTCCGTGACGGCGACCGGTCGCGCTACCTGGGCAAGGGCGTGAGGCAGGCAGTGGGCAACGTGAACGGCGAGATCCGAACGGCGCTGACGGCCACCGAGTTCGAGGACCAGCGGGAACTCGACGACTGCCTGATCGCGCAGGACGGCACGGAGAACAAGTCACGACTCGGCGCAAATGCGCTCCTTGCGGTGTCGCTGGCCGTCGCGAAAGCAACGGCGGCCGCGGCGAACACGCCGCTGTACGCGTTCCTCGGCGCGAATACCACGCTGCCGCTGCCCATGATGAACATCATCAACGGCGGTGCCCATGCGGACAACAACGTCGACATCCAGGAGTTCATGATCCTGCCCGTGGCGGCGCCGAGCTTCGGCGAGGCGCTGCGGCAGGGAGCCGAAGTGTTCCACGCACTGAAAGCCGTCCTGAAATCGCGCGGCCTCAATACCGCGGTTGGGGACGAAGGCGGGTTCGCGCCCGACCTGCCGTCGAACCAGGCCGCCCTCGACACCATCATGACGGCCATCGAAAAAGCCGGTTTCGCCGCCGGCCGCGACATCCTGCTCGGGCTCGACGTTGCGAGCTCGGAGTTCTACAGCGACGGCACGTACGAACTCGCCTCCGAAAGGCGCCGCTTCGACGCGGCCGGCTTCACCGACTACCTCGCGGACCTGGTCGACGGCTACCCCATCGTCACGATCGAAGACGGCATGAACGAAAGCGACTGGGACGGCTGGCGGCTCCTCACCGAGCGGCTGGGCGAGCGGGTGCAGCTCGTCGGCGACGACCTCTTCGTGACGAACACGTCGATACTCCGCCGCGGCATCGATGAAAATATCGCCAACTCCATATTGATAAAGCCGAACCAGATCGGTACCTTATCGGAAACTCTTGATGCGATTACTATGGCCGTCGGCGCGGGTTACTCCGCGGTCATATCGCACCGGTCCGGGGAGACCTCGGATGCGACGATTGCGGACATCGCCGTCGGCACCGAGGCGACCCAGATCAAGACCGGGTCGCTGTCGCGATCCGATCGCATCGCGAAGTACAACCAGCTCCTGCGAATCGAGGAGGCGCTGGGAAGCAGGGCCCGGTACGCCGGGCGGGCGGCCCTCTCGGTCCGGGTGACCTGAGAGTCGACGCGGCAGAAAGAACGGGGGAAGCGGCTTGACGTTCCTACGCATGATGCTCGTCCTGCTCGCCTGTGCCGCCGCGGCGCTGCTCGCGGAACTCTTCCTCGCCGACGACGGCTACCGCAAGACGCTCAAACTGCGTGCGGCCGTTGCGGAGCAACACGCGCTGAATGCCGAGCTCAGTGCCCGCAACGACGCACTCGATGCCGAGGTCGTCAACCTGAAGGAAGGCCGCGAGGCGGCGGAAGAGCGCGCCCGCACCGACCTCGGCCTGATCGGCCCGGGGGAGACCTTCTACCAGGTCGTGTCCACCGAAGAATCGCGTCGCTGACCCATGGCGAGCGCACCGTTCGCGCTGCCGGACTGGCCGCGCGCGCATGGCGCTCCGCTGGCGGACGTCCAACTCAGAGCGGCGCCCGAGGACTTTCGCGTCACCGAGGAACTCGGCTTCGCAGCCAGTGGCGAGGGCGAGCACGACCTGCTGCACGTCCGGAAGACGAATGCGAATACGGAGTGGGTTGCGCGGCAGCTGGCGCGGCATGCGGGCGTGGCCGTTCGCGATGTCGGCTACAGCGGGCTCAAGGACAGGTTGGCGGTGGCGACCCAGTATTTCAGTGTGCGACGCCCGACCGGCGCGGGCACCGACTGGGGCGACTTCGAGGCCGAAGGCGTGCACCTGCTCGAAGTGGCCCGCCACCACCGCAAGCTCAGGCGCGGCAGCCACGCCGCGAACCGCTTCCGGATCGTCGCGCGTTGCAGGGACGCGGCCGCGATCGCCGGGCCCGTCGCCGCCCGCTGGTCGACGCTGGCGGCCACGGGCGTGCCGAACTATTTCGGGCCGCAGCGCTTCGGCCATGACGGCACGACGGTCCGCCTCGCACTCGACCTGTTCGCCGGGCGCCGCCTGCGCCGGGAGGACCGGAGCCTCGCACTGTCGGCGGCGCGCTCCCTGCTCTTCAACCGGATACTCGCGGAGCGGGTCGCGAGCGGCAGCTGGAACCGGCTGCTGCCGGGCGAGCGCGTGAACCTCGACGGCAGCGGGAGCGTGTTCACGGCTGATGCGCTCACGGCGGAGCTCGAGGACCGCTGCGCGCGCCTCGACCTGCACCCGACGGGCAGCCTGTGGGGCGAGGGTGCGCCGCTCGGCCACGGTGCCGTCGCCGCGCTCGAAAAGACCGCGGTGGCGACGGATGCAACGCTTGCGACCGGGCTCGGGCGGCTGCGCGTCGCCGCGGGTCACCGGCCCCTGCGCGTCCGGCTCGACGACGCGAAGCTCGGCCTCGTCGATGACGCGCTCGTGTTCGAGTTCCGGCTGCCGCCCGGGGCCTTTGCAACCAGCGTGCTGCGGGAGATCGTGAGCTTTCGCCAGGGAGACGCCAGGGGTGCCGGCGTCAGCTCGCCTTGAGCAGGACGTACACGGCGCCGGTGCCGCCATGCACCTGGCGGGTCGAGACGAATGCAAGGACGCCGTCCAGCCGCCGCAGCCAGCGGTCCACGTTCGGCTTCAGTACGGCGCCGCGCTGGCCGGAGCCGCGACCCTTGCCGTGTACGACACGCACGCAGCGCTTGCCCGCCCGTCGGGCCTCGTCGATGAACAGGGCGAGTTCCGCTTTCGCGTCGGTTACGGTGAGGCCGTGCAGGTCGAGCTCCGCCTCCACGGCGAAGCTGCCGCGCGAGAGCCTGCGCATCGTCCGCTTGCCGACCGACGGGCGCCTGAAACAGAGCGCTTCGCCGCTGAGCGTCACGATGTCGTCGGAATCGAGATCGAGGCTTGCGGCGAGTGCCGCATCGGCATCGGCACTTGCAAAGCGCACCGCCGGGCGCGGCCGCTGCCGCCCGGGCGGCACGCGCGGATCCGTCTGCAGGCGCCGGGCGCCCGCCATGGCGCGGCGGAAGATTTCGCGGTCCTCGTCTCTCAAGACCGGCTCCGGTTCGATGCGGGACAGGGTGGGTTCGAGTATAGTGAGCGCCTTCCCGTAACGCCAAGCGCACGTCGCCCGTGACCCGAAGTTGATGAGAATCCTCGTAAGTAACGACGACGGGTACCTGGCCACCGGAATAAACGTTCTTTCAGCAGCGCTCGAAGAGGTCGCGGACGTGGTGGTGGTCGCACCCGACCGGAACCGTTCGGCCGCGAGCAACTCGCTCACGCTGTCGTCGCCGCTGCGCGTGAAGCAGACCGGCGAGAACCGCTATTCCGTAAACGGCACACCCTCCGACTGCGTGCATCTCGCGCTGACCGGCTTTCTCGACTACGAACCGGATCTCGTCGTGTCCGGCATCAACCACGGCGCGAACCTCGGCGACGACGTGATCTATTCGGGTACCGTCGCGGCAGCGATGGAGGGACGCTTTCTCGGCTGGCCGACGATAGCCGTGTCGCTCGTCGGTCACAGGCTTGCACATTTCGATACTGCCGCGCGGGTCGTCACCGACATGATCCGCAAGCTCGAAAACTCGGCGCTCGCGCCGGAAGTCATATTGAACGTCAACGTACCCGACGTCCCGTATGACGAACTCGCCGGCGTACGCGCGGCGAGGCTCGGATTCCGCCACAAGTCCGAACCCGTCGTGCAATCCACGGACCCGCACGGGCGCACGATCTACTGGGTCGGCCCGGCGGGCCAGGGACAGGATGCGGGAGAAGGCACGGATTTCCACGCGATCGCGGCCGGAGCCGTCTCCGTTACGCCGCTCAAGATCGACCTCACACGGCACGACGCGCTGCCCGGGCTGCACGACTGGCTGAGCTCGGGATGAGCGACCGCGCCGGCATCGGCATGACCTCGGCCCGCACGCGGGACCGGCTGGTGCAGCGCCTGCGCGCTGCCGGCATCGCGAACGAGCATGTGCTTGCACAGATCCGCAACGTCCCGCGCCACCTGTTCGTGGACGAGGCGCTGGCGAGCCGCGCCTACGAGGACACGGCGTTGCCGATCGGGCTCGGCCAGACGATCAGCCAGCCCTACGTCGTCGCGCGGATGACCGAGGCCCTCCTGGACGGCTTCGCCGGCGAATCCGTGCTCGAGATCGGCACCGGCTGCGGTTACCAGACGGCCGTGCTCGCGCCGCTCGTGAAGCGCGTGTACTCGGTCGAGCGGATACGCGAGCTGCTGCAGCGCGCCCGGCAGCGCCTGCGCGACCTAGACATCTACAACGTGCAATTCCGCCCGGGCGACGGTTGGGAAGGATGGTCGAAGTACGCGCCCTACGACGGCATCCTGGTCGCCGCCGCCGCGCCGCTCCTGCCGCAGAAGCTCCTGGACCAGCTCGCGCCGGGCGGCCGGCTCGTCATGCCCGTCGGGCCGCAGGGCCGCCAGGAACTCACGGCCGTCACGCGGCGCGAGGATCATTTCGAGCAGGTGTCGCTCGGTGCGGTGAGCTTCGTGCCGCTGGTTCCCGGGCGCTGATGGCCGTCTTCGGCGCGCTGTATGCGCGGGTCATGCACTGGTCCCGCCACCCGCATGCAGAGCGCTATCTCTGCGCGCTGAGCTTCGCCGAGTCGTCCTTCTTCCCGATCCCGCCCGACGTCATGCTCGCGCCGATGTGCATGGCCGCGCCGGACAAAGCGTGGCGCTACGCGCTGAACACCACGGTATTCTCCGTGCTCGGGGGCCTCGCCGGCTATGCGATCGGCTACCTGCTCTTCGAAGCGATCGAGCCCTGGCTGCGCGAATCGCATTACTGGAGCGCATACCTCACCGCGCGCACCTGGTTCGATCGCTATGGCTTCTGGGCCGTATTCGTCGCCGGCTTCTCACCCATTCCCTACAAGGTCTTCACGATCGCCGCGGGCGTGGCGACGCTCGGCCTGCCGGGCTTTTTCATTGCCTCGGTGGTCGGGCGCGGTGCCCGGTTCTTCCTCGTGGCCGGCATCGTGCGGTACGCGGGCCCGCGCCTCGAGGCCCGCCTGCTCGAGTACATCGAGCGCATCGGCTGGGGGATCGTGGCCGTGTCGGCGCTCGCGATCGGATACCTGATGATGCGCTGAAGGGCGCTACGCATCGCTTATGTCGATCATGCCTGTACGCATCGCAAGCTTGCTGCTGGTACTGATGCTCGCGGGATGCAGCTCGTCGCCGCGTTACATGCAGGACGCCGGGCTGCACGTCGTGAAGCGCGGCGAAACGCTGTACGAGATCGCCGACCGCTACGGGCGCAGCGTCGACGAGCTGGCGCGGTTGAACCGTCTCGGCGACGGCTCGCTCATCTATCCCGGACAGGTAATCCGGCTGCCGCCGCCAGGCGGTGCGCCGACGGCGGGCGCCGGACGCTCCGCAGAGAGCCTGCCTGCCATCCCGGAGCAGCCGTCGCCGGGTTTCGAGTGGCCCACCGACGGCCGCATCGACGTCGAGTTCGGCGGCCGGCCCGGGACCGGCACCGGCGTGCTCATCGACGGGCGGGCGGGGCAGCCGGTGCGCGCCGCGGCAGCGGGAACCGTCGTCTACGCGGGCAGTGGACTGATCGGTTACGGTCAGCTTATCATCGTCAAACATAACGACACGTACCTCAGTGCCTACGGATACAACGCGAGCCTGCTGGTTCGAGAAGGCCAGACGATAAGAAGAGGCCAGCAGATCGCGACCATGGGTGAGGGGCCCGAACGCAAGTCCCGGCTGCATTTTGAAATCCGGCGCAACGGAAACCCGGTGAATCCGCGACAGTTCCTGCCCGCACGCTAACGGACGACGCGACTCGTTCGAACGTCGCGACCGTCGCAACGACCCGGTTTGCCAGCAGCCAGGGCACACGGCCCGATCCCGAGAGGAGTTCGGCGTGGCAGACGTGCACAAGCACAATGGCTCGGCCACCGGCAGCGATTCGCCGCTTCCGGGCGGCAACGGTGCTCATGACGCAACGCGACTGTACCTGAACGAAATCGGCGCCTCACCCCTGCTCAGTGCCGACGAGGAGAAGCGCCTGGCGCGCCGCGCGCGCTGCGGCGACGAGTCTGCGCGCCGGCGCATGATCGAGAGCAATCTCCGGCTCGTCGTGAAGATTGCGCGCCGCTACCTCAACCGGGGGCTCCCGCTGCTAGACCTGATCGAGGAAGGCAACCTGGGACTCATCCATGCCGTTGCGAAGTTCGATCCCGACCGCGGGTTCCGCTTTTCCACCTACGCGACCTGGTGGATAAGGCAGACGATCGAACGCGCGATCATGAACCAGGCGGGTGCGGTGCGGCTGCCGATCCACATCGTCAAGGAAATCAACGCGTGCCTGCGCGCTGCACGCCGCATCCGCCAGGCACAGGACCGGCCGCCGTCGGCAGTCGACATCGCATCGGCGATCGGCCGTGAAGTCGCGGATGTCGAGCGGCTCCTCGGCCTGCATGATCGGGTGACGCTGCACTCCGGCAACGGCGAGGACGGCGAGGACCCGGTGGAGCGGCTGTGCGGCGAACGGGACGCCGAGCCGGCGAGTTGTGCACAGACGGCGCTCGTGAACGAGATCCTGGAGCGCTGGGTTCATGCGCTGAGCGACAAGCAGCGCGCGGTCGTCGAGCGCCGCTTCGGACTGCACGGCTGCCGGCGGGCAACCCTCGAGCAGATTGGCGACGAGATCGGCGTCACCCGCGAGCGCGTGCGGCAGATCCAGATCGACGCCCTGAAAAACCTGCGCGGGATGATGGAGGCGCAGGGAATTTCCCGCGACGTCGTGTTCGACTAGCGACGCCCGTCGCTCCTGGCCGCCTGTGACGCGGGCGCGCGCGCCGCCCGGATCAGTCGGGGTCCGGCGGGTACAACACCGCCGCAACCTTGCGGCCCTCGCTTGCGAGCACGTTGAACGTGCGGGCCGCCGCGGCCGAGTCCATTACCTCGAGCCCGATCGACCGGCGCGCGAATGCAAACACGAGTTCGCGCGGTGCAAAGCGGCTGCTGCCGCCCGTGCCGAGCACGACCACCTCCGGCCGGGTGTCGATGACCGCACGGAAGTGCTCGGCGTTGAGTTCGTCTATCGGCGTCGGCGCCCATTCCCCGAGGACGGCGTTCTCGGTGAGCGCGACGGGCCGGTCCCAGTCGGTGTCACCGATGCGAATCCGGCCGCTTCCGACGGCACGTATCGTCACGGTACCGGGCGTGTCGCGCATGAACTTCACGATGAATGTCCCGGGTTCCTGCCTGCCATTGCAAAGGCCGCTGCCGGTTTCGATTGCCGCCCGGCCATGCCCGCCCTGCGTTTCCGATATGCTTGGGCCCGCATCAGTCAGCGGGGTCCGTGTGCAGGCATCATATGACAATCCGGTCGCCGTCGTCGCGTTGCCGGGCGCCGGTCGGCTTACGTCGCCGCAGCTCCGCCGCTGGCTTGCCCGAAGCGACGTCGCGCGTGACGTGCCGGAGACGCCGCTTTACGCCGGCGTACTCCGCGACCTGGGCCGGCGCATTCCCGAGAGCGGCCTCGGCGCGCTGCGCCTCTGGGGACAGACGGGCGAGCGGCCGGCGACGTGGGTGGCGGCGGCCGATCCCGTGTACCTCGAACCGCAGCGCGACACGCTGTGCCTGCACGCGCTGCCTCAGCTGGCGCCGGCAGAACTGGAACGCCTGGTGGTGCACCTCGGCAGCGCACTCGGGGGCGACGGGTTCGGCTTCCTGCGTATCGGGAGCCTGGCCTATGTCACGGCCGAGGCACCGTTCGCGACGGCCGCGGTACCGGCGACCGCACTCGACGGCAAGCGCCCGCACGCGTACCTGCCGCAAGGCGACGACGCACGGGGCCAGCGACGGCTCGTCTCCGAGATCGAGATGGCGCTGCACGAACATCCCGTGAACGAGGAGCGGGCAGCGGCGGGCGAACCGCCCGTGAACGGCTTCTGGCTCTGGGGAGGCGGCGAAGCGCCGCCGGCCGGCAGCGAGCGTCTGCCGCCGCTCTTTGGCGACGATCCCGTGTTGCGCGGCTACTGGCTGGCGCGCGGCGCAACCTGTGCCCGGTGGCCGGGCAGCGTGGGCAGGTGCCTCGAGGATTCGCCGTCGGGCTTCGTCGCGGTCGCACCGCCCGGCCCGCCTATGGACGACCTGCTGGACGACCTGCGGCGGGCGCTCGCCCACGGACGGCTCGACCGCCTCGTCCTGCGTTTCGCGAACGGGTTGCGCGCAAACGTGTCGCGCGCGCACCTGCTGCGCATCTGGCGGCGGCGGCACCCGCTGCTCGAGCAGGGAGAGCCGTGAACCGCGCACGACCTGTACGTGCCCGTGCGCTCCCCGCTGCGGGAATACCCGCGGCGCTCGCCGCATTCGATCCCGTGCTGGCGCGCGTGTATGCGGCGCGCGGCGTACAAGCGCCCGAGGACCTCGACTACAGCCTCGCCCGGCTCGCACCGGTCTCGACCCTCGAGAACGTGGCGGCGGCGGTGGACCTGCTGCTCGCGCACCGCGACGGCCGCATCCTCGTCGTCGGGGATTTCGACGTGGACGGGGCCACCAGCACTGCACTCATGCTGCGCTGCCTCCGGGACTTCGGATTCGTCGACGTCGACTACCTGGTGCCGAACCGGTTTGTCTACGGCTATGGACTGTCGCCGGAAATCGTCGCCGTGGCGGCCGGGCGGCGGCCCACGCTCATCGTCACCGTCGACAACGGCGTGTCGAGTATCGCGGGCGTCGCCGCGGCGTCGGCGGCCGGCATTGCGGTCCTCGTCACGGATCATCACCTGCCCGGCACCGAACTGCCGGCCGCCGACGTGATGGTCAACCCGAACCTGCCGGGCAGCCGCTTCCGGAGCCGGAACCTGGCCGGTGTGGGGGTGGCGTTCTACGTGCTCGCGGCACTCGGGCGCGAACTCGAGCGCCGCGGCATGCCGGGCGCGATGCGTGTGCCGGCCCGCTACCTCGATCTCGTTGCCCTCGGCACCGTCGCCGACGTGGTGGCGCTCGACGCGAACAACCGCATCCTGGTCGAACAGGGCATCCGCCGCATCCGCGGCGGGCACGCGGTCGCCGGCATAGCGGCGCTGCTCACCGTGGCCGGCCGGGAGCCGCGGAGGGTCGTGAGCACGGACCTGGGATTTGCGGCGGGGCCGCGTCTCAATGCCGCCGGACGGCTCGAGGACATGTCGATCGGCATCGAATGCCTGCTCACCGACGACCCGTCCGCCGCCCTGCGGCACGCGGCCGCCCTCGACACAATCAACCGCGAGCGCCGCGGCATCGAGACGACGATGCGCGAGCAGGCGTTCGCGTTCGTCGAAAACATGGACCCCGTGCGTCTGCCGGCCTGCATCTGCGTCTACGACCGGAGTTGGCACCAGGGCATCGTCGGGCTCGTCGCCGCGCGGGTGAAAGACCGCTGGCACCGGCCGGTCGTCGCGTTCGCACGCGAGGAGGGCGGCCGTCTCAAAGGCTCCGTCCGGTCCACGGGCGGCGTGCACGCCCGCGACCTGCTCGAAAGCGTGGCATCGGCTCGGCCGGGCATCATCGAGCGCTTCGGCGGGCACGCCATGGCCGCGGGGCTCACGCTCGCGGAGTCGGCCTACGAGGAATTCACGTCCATTGCCGCACGCCAGTTAAGGGCGCTCTATCCGGACGCGGACTTCAGCGGTGCCCTGGTTACGGACGGGCCGTTACCGGGCGAGGCGCTCACGCTCGGCCTCGCCCGGACGCTGCGCGATGCGGGTCCCTGGGGCGCCGGCTTTCCCGAGCCGATGTTCAGTGGCGACTTCGATGTCGTCGAGCAACGCACGGTCGGAGAGGTGCACCTGAAGCTCCGCGTCCGGCCGGCCGCGGGCGGGCCGAACATGAATGCGATCGCATTCCACCAGGCAGGCCCCGCATATCGCGGCCGCGTGAGGCTCGTCTACCGCCTGGACATCAACGACTATCGCGGCCTTCAAAGCCCGGAACTCGTCGTGGAGCAGATCAGCGACCTCGGCGAGGCCTGACGCCGCGGCGCGGCGGCAGGGCGCCCGCCCGTGACGGATGATGGTAACATCGCCCGTTCTTCGCGCCGGGCGGCGCTCCGCAGACGAACGAACCGAATGGAAATCAATCACATCCGCCAGGACATCGAGAACCTGAACGAACGCGCTTCGGCGCTCAGGGGGTATCTTTGACTACGACGCCAAAGCGGAGCGCCTGACGGAGGTCCGGCGGGAACTCGAGCAGCCGGGCGTCTGGAACGACCCGGAGCGGGCCCAGGGGCTCGGTCGCGAACGCGCGGCGCTCGAACAGGTCGTCGTGACGCTCGATACGCTCTCGACCGGGCTCGCCGACGCGGCGGAGCTGCTGGCGCTGGCCGCGGACGAGGACGACGCCGCGACGGCCGGCGAGGTCGCAAAGGAACTCGCGGGCTTCGAGGCGACGCTCGCCGGCCTGGAATTCCGGCGCATGTTCGCGGGCGAGATGGACCCGAACAACGCCTACCTCGACATCCAGGCGGGCGCGGGGGGCACCGAAGCGCAGGACTGGGCGAACATGCTCCTGCGCATGTACCTCCGCTGGGCCGAGGACCACGAATTCGACGTCGACGTCATCGAGGCATCCGCCGGCGAGGTTGCAGGTGTCAAGAGCGCGACCCTGCACGTCCGGGGCGAATACGCCTACGGCTGGTTACGCACGGAAACCGGGGTGCACCGCCTCGTGCGCAAGTCCCCCTTCGACTCCGGCAACCGGCGCCACACCTCCTTTGCGTCCGTGTTCGTCTCGCCCGAGATCGACGACGACATCGACATCGAGATCGATCCGTCGGACCTGCGCATCGACGTGTACCGCGCCAGCGGCGCGGGCGGCCAGCACGTGAACCGCACCGAATCCGCAGTGCGCATCACGCACCTGCCGACGAACACGGTCGTGCAGTGTCAGAACGACCGCTCGCAGCACAAGAACAAGGCGCAGGCGATGAACCAGCTCAAGGCGAAGCTGTACGAGCTCGAGCTGCAGAAGCGCAACGCGGCGGCCGCCGCGATCGAGGACAACAAGGCGGACGTCGGCTGGGGAAGCCAGATCCGCTCGTACGTCCTCGACCAGAGCCGCATCAAGGATTTGCGCACCGGCGTGGAAACCGGTAACACTCAGGCGGTGCTGGACGGCGGCCTCGACCCGTTCATCGAAGCGAGCCTGAAGCAGGGCCTGTGACTGTTGCGCCATGACGGATACGACCAACGACGACGAAAACAAGCTCATCGCCGAACGACGGCGCAAGCTCGATGCGCTGCGGGAATCCGGCAACGCTTACCCGAACGATTTTCGCCGCAATGCGCTCGCCGACGAGCTCGTGCATCTGTATGGCAGCCACGACGATGCAACGCTTAGGTCGCTGGCCGTCGAAGTCGCCGTCGCGGGGCGCATGCTCGCCAAGCGCGTCATGGGCAAGGCGAGCTTCATCAAGCTCAGAGATCGCTCGGGCGAGATCCAGGTGCACGTCGAGCGCGACCGGTTGCCGGAAGGCCTGTATGGCGAGTTCAAGAGGTGGGACGTAGGCGACATCGTCGCTGCGCGGGGCGTGCTGTTTCGGACGAAGACGGGTGAGCTGACGGTCCGCGCCGACGAGCTGCGCCTGCTCACGAAGTCGCTGCGGCCGCTGCCGGAAAAATTCCACGGTCTCTCGGACCAGGAGATCCGTTACCGCCAGCGCTACGTCGACCTGATCGTGAACGAATCGAGCCGGGAGGTCTTCCGCAGGCGCTCGGCCATCATCCGGTACATCCGCGCGTTCCTCGATTCGCAGGACTATCTAGAAGTCGAAACGCCGATGATGCAGGTGCTGCCGGGCGGCGCCCTGGCACGCCCGTTCGCGACGCATCACAACGCTCTCGACATGCCCCTGTACCTGCGCGTCGCGCCCGAACTCAACCTGAAGCGCCTGGTGGTCGGCGGGCTGGAGCGCGTGTACGAGATCAACCGCAACTTTCGCAACGAAGGGGTCTCGACCCAGCACAATCCCGAGTTCACGATGCTAGAGCTGTATCGCGCGTACGCGGATTACCGCGACCTCATCGACATGCTCGAGGCGCTGCTGCGCGGCCTCGCCGAGGCCGTCCTCGGCACCACGACCGTCCGCTACCAGGGCGAGACGTTCGATTTCAGCCGGCCGTTCGCGCGCATGACCGTAGAGGAGGTCATCATGGCGTTCAATCCCGCGCTCGAACGCACGCGCCTGCGCGACCGCGATTACCTGGCCGACGTCTGCGCGCGCCTCGGCATTCCCGTGCGTGACAACTACGGGACGGGCAAGCTGCAGATCGAGATCTTCGAGAAGACCGGTGAGCATAACTTGCGCGACCCCACGTTCGTCACCGCGTATCCCATCGAAGTATCGCCGCTGTCACGCCGGAACGACGATGACCCGTTCCTTGCCGATCGCTTCGAATTCTTCGTTGCCGGCCGTGAACTCGCCAACGGCTTCTCGGAGCTCAACGACCCGGAGGACCAGGCCGACCGCTTTCGCGCGCAGGCCGTGAACCGCGATGCGGGAGACGACGAAGCCATGGGTTACGACTACGATTACCTCCGCGCCCTCGAATACGGCATGCCGCCGACCGCGGGCATCGGTGTCGGCATCGACCGGCTGGTGATGCTGTTGACGGATTCCGCCTCGATTCGCGACGTGCTCCTGTTCCCGCACATGCGCCCGGAAATATTTCCGTAGCTCGCCGACAATAGCCGGCCGGCGACTAGTCGAACGAGTACGGCAGCGGTTCACGCACGAGCCGCGCGTCCCCGCACGAGAGCTCGCTTTCGGCTGACGCGACAGCCGCGAGGTCGACGACCGCGAGCAATGCATCGTCGATCGCATTCACGACCTCGCCGATCTTGTTCGCGCCGGCGTAGATCGCATCGCCCGGGCTGACCGGGCGGCTGGCACGGAAGCGCAGCGTGCGACGCCTGGTCGCACCGCGGTAATGCGTGCGGGCGACGATTTCCTGGCCGGTGTAGCAGCCCTTGTCGAGACTCAATGCGTCCAGCAGGTCGAGGTTCAGCATGTGCGGCGTGAATTGCTCCGACTGTGCGACGGCGATTTCGGCCATGCCGTTTTCGAGGTTCGCCCGCCGCCAGGCGGCAATATCGAAGTCCGCCGCATCGCTGCTGGCCAGCACCCTGCTCGCCGCCGGCTCCGTCGCGAAGTCCACCCTGGCACGGAAACGGAACGTCGTGAGGCGCCGCACGACCGCATCCGCGAGTTCCGCCGGCAGCGCGAGCAGCAATCGATCGGCGTCCCGTGCGACGCGCAGCAGCGCGATGACCCTGCCCTTCGGGTTGCACCAGGCCGCGAGCAGGCGCGGCTCGCTCTCGAGCCGCCTGAGGTCGTTCGTCAACTGCCCCTGCAGGAACGAAATTGCATCGGTGCCGGTCACGACGATCTGCGCATATCCTGCCGGATCGTCCGGCGACTCTGTCGGAGTCGTCATTTCTGCGGATACCCCGTCATTTGTAATAAACTCGAACGTCCCGTCGCCCGTTGCGGCAGTTTCGAGGGACAGGCAGCACGTGAACCGGCACAAGAACCGTTGCGAACACGGCACCCGCCCTGCGGACGATGCCGTCGCATCGAGCGCGGCCGGCGGCGGCGAAGCCCACGGCGACGCGCCGGCGGCCGTGCATCATAACGTGCCCGCCGGGCGAATGAAGCCTGCTCTGCCACCCCGTTCCGCCCGGGAGATCGGCGGCAGGGAAGGACCCGACCCGACGCGTTACGGCGACTGGGAAAAAGGCGGCCGCTGCATCGATTTCTGAGTCGCGGCGGCGCTTGTATGCATTCCTCGAATACGGATAATACGCCCGGGCGCACCGCCCGCCATCGGAAACGACGACCAACGAGCCCAAGACCTATTAGCCCATGAGCAATCCCGGCAGACCGCTGTCGCCTCACCTGCAGGTCTTTCGCTGGCCGATCACGATGCTGCTGTCGATCCTCCACCGGGTCACCGGCATTGCGCTGTCGCTCGGCCTCGTCGTGTACGTGCTGTGGCTGGTCCATGCGGCCGCGGGGCCGGAGCAGTACCAGTATTTCCGCACGGCAATGGCGTCGCCGCCGGGCATCGTGCTGCTCGTCGGCTGGACCTTCGCGTTTCTCCTGCACTTCGCGAATGGCGTCCGGCACCTCGTCTGGGATACGGGGCGCGGGTTCGCGATTTCGCAGCTGAACGCCTCGGCCTGGGCCGCGCTGGTGTTCGCCGTCCTCGGCACGGCAGCGCTGTGGTGGCTGACGCCGTGAGCCTGCAGACGCCGCTCGGAAAAGTGCTCGGCTTGGGGTCCGCGGGCGAGGGCACCGGACATTTCATCAATCAGCGCCTGTCCGCGGTGGCCCTGATCCTGCTCGGCGGCTGGTTCACCTGGCGCATCTTTACGCTCGAGAGTTTCGCGTTCCTCGAGGTCGTGCGTTTCATCGGCGATCCGCTGAACGGCCTGCTGCTCATGCTGCTTACGCTGACGCTCGCCTATCACTCCTGGCTCGGCATCCGGGTCGTCATCGAGGACTACGTGCATGCGCCGCTCCTTAAAACAGGCCTGCTGATCACCACGGGTTTCGTGCACATCTTCCTCGCGGCGGCGGCGCTATACGCCATCGTCGGCGTCGGGCTCGGCCGCCTGTGAGTGATTACGACTTCATCGACCACAGTTACGACGTCATCGTCGTCGGCGCCGGAGGCGCCGGGCTGCGCGCCACCTTCGGCCTCGCCGAGGCCGGGTTTCGCACCGCGTGCATCACCAAGGTGTTTCCCACGCGCAGCCACACGGTGGCGGCCCAGGGCGGCATCAGCGCGGCGCTCGGCAACATGGGCGAGGATGACTGGCGCTGGCACATGTACGACACGGTGAAGGGCTCCGACTGGCTCGGGGACCAGGACGCGATCGAATACATGTGCAAGGAAGCGCCGGACGCCGTGATCGAGCTCGAGCACTACGGCGTGCCGTTCTCCCGCACCGAGGATGGCCGGATCTACCAGCGCCCGTTCGGTGGCATGACGACCCGGTTCGGGGAGGGCGGGGCGGCGCACCGCACCTGCGCCGCCGCGGATCGCACGGGCCACGCCATGCTGCACACGCTCTACCAGCAATCCCTGGCGCACGATGCCGAGTTCTACATCGAGTACTTCGCCATCGATCTCATGTTCGAGGACGGTGCCTGCCGCGGCGTCGTCGCGATCGACCTCGCCACGGGGCGCCTGCACCGGTTTCGCAGCCACCAGGTCATCCTTGCGACGGGCGGTTACGGCCGCGCCTACTTTTCGTGCACGTCGGCGCACACCTGCACGGGCGACGGCAACGCGATGGTCCTGCGCGCGGGCCTGCCGCTGCAGGACATGGAGTTCGTGCAGTTCCACCCGACCGGGATCTACGGCGCGGGCTGCCTGATCACCGAGGGCGTCCGCGGGGAGGGCGGCTATCTCACCAACGCGGACGGCGAGCGCTTCATGGAGCGTTATGCGCCGAACGCGAAGGACCTCGCGTCGCGTGACGTGGTCAGCCGTTCCATGACCATCGAAATCCGCGAGGGCCGCGGCGTCGGCGAACACAGGGACCATATCCACCTGCACCTCGAACACCTCGGCCCCGACGTCATCGAGGAGCGCCTGCCCGGCATCGCCGAATCCGCGCGGATCTTCGCCGGCGTGGACGTCACGCGCGAGCCGATTCCGGTGCTGCCCACGGTGCATTACAACATGGGCGGCATCCCGACGAACTACAAGGGCGAGGTCGTGACCCTGGCAGACGGCGACCCCGAGACTGTCGTGCCGGGGCTCATGGCGGTCGGCGAAGCCGCCTGCGTATCGGTGCACGGCGCCAACCGCCTCGGTTCCAACTCGTTGCTCGACCTCGTCGTGTTCGGCCGGGGCGCGGCGCACCACATCGCGCGCACGATGCGGCCTCAGGCGCGCCACCGGCCGCTGCCGGCGGACGCCGGACGGAACAGCGTCGCACGGCTGGATCGGCTGCGCCACGCCGACGGCAGCCGTCCTACGGCCGACGTCCGGCTGGAGATGCAGAAGGTGATGCAGAACCACGCCGCCGTCTTCCGCACGGGCGAAACGCTCGATGAGGGCATTCAGCTGCTCGCGCGAACATGGCGGTCGTTCGCCGACGTGCGCGTGGCGGACCGCTCGCTTATATGGAATTCCGATCTCATCGAAACACTCGAACTCGAGAACCTGTTGCAGAACGCCGTGGCGACGATCGCCTCCGCCGCCAACCGCACCGAGAGCCGCGGTGCCCACGCGCGCGAGGACCATCCCGAACGCGACGATGCAAACTGGATGAAGCACACGCTCGCCTGGGTGGACGATGACGCAGCGGTGCGCTTCGCATACCGCCCGGTGCACGAGAACCCGCTGACCGCGGACGTCGAGCGGGTGCCGCCGAAAGCCCGCACCTACTAGTGCCGTAACCCAGGACCGCTGCGAATGGCCGATTTCACCTTGCCGAAGAACTCCCGCATCAGGAAGGGCCGGCATTACCCGGCAGCCGCAGGCGCCGGCAACGTGCGGCGCTTCGTCGTCTATCGCTACGATCCCGACACCGGCGAGAACCCGCGCATCGACACCTACGAAGTCGATCTCGATACCTGCGGCCCGATGGTTCTCGACGCACTCATCAAGGTCAAGAACGAGATCGACGCGACGCTGACCTTCCGCCGCTCGTGCCGCGAGGGTATCTGCGGATCCTGCGCGATGAACATCGACGGCGGCAACACGCTCGCCTGCACGCGCGCCATCGCCGAGAGCAAGGGCGACGTGCGCATCTACCCGCTGCCGCACCTGGCGGTCGTGAAGGACCTCGTCCCGGACCTCACGAACTTCTATGCGCAATACGCGGCCGTCAAACCCTGGTTGCAGTCGCGCACACCGCCGCCGCCCGACCGGGAGCGGCTGCAGAGCAAGGAAGACCAGGAAAAGATCAACGAGCCCTCGGCCTGCATACTCTGTGCGTGCTGCTCAGCGGCCTGCCCGAGTTACTGGTGGAACGGCGACCGCTACCTCGGCCCCGCCGCCTTGCTCGCCGCCTACCGCTGGCTCGTCGACAGTCGCGACGAGGCGACCGGCGAACGGCTGGACGACCTGGAAGACCCGTTCCGCCTGTACCGTTGCCACACGATCCTGAACTGCACGCAGACCTGCCCGAAGGGTCTGAACCCGGCCCGCGCGATCGCACTGACGAAGAAAATGCTCGTCGAGCGCCGGCATTGACTTCACCGGTCCGCGAGCCAGGCCGGCGCGTAGGGGTGGCGATGTCGCGTAGCCTGAAATAGCCATGGCGTATTCCAGGCTTCGCTGGCAATGCAGACGCGGTATGCGGGAACTGGACGTGCTCCTGCTCAGCTACCTCGAGAACGCCTGGCCCGACGCGCCGCCGCGGGAAAAGGCGGCGTTCGAGGCGCTTCTGGCGCTTCCCGACCCGGAACTCCTGGGCTACCTCTTGTACCGTCAGCCGCCGGAGTCGCCCGCCATTGCCCGCATCGTCCACAAGTTACTCGGCGACGCTTAGCCCGGCCGCAACCCCGCGCCGGTTCGTCCTGGTCGCCGGCTTCGCGAGCGCTTGCGCAGGGACCCTGATTCTTGCGACGCTGCCGCTGGCGGCCGGCCTGGCCTGGCCCGCGGCGGTCGCATGGACCGGGTGGGTGGGCGTCGAACTCCTGATGGCGCGCCGGGCATACCGCGACTGTTCGGCCTACACGCTGGCCGCCGGCGGCAAGCTTTCGGTGACGGGGCAGGGCGGCGGCCGGCTTGCGGGTGACCTGGCACCGGGCAGCGTCGTCCTCGCGAACTACGCCTGGCTGCGGGTGGCCGTTCCGGGTCGGCGGCCCTGGGGGGAACTGCTTCGACGGCAGGATCAGGATCGTGAGCAATGGCGGCGTTTTCAGGTGATATGTCGACATTTGCCGGCATGATAGAATTTGCGGCCCGCCGGCGCCCGGAGCGCGGGGCGGCGGCGCGGCCGTCGCGCGTCCGCACACAGGAAATCGATGGCAAACTCGGTTACAAACGGAGAACTTTCGGCACACGACCCGGTCTATCTCGGCATCGGACCGCTGTGCCGCGGGATCCGGCGACGGGCAGGCCCGCATGTCGAGTGAATCGACCGACAGCAAGCTCGTCAAACGGGTTCAGAAAGGTGACAAGGGCGCGTTCGACATGCTGGTGCTCAAGTACCAGCACAAGATCGTCAACCTGGTTATGCGGTACGTACGTGATCCGGAGCAGGCGCTTGACGTTACCCAGGAGGCTTTCATCAAGGCCTACCGGGCGCTGCCGCGGTTTCGCGGGGACAGCGCGTTCTACACCTGGCTGTACAGGATCGCGGTGAACACGGCCAAGAACCACCTGGCCGCGCAGCGGCGCCGTCCGATGGACATCGAGCTCGACCTGCAGGACCCGGAGCAGTACGACCTGCACGCCCGGCTCAAGGAGACGGATACGCCGGAGGCGTTGACGATCAGCCGCGAGATGAAGGAGGCCGTGGAACAGGCGATCCAGGCGCTGCCGGACGACCTGCGGACGGCCATCATCCTGCGGGAGCTCGACGGCATGAGTTATGAGGAGATCGCGGAAACGATGGAATGCCCGGTCGGCACGGTGCGATCGCGCATTTTCCGGGCCAGGGACGCGATTTCCAAGAAGGTCGGTTCGCTGATTCGCTAGAATTGCCGACGCGGGTAAGCGGGCGAAGGAATGCAAGGAACCGCGACGAACGCGGCGCAGTAACGGGAAGGACGAATCGCGGGGCGTAGCCCGAGCGTGGTGCAGCATGAATGAAGCCATACGAATGCAGTTGTCCGCTTTTGCCGATGGTGAGCTGCCGGAAAACGAGAAGGAGCTCCTCCTGCGGCGGCTGAGCCAGGATCCGGCAATGCGCCGCCAGGTCGCCGAGTTCCTGGCCATCGGGCGGGCGATGCGCGGCGAGGCACCGATCCCGGGCATCGAGGCGCTGCGCGATCGCGTGGCCGCGGCCATCGGATCCCTGGAGTCGCACGACGTCGAGGAGACGCAGCCGGCCGATACGGGAACGGCGCCCCGACGCAGGCGGTTACTTCGCCCGGCGGCGGGATTCGCGACGGCGGCCGCAGTCGCCGCGCTGGCGATATTCGGCCTGCAGCGGACACCCGAGGCGCCGGTCGGCCCGGCGACGACCGCGGCCTCGCAGCCGACCGAGTTCTCGACGCAGCCCGCCCCGGAAAACCTGCTGGACCAGTACCGGCTCATGCACGAGGCGGAAGCGGCCGACAGCAGCATGCGTACCCGGTTCACGTCGATCGAACTGCGCCAGGGACTCGCGCAGGAATCGGACGAGGAAGCGCCCGCCCTGCCGGGCGCGGATCCGGCAGCGGATGACGCAGACGCCGTCCCCGATACCGCGCCGGACACGGCCGGGCCCGACATCGCCGAATGACGGTCGTGCCGCGACAGGGCGTCGCTCTGCTGCTGGCCTGCGGCCTGGCGAACGCATCGGTCGCCGCAACGCCCGACAACGCGAGCCCGCGGGAGTGGCTCCAGCGCATGTCGCGCGCCGTGCAGACCACCGATTACGAAGGCACCGTCATCAGGATCTCCGACGGCCGCGCCGAGGCGCTCAAGGTCGCTCACTCGGTTGAAGACGGCGTGGTCCGCGAGAAACTGATCGCGCAGGAAGGCAACGGGCTCGAGATCGTGCGCGTCGGCAAGGAAGTGCATTGCATCCTGCCGGAGCGCAGGTCCGTGCTGGTCGAGAACTGGACGGAGAAAAGCACGCTGTTCTCGACGCTGCCGGGCAGCGACCCGCAGATCGGCAGCGAATACGACCTGCGCATCGTGAGCGAAGACCGCATTGCGGGCCGCAAGGCAGTCGAACTCGCGATCAAGCCGCACGACGAGTACCGTTACGAACACCGCATCTGGCTCGACCAGGCCACGGGTTTTCCGCTGCAGACCGAGCTCGTGGCGAGCGACGGCAGCGCCGTCGACCAGGTCAAGTTCGCCGACATCCGCTTCGGCCGGGAGATCGACGAAAAGGACCTCGCGCCGAGCTACAGCACGGACAACTTCAAGTGGTATGCGCCACCGGCGCGCAGCGTGACACCCGTCGTCGCGAGCGAATGGGAAAACGACGACCTGCCTGCGGGCTTCGAACTCGTCTCCGCCCAGCGCGAAAGCCTCCCGGCCGCCGGCCGCGAGGTGATGCACCTGCTCTACAGCGATGGGCTCGCGAGCGTGTCGGTGTTCATCGCCGAAAACGCCGGTGAGCCGGTGGCCGAACGCTCCACCCAGGGCGCTTCCAATACCTACAGTCTACTCGCGGACGACGTACGGATCACCGCCGTCGGCGAAGTGCCGGCGGTGACGGTCGAGCGCATCGCCCGCGGCATGCAGCGGCAATGAGAACCACAGCCGGCGAACCGGTGAGCGTCGCGGGCGTCGTGCGCGCTCTCGAGAACACGCCCCGGGGCATGCGCGCACTTGTCGCCGTCGCGGGCGGGAGCGGCTGCCCGCGCTGTGCCGAGGGGCGCGGTTGCGGGGCCGGGCTCCTCGGCCGCCGCCGTGACCGGTGCATCGAAGTACCGGTCCCGCCGGGCGCGAGCCTGGTAGCGGGCCAGGGCGTCAACGTGTATCTCGACGGGCCGTCGCTCTTCGGTGCGGCGGCCGTCGTTTACGGATTGCCGCTGGCGGGCGCGGTGCTCGCGAGCGTACTTGCCGGGTCCGCCGGACTCGCCGACGGCGGCACGGCGCTCGCGGCCCTGGCCGGCGTGGCCCTGGGACTCTGCGTCGCCCGGTACCGCCTGTGCCGGCCGGGCGGCACGGCAGAGCCGCGCCTCGGGCCCTGAGTGCCGGTCATCGACGTTTACAGCCGCCCCGGCTGTCACCTTTGCGAAGTGCTGATCGACGAACTGATCCCGCTCGTGCGCGACCGGGCCAGCGTCGCGGTCCACGACGTCGACGCGGACCCGCGATGGCGGGCACGCTACGGCGGCGACGTGCCGGTCGTCGTCCTCGGCGGGCGCGAACTCTGCCGACACCGTCTCGACGCCGACGCCGTGACCGGCGCGCTCGCAGCCGGGTGATAAACCGGTATACTTCGCCGGTTTTCGCCCCCGCCCCCCCCAATGCAGCGCATCCGTAATTTCTCGATCATCGCCCATATCGACCACGGGAAGTCGACGCTCGCCGACCGTTTCATCCAGATCTGCGGCGGCCTGAGTGAGCGCGAGATGGCGGAGCAGGTGCTCGACTCGATGGATATAGAGCGCGAGCGCGGCATCACGATCAAGGCCCAGAGTGTGTCGCTCAATTACCCGGCGCGCGACGGCGAAACCTACCGGCTGAATTTCATCGACACGCCGGGCCACGTGGACTTCTCCTACGAAGTGTCGCGCTCGCTCGCGGCCTGCGAGGGCGCACTGCTCGTCGTCGATGCCGCCCAGGGCGTCGAGGCGCAAAGCGTCGCGAACTGCAATACGGCCATCGACCAGGGGCTCGAAGTCGTGCCGGTGCTGAACAAGATCGACCTGCCCGCCGCGGACGCGGACGCGGTGGCCGAACAGATCGAGGACATCATCGGCATCGAGGCCCGGAATGCCGTGCGCGTCAGTGCCAAGACAGGTTTCGGCGTACCGGACCTGCTCGAAGCGATCGTCGCGCGCATTCCGCCGCCGTCCGGAAATCCCGATGCTCCGCTGCAGGCGCTCATCATCGACTCCTGGTTCGACAACTACGCGGGCGTCGTCTCGCTCGTACGCATAATGAACGGCGAGCTCAAGAAAGGCGCGCGCTTCAAGGTGATGTCGACCGGCGACACGTACAATGCCGACCGCGTCGGCAGCTTCACGCCGAAGATGCAGGACCGAGACGTGCTCGGTACCGGCGACGTCGGCTTCGTCATCGCCGCCATCAAGGACATCTACGGCGCGCCCGTCGGCGACACGCTGACGCTGGCGAAAGGTTCCTGCGAGAAGCCGCTGCCCGGTTTCAAGCAGGTGCAGCCGCGCGTGTTCGCGGGCATGTTCCCGATCCAGTCCGACGATTACGAGGGCTTCCGCGAGGCACTCCAGAAGCTGCGACTCAACGACGCGGCGCTGCACTTCGAGCCGGAAACCTCGGCTGCGCTGGGCTTCGGATTCCGTTGCGGCTTCCTCGGCATGTTGCACATGGAGATCGTGCAGGAGCGCCTCGAACGGGAATACGATCTCGAACTCATCACGACGGCGCCAACGGTCGTCTACGAGGTCGTCGACACGGCCGGCACCGTGCAGCGTGTGGACAACCCGTCGCGGCTGCCGCCGCCGAACGAGATCGAGGAGCTGCGTGAGCCGATCATCGAGGCGAACATCCTCGTTCCGGAGGCCTATGTCGGCAATGTCATCAAGCTCTGCATCGAGAAGCGCGGGGTGCAGAAGCAGATGCGATATCTCGGCCGGCAGGTCTCGCTCGAGTACGAAATGCCGCTCGCGGAAGTCGTCCTCGATTTCTTCGATCGACTGAAGTCGGTGAGCCGCGGATTCGCGTCCTTCGACTACCGCTTCCTGCGATTCGAACCGTCACAGCTCGTGCGCCTGGACATCCTCATCAACAAGGAACGGGTCGATGCGCTGTCGATCATCGTCCATCGCGACAAGGCGCAGAATCGCGGCCGCGATCTGGTCGACCGGATGCGCGAGCTCATTCCGCGGCAGATGTTCGACGTCGCGATCCAGGCTGCAATCGGCAGCCAGATCATAGCCCGCAGCACCGTAAAGGCGTTGCGCAAGAACGTGACGGCAAAGTGCTACGGCGGCGACGTCACCCGCAAGCGCAAGCTGCTCGAGAAGCAGAAGGCCGGCAAGCGGCGCATGAAGCAGGTCGGCTCCGTGGAGATTCCGCAGGAGGCCTTTCTCGCGGTACTGCGCGTCGACAAGTAGGCATCGCCGCGAACACGCATGGGCGATGGCGCCGGACGAGACCTATGGACTAGGAGGGCATAAGATTTGAGTTACAACCTGGCGCTGATCCTGACGCTACTGACCCTGTTCAGCGGGGCGGTCGTCGCTGTCAACAAGTTCTACTGGCAACGGGCCGACCGCTGGAAGAAGGCGTCTGCCGCCCGCCAGACGCTTGTGGAGTACTGCCAGTCGTTCTTTCCCGTGCTGCTGTTCGTGCTCGTCATCCGCTCGTTCGTGTTCGAGCCGTTCCGCATTCCGTCCGCCTCGATGGAGCCGACCCTCGAGGCCGGCGACTTCATTTTCGTCAAGAAGTACGCGTACGGCCTGCGCCTGCCGGTAACCGAGACCAGGATCCTCGAGACAGGCGAGCCGGAACGCGGCGACGTCGTCGTGTTCCGGCTGCCGGCCGACCCGAGCATCCACTACATCAAGCGTGTAGTGGGACTGCCAGGCGACGTCGTGGAATACGAGCGGCACCGGCTCACGATCAACGGCGAGATCATACCGCTCCGGGGACCATTGGAAGCTGCGGTGGGTCCGGGATTCCTGTTCGAGGAGCAATTGTTCGGCCGCGAGCACAGGATCAAGGTGCTGAGCCCTGACGGGCGAAAGAACGGCCGTTTCGAAGTGCCGGACGGGCACTACTTCATGATGGGCGACAATCGCGACAACAGCACCGACAGCCGCTTCGACAGCGACGTCGGCATGGTGCCGGAGTCGCACCTGGTGGGCGAGGCGAGCCGCATCTGGATGCACATCGACGGCTTCTCATGGCCGGACTGGAGCCGGGTCGGCAACAAGATCGAATAATGTGGTTCAAGTCACTATTTTTCCGAGGGAACCGGGGTAGGCTTCGATCGGGGTCCCGTACCCCGCGCATTGACGAGCGGAGTTTGCGATGAAACGGCTAGCGGTTCGGCGGTCGACGTGGCATTCGACACGGCACGAAGCGGGCATGACTACGCTCGGCCTGTTGATCCTGGTCGCGTTCGTCGGCCTGTTTGCGTTCGGTATCATCCGGCTCACGCCGGTGTACCTGAATTACATGAAGGTCGTGGGCGTCGTCGACGGCGTGCGTGAGGAATTCGACGGCCAGAACCCGTCGCGTGGGGCCATTCGCAGCTCGATCAGCCGCCGCTTCGACATCGAGAGCGTCGCGGTGATCACGGCGCGCGACGTCGAGGTGAACGCGGTCGATGGCGGATTCGAGGTCGTCGCCGCCTACGAACACGAGGCGCCGTTCATCTCCAACGTGCACTTCTCGGTGCACTTCAACAAGGTGGCTCTCGTCCGGCGCTGAACGCGCCCGCCGTTCTGCGGGACGGCCGGCCCGCGCCCCGCACCCGGCCGGCCGGCGCGGCCGCAACAAGCGCACCCGTGCAATCGGCGACGAATCCGGGCTAGTCTTCGGCTACGCGGGCTACCGGCACATCGAGCGGACCATTGGACAAGGCGGCTGCCTGGCTTCAGGCGACTCTCAATTACGCATTTCGCGACCCCGTGCTGCTGATGCAGGCCCTGACGCATCGCAGCGCTTCGGGGCTGAGTAACGAGCGCCTGGAATTTCTCGGCGACGCCGTGCTGGACGTCGTCGTTTCGGAAGCTGTGTACCGCCTGCAACCGGCCGCGACGGAGGGCGACCTGAGCCGGCTGCGCGCGTCAATCGTACGCGATCAGTCGCTCGCGGCCGTGGCGGCCGGGCTCGGCATCGGCGATCACCTCATCCTCGGCAGCGGGGAACGCAAGACCGGCGGCCACCGCCGCGAGTCGATTCTCGCCGATGCGCTGGAGGCGCTGTTCGGCGCGGTCTACCTCGATGCCGGTTTCCCGGCCGCGCGCACGGTAATCGAGCGGGCACTCGGCGACCGGCTCTCGAGCCTGCCGGATGCGGCCGACCTTCGCGACCCCAAGACCTGCCTGCAGGAGTGGCTCCAATCGCGGCGCCGCGCGCTCCCCGATTACGAACTCACGGGCATTTCCGGCAAGGCACACCAGCAGGTTTTCGAAGTCGAATGCCGCGTCGACGGCCGCACGCCGCCAACGACCGGCACCGGCTCGTCCCGGCGCAGCGCGGAACAGGCCGCAGCAGCACGCATGCTGACTATGCTGACGGGGGCCGGCGAATGAATGGTGCGGAATTCCGCGCCGGTTTCGTGGCCGTCGTCGGCCGGCCGAACGTCGGCAAGTCGACGCTCGTCAACGCGCTCGTCGGCAGCAAGGTGAGCATCGTCACGGCCAAGCCGCAGACCACGCGCCACCGCATCCTGGGCGTCGCGACGGCCGCGTCCAGCCAGGCGATCTTCGTGGACACGCCGGGACTGCATCGCGCCGGCCAGAAGGCGATGAACCGGCTGATGAACCTCACGGCGCTGGCGGCGATCGCGGACGCGGACGTCGTGTTGTTCGTCAGCGAAGCGTGCCGCTGGACGGATGACGACGCCGACGTGCTGGAGCGTCTGCGAAAGCGTCTGCGGGAGCGGCGCAAGCCCGTTATCGCCGTGCTGAACAAGATCGACAAGGTGCACCCGCGCGACGCTCTGCTCGAGGCACTGGCCGAACTGTCCTCGCAACTCGACTTTGCCGAGCTGGTGCCGGTCTCGGCGACACGCGGCACGAATATCGAGCGCCTCCGGAACGTCCTGCCGGCATACCTGCCGGAGTCGCCGCCGCTTTTCCCTGCGCACATGCTGAGCGACCGTTCGCCGGCATTCCGCGCGGCGGAGATCATCCGCGAAAAACTGATGCAGGCGCTGCACCAGGAGCTGCCGTACGGCATCAGCGTCCAGGTCGAGCGCTACGAGGAAGCCGGCGCCGGGCTCGACATCGATGCGGTGATCTGGGTAGAGCGCGAGAGCCAGAAGGGCATCGTCGTCGGCAAGGGCGGGCGGCAGCTGAAGCAGGTGGGCCGCGACGCCCGGCTCGAGCTCCGCGAGGGAACGGGCGTGCCGGTGCACCTCAAGCTGTGGGTCAAGGTGCGCGACAACTGGGCGGACAGCGAGGCGGACCTTGCGGCACTCGGCTTCGACCCGGTCTGAGGGCAGGACGTGAGCGTCGATCGCCGCCGCGTGCAGCTCGAGCCCGGGTACCTGCTCCATCACCGGCCATTCCGCGATTCGAGTCTCCTGCTCGACGTGCTGACGGCGGGTCACGGCCGCCTGGTGCTCGTGGCCCGGGGCGCACGCTCGGCACGATCCCGGCTCAAAGGCGTGCTCCGGCCTTTCCTGCCGCTCCGCCTGTCGTGGGCCGCGCGTGGCGAGCTCGGCACCCTCACAGGCGCCGAACTCGACGGGCGGCCGCTCGCGCTCGCGGGCGACGCGCTGCTTTCGGGCTACTACGTGAACGAGCTGCTGCTCGGCTTTCTGCACCGGCACGACCCGCAGCCCGAGGTGTTCACGGCTTACCGGGACACGATCGCGGCCCTCGGCGCGGGCGCAGGCCCGGCCGGCGCGCTGCGGCACTTCGAGCTGGAGCTTCTGCGGCTGCAGGGCTACGCGCTGCTCCTCGACCATGAAGCCGGTGATGCGGCGGCCGTCCTTGCGCCGGAGGCCTGGTACGAGTACCGGGTGGAGCAGGGACCGGTGCGCGTGCAGCGCAGCGAAGGGGAGTCTGTGTTTTCCGGCCGCGAGCTCGCTGGCATCGAGGCCCGACGCTTCGACGAGCCGGAAGTCCTGCGCGCGGCGTCGCGGCTACTGCGTGCCGTGATCGCCCATCATCTGGGCGGCCGCGAGCTGAAGAGCCGGAAAGTGCTGGTCGACCTGCGTCGCGGCCGCGCTAGAATGGCCGGTCACGCCGGGACCGGCGATACCCAGGAGACGGATACTTGACGACCCGGAGCCTTCGACTCGGCGTCAACCTCGATCACATCGCGACCGTGCGTCGCGCGCGCGGCACGACGTACCCGCGCCCGGCGCAGGCCGTGCCCGTAGCCGAGAAAGCCGGCGCCGACAGCATTACCGTGCACCTGCGCGAGGACCGGCGGCACATCCAGGACCACGATCTCGCCGAGATCCGCGCGTGCCTGACGACGCGCATGAATCTGGAATGCGCCCTGACCGGCGAGATGCTTGCGATCGCCACTGCGACGCGGCCGGAGGACGTCTGCCTCGTCCCGGAGAAGCGCGAGGAACTGACGACCGAAGGCGGCCTCGACGTGGCGGCCCAGGCGGCGCGCGTCCGCGCGGCCTGCCAGCAGCTTGCCGATGCGGGCATACGCGTGTCGCTGTTCATCGACCCGGACGCGCACCAGCTCGACGCGGCGCTCGCGGCCGGTGCGCCGGTCGTCGAGCTGCACACGGGTGCGTACGCAGAAGCCACCGGCAGGGCGCAGGCTGCCGAACTGGAGCGCCTACGCGCGGCGGCGGCGTACGGCGAGGCGCGCGGGCTCGTCGTGCACGCCGGTCACGGTCTGCACTACGAAAACGTGGGCCCGGTTGCCCGCATACCGGAGATCGTCGAACTGAATATCGGGCATTCGATCATCTCGCGCGCCGTGATAGACGGCCTGGCAGTCGCCGTCGCCGACATGAAACGGCGCATGCTGGATGCACGCAATGCTTAAGGGCGCGGCGGCGTCCGGAGCTGCCAGATGATTTTCGGTGCAGGCAGGGCCGGAGATGCGGCGTCCGGAGCTGCCCGATGATCTTCGGTGTAGGTACGGATGTCGTCGAACTGGCGCGAATCGAGGCAACCTGGCAGCGTTTCGGGCAGCACTTCGTCGACCGCATACTCATGCCCGATGAACTCGTCCTGTTCCGGCAAAGCCGGCAACCCGTGCGCTTTCTCGCCATGCGTTTCGCCGGCAAGGAAGCGACCGTGAAGGCGATGGGTACCGGCTTCGCCCACGGCATGTGGGTGCGCGACGTCGGCATTACGAACGACCCGCGCGGGCGGCCGCTGGTCGTCTTTTCCGAGCGCGGCCGCCGCGTCTGCGACGAACTCGGCATCGGCGACGGCCACGTGAGTCTCACCGACGACGCCGGTCTCGTCATCGCCTTCGCCGTGGTCGAGAAGAGGCCTTCGTGATGCACTGTTTCGCGTTCGACATCGAAACCGTGCCGGACGTCGAATTCGGCCGCGAGCTCCTCGGGCTCCACGGGCTGACCGACGAGGACGTTGTGACGGCGATGACGTTCAAACGCCTCCAGGCGACCGGCAGCGAGTTCCTCCCGCTGCACCAGCACCGCGTCGTCGCCATATCCGTGGCGCTGCGGACCGGCGACACGTTCCGGGTCTGGAGCCTCGGCGAAGAGGATGCCCCCGAGGCCGAGATCGTGCGCCGTTTCTTCGACGGCATAGAGCGCTACACGCCCGACCTCGTATCCTGGAACGGCAGCGGATTCGACCTGCCCGTGCTGCATTACCGCGCGCTCCGGCACGGCGTGCGCGCTCCCCGCTACTGGGAGAGCGGCGACGGCGACCGCGAGTTCCGCTGGAACAACTACCTGAGCCGCTATCACTGGCGCCACGTCGACCTCATGGACGTGCTCGCGAACTACAACAACCGGGCCTTCGCGAAGCTCGACGAGATCGCCGTGCTGCTCGGCCTGCCCGGCAAACTCGGGATGAGCGGCGACAAGGTGTGGGCGACCTACGCCGCCGGCGGGCTGCGCGAAATCCGTGACTACTGCGAGACCGACGTCATCAACACCTGGCTCGTCTACCTGAGGTTCGAATACCTGCGCGGGCGCCTCGACGACGCCGCGCTCGCGCGCGAGACGGCACTTGTCAGGGATGCGCTCGCCGCACAGCGACAGCCGCATCTCGACCGCTTCCTGGCAGCGTGGCATACCTGAAGCGATTTCTTGAAAAGAACAGTAACTAATTGAGTACTAATGTCTAATTACAGCGATTGTTTGCCGCCCAGGGGCGTGTCGAAGTGAGCCGCCCGCGCCGGCCGGAACCGGAGGTCGCGACGATTGCCGGCGTGACGCATGACGGCCGGGGTATCGTCTCCGGCGACGGCAAGAAAGTCTTCGTCGCCGGCGCGCTCGCGGGTGAGCGGGTCCGTTACCTGCGCCGGAAGCGACGGCGGAACTACGACGAAGCCGAACTCCTCGAGGTGCTGGACGCCACGCCGGAGCGGGTGAAGGCCCGCTGCGCCGCGTACGGGCGATGCGGCGGCTGTTCCCTGCAACACGTCGGCGCGGACGCTCAGCGCGCGATCAAGTTCCGCACGCTTGCCGACAATCTCGAACGCATCGGGCGGGTGACGCCGGCGCGGTGGCTCGAACCGCTGGCTGGCGATCCCTGGCACTATCGGCGCCGCGCGCGGCTCGCAGTGAAGGACGTGCCGGCCAAGGGACGCGTGCTGGTCGGGTTTCGAGAACGGCACGCGCCGCTCGTCACGGACATGGCGCGCTGCGAGGTCCTCGCCCGGCCGGTCGACGGGTTGATCGGAGCACTTTCGGACCTCCTTGCCGGCGTCGCGCTCCGCGCACGCGTGCCGCAGATAGAAGTGGCGGTCGCCGACAATGCCGTCGCCCTCGTCTTTCGCGTGCTCGACGAACCGGGCCAGGGGGACCGGGCCGCACTCGCGCGCTTCGCGGCGCAACACGACATCCAGGTATGGCTGCAGCCGGGCGGGCTCGAATCGCTCGTGCCCCTGGCACCCGCCGATCCCGCGCCGCTCGTGTACACCCTGCCGGCCTTCGACTTGACGATCACCTTCGAGCCCGTCGATTTCGTTCAGGTCAACGCGGCCCTCAACGAAGCCATGGTCAGCCTTGCGGTGGGCCTGCTCGCGCCCGTCCCCGGCGACCGGGTGCTCGACCTGTTCTGCGGGATAGGCAACTTCACGCTGCCCCTCGCGCGGCGCGCCGGCGAGGTGCTGGGACTCGAGGGCGATGCGAGTCTCGTCGCACGGGCGGGGGCGAATGCCGCGGCAAACGGCATCGGGAATGCCCGGTTCCGGGTCGCGGACCTGTCGCTCGTCGACGGGCGGGAGGACTGGTTCGCCCGGCCGTGGGACCTCGTACTGCTCGACCCGGCGCGCAACGGTGCCGCCGAGGTCGCGGCCCGGATGCAAAAGCTCGGGCCCCGGAGGGTCGTCTACGTGTCCTGCCATCCCGGCACGCTGGCCCGGGATGCCGGGACCCTGGTCCACGAGCAGGGCTACCGGCTCGAGGCCGCGGGGATCGTCGATATGTTCCCGCACACCGCACATGTCGAGTCCGTCGCAGTTTTCGCTAAAGAGAACAGCTAGTTATTGAGTTCTCCTAAGAAAGTTCTTATCGTCAGCGCATGTCTCTCGGACCCGTGATGCTCGATATCGACGGCACCGGCCTCACGCCGGCGGACCGACAGCTGTTGCGCGAGCCCGCTGTCGGCGGGGTGATACTGTTCAGCCGGAACTTCCGCTCGCCCGAGCAGCTCGTCGATCTCGTGAGCGACATCCGCGCCCTGCGCAGTCCCCCGCTCATCGTGGCGGTGGATCACGAGGGCGGCCGCGTGCAGCGCTTCCGCGACGGGTTCACGCGCATCCCGCCGATGCGCACCATCGGGCAGCAGTACCGCAAGTCGCCGGAGGCCGGCGTTGCGCTCGCGCGGCGCGCGGGCTGGCTGATCGCGGCCGAACTGCGCGCGGCCGGCGTCGACCTCGCGTTCGCGCCGTGTGTGGATCTCGACTGGGGCGTCAGCGAAATCGTCGGCGACCGGGCCTTCGACCGTTCGCCCGAGACCGTAGCGGAGCTCGCGACGGCGTTTTCACGCGGACTGCGCAGCGCTGGTATGGCGGCCGTCGCCAAGCACTTCCCCGGACACGGTGGTGTCGTCGCCGACTCGCATGTGCAGCTCCCGGTGGACCGCCGTGAATACGGCGACCTGCTCGACGATATGCGCCCGTTCGACCGTCTCGTATCGAGCCGCGCCATCGCGGGGGTGATGACGTCGCACATCGTATACGTCGAACTCGACGAACTGCCGGCGAGCTTCTCGCCGTACTGGATCCAGCGGGAGCTGCGCTCGCGGCTCGGTTTCGACGGCGCCGTCTTCTCCGACGATCTCAGCATGAAGGCCACCGAAACCTTCGGCAGCATGCCGGCGCGGGCCCGCCGGGCGCTCGAGGCCGGCTGCGACATGGTGCTGATCTGCAATGACCGGCCGGCAGCGCGCGAGGCGGTCCGCGCACTCGAGGACTACTCGAATCCGCTGTCACTCGTGCGCCTGGCGCGCCTGCACGGTACGGGCCAGGTGCTCCGCGAAACGCTGCTCGCCAGCGACGAGTGGCAGGCGGCGAGTGCCGAACTCGGCGGCTTCAGCCGGCCGCCGGAACTCGAACTCGGTGCCTGACGTCGGGACCATGGACAGTACGACGGCCATCATCGCGGGCTCCGGGTTCCGCGATTGCTTCGCCGGCGCCGCGGAAGGCGCCGCGGAGACGCGCTGGGGTCGTGCTTCCGCGCGACCGCGGCGCACGATCGTCGGCGATGCACCATTCTGGGTGCTGCGGCGGCACGGCGAAGACCACGACATACCGGCGCACGCCGTCAATTACCGCGCCAACGTCGCGCTCCTCAAGGACCTCGGCGCGCGACGTGTGATCGCGCTCAACACCGTCGGTGCCATAACGGACATCTGCGCACCGGGCGGCATCGCGGTGCCGGCCCAGCTCATCGACTACACCTGGGGCCGGGCGCAGACCTTTTTCGACGGAGGCGCGTCGGGCCTGAGTCACCTGGATTTCACCGCGCCTTTTGCGCCGGGCCTGCGCGGTGCACTGCTCGATGCCGCATGCCGGGGCGGCGTCGCCTGCATCGACGGCGGCGTTTACGCGGTCACGCAGGGGCCGCGCCTGGAAACTGCTGCAGAGATCGATCGCCTGGAGCGCGACGGTGCGGACTATGTCGGTATGACGGCGATGCCCGAGGCGGCGCTGGCGGCGGAACTCGGCATCGAGTACGCCTGCCTCGCGCTCGTCGTGAACGCGGCGGCCGGGCGCGGAGCTGGTTCCATCCATGCCCAGGTCGAGGCGGCGGCGGACCGGGCCGAACAGGCGGCCCTCACGGTGCTGGCCGCGCTGGGCGAAGGCGTTTGCGACGGGAGCTTCGCGGCGTCGCAGTAGGACGCGGGCCGGGGAGCGGGCAGGGGAGCAGGCAGGACATGTCGAACATCGAAGCAGCCATACTCGAGGAGGCGATCGGCGCGAGCCGCGAAGCCCTCCTGCTCGTCAACCTGGACCAGTCCGAGTGGCCCGTAGTCCTCGCCAACGCGGCATTCAGCGAGGTCGGCGGGGCCGATGCCCTCGGCCGGCCCGTCGCGGACGTGGTCGAGTCACTCGTCGGGCGCGAACTCGCGCTCGAGGTGAGCGAATCCCTGCGCACCCGGCAGGAGACGAGCTACGCGGTCGACATAGGCGGCACGGACTGCCTGCTCGTGCTGAAGCCCCTGCCGCTGCCGGGTGAGGAGCGGGCACGGCATGCGGCGCTGTTTTTCCGCAGCGGCGCGGCGGCACGCGGCGATGCGGCGCAGGCCGCGCAGCACGCGCTCATCAATGCCAGGCGGCGCATCCGCGACCTCACGCGCGACGACCCCGTCACCGGGCTGCTCAATGAGCGCGCCTTCCGCGAGGTACTGGAACACGACTGGGCCGTCGCGTCGCGCGAGCGCGGCACTCTCGTGCTGGTCCTCTTCTCCCTCGACGATTTTGGCGCGTATGTCGACGTGTTCGGCCGCCACGCGGCCGACTCCTGCCTGCGCCGGGTCGGCCAGGCGATCCGCCGCTGCCTGCGCCGCGCGAGCGACGTCGTGGCGCGACTCGACGACGCCCGGCTAATCGTTCTCTCGCACACGTCGGACGAGCAGGCGGTAAGGGAGTTCGCGACCCGGATCGCAACGACGGTGCGCGAACTCGGCCTGCATCACCCGCGTTCGGGCGTAGCTCGCTTCGTCACGGTCTCGCACCAGGTGGTGGCCGCACAGGCCGCCGATGCGCCGGATTCGGCAGCTGCGTTCCTGGACGGGTTGCTGCTGGTCGAACCGACCTGACGGCGATCGTGCCGATCAGCGTCGGCCGGTTGCGGCGCCCGGATCGGCCAGGTCGGCGCGCGTGACACGTGCAATGACGCCGAAGCGGGGGTGATCGTAGTAGCGCGTCTCGCCACTGCGGATGATGCGCGTTTCCGCGAGGGCGTATTCGAGCGGCGCATAGCGCGGCGTCTGTGACGCCGGCGGCAGCGCGGTGCCGTCCTCACCGGCCTCTGCCGGCAGAAGTGCGGGCGGGCGCGGCGGCACGTAGGGTTCGTCGGCCGCGAGCGTGAGGTCGACGCCCAGGTGCAGGAACCGGCTGAGGCTCAAGCTCAACGTGCCCGCCAGCCCGTCCGGCGGCGTCCCGAACCGCTCGAGCGGCAGCGGCGGGGATGCGGCATCCGGCACCGTTTCCTGGACCCAGCCGAAGTGCATCAGCGGCTCGTACGCCTGGAGCCGCACGAGCATGTTGCGCATGTCGGTCATCGCGAGTTCATCCTCGCCGAGTGGCCGGAAGCCGGGCTCCACACCGGGTACCGTCGCGGGCCCGGTGGCCGGCAGGTCGGTGAAGGCTTCCGCGGCAAGCGGGTCCGCGCTGGCCTCGTCCGGCAGGCGTTCGGGCACGAATACTTCCGTCCCCACGGAGTCGAGCTCCGTGTACTCGAAGATGATCACCTCGACGGCGTAGCGACGCCCGGTTTCCACCTCGCCGTCGGCAGGCGATTCCTGTGCCGCCGCCGCGGCCGGCAGCGCGAATTGCAACGCGGCAAGGACGATCAGTCTGCGGAGCGGCATGGTCATTCGGTCTGGCCCAGGGTATGCAACAGCTTTTCCACGGTCGCGAAACGCGTTTCGACGTCGGACAGGTCCAGCCGGAACTGCAGGCGGTGCGAGCCCTGCAACCGGAAGACCCGGCTCTTATTCTGCACGAGTTTGACGAGCGCGACAGGGTCAATGTTGCTTGCGTCCCCGAACAGCAGGTAGCCGCCGGCGTCGGCGGCATCGATTTTGCCTATGCCAAGTGCCGCGGCGCCGAGCTTGATGGCGGCGATGCGCAACAGGTTCTTCGCCGGCTGCGGCACCAGGCCGAATCGGTCGATGAGTTCGACGGTGAGTTCGCGCAGCTCTTCGGCACTCCTGCACGCGGAAATGCGCTTGTAGAGGATGAGCCGCAGGTGCACGTCGGGCACATAATCCTCCGGCAGCAGGGCGGGAACGTGCAGGTTGATGTCGACGCCGGTGTCGAAGGGCGCGTCGAGGTCGGGTTCGCGGCCGGCGCGCAGCGAGTCCACCGCGCGGTCGAGCATCTCCATGTACAGCGAAAAGCCGATCTCCTGGATCTGCCCGCTCTGGTCCTCGCCGAGGAGTTCGCCGGCGCCGCGGATTTCGAGGTCGTGGGTGGCGAGCGTGAAACCCGCTCCCAGGTCCTCGAGCGAGTCGATGGCCTCCAGGCGCTTCACGGCGTCGGCGGTCATCTGCGCCTTCGGCGGTGCGACGAGGTAGGCATAGGCCCGATGATGCGAGCGCCCGACGCGCCCGCGCAGCTGGTGCAGTTGCGCGAGGCCGAACCGGTCCGCGCGGTTGATGATAATCGTGTTTGCCGTCGGCACGTCGAGGCCGCTCTCGACGATCGTCGTGCACAGGAGCACGTTGAAGCGCCGGTGATAGAAATCGAACATCACCTGTTCGAGTTCGCGTTCGGGCATCTGGCCGTGCCCGACGCGGATGGTCGCCTCGGGCACGAGCTTTTCGAGCGTCTGGCGCATCCGCTCGATATCTTCCACGCGGTTGTGAATGAAGTACACCTGGCCGCCGCGCTTTATTTCGCGCAGGCAGGCCTCGCGAATGACGACGTCGTTCCACTCCCCGACGAACGTTTTCACCGCAAGCCGTTCCGCAGGCGGCGTCGTGATGAGCGACATGTCGCGGATGCCGCCGAGCGTCATGTTGAGCGTGCGGGGGATCGGCGTCGCGGTGAGGGTCAGGACGTCGATATCGCTACGGAGCGACTTGATCGCTTCCTTGTGACGCACACCGAAGCGATGCTCCTCGTCGACGATGACGAGGCCGATGTCGCGGAAATCCTTCGTATGCTGGAGCAGTCGGTGCGTGCCGATGACGACGTCGACGCCGCCCGAGCGCATTCCGGCCACGATGTCCTTCACCTGCTTCGCGGACTGGAAGCGCGACAGCACCTCGACACGCACGGGCCAGTCCGCGAACCGGTCCCGGAAGTTGTCGCCGTGCTGCTGGGCCAGCAGTGTCGTCGGCACGAGTATCGCCACCTGCTTGCCGCCCTGTATCGCTGCGAACGTCGCCCTGAGCGCGACCTCCGTCTTGCCGAAACCCACGTCACCGCAAACGAGCCGGTCCATCGGGCGGTCGGATTCGAGGTCGCCGAGCACGTCGGCGATGGTCGTCGCCTGGTCCTCCGTGAGCTCGAAGGGAAAGCCGTCTTCGAATGCCCGGTAATCGGCCTCCGACCAGCTGAAGCTGTGGCCCGGCCGCGCGGCGCGGCGCGCGTAGACGTCCAGCAGTTCCGCGGCAACGTCGCGCACTCGTTTTGCGGCGCGCCTGCGCGCCTTCGCCCACTGGTCGCTGCCGAGCCGGTGGAGCGGCGCCGTTTCCGGCGATGCCCCGGTGTATCGAGAGATGAGTTCGAGCGCATGCACCGGCACGTACAGCCTGTCGCCGTCGGCGTATTCGAGCGTGACGAACTCGCCGGGGATGCCTCCCGCCTCGAGAGCGACGAGGCCGACGTAACGACCGACACCGTATTCGGCGTGCACGACCGGCGCGCCCGGTTCGAGATCGTTGAGCTGGCGGATGATCGCTTCCGGGTCGCGTTCCTGCGCGCGGCGGCGGCGCGTGCGCGGGCGCTCCCCGAAGAGCTGCTGCTCGGTGACGAGCGCGAGCCCGGCTTCCGGCAGGACCACGCCCTGTTCGAGCGGCGCCACCGTGAGGCCGATGCGCTGGTTGCCGGCAAGAAACCCCTGCCAGCCCGCGCTGCGCACGAGGTCGAGGCCACGGCCGGCGAGCAGGTCGTACACCTGTTCGCGCCGCCCGGCCGACTCCGTCGTGAAGAGCACCCGGCCCGGGAAGTCCGCAAGGAAGGCGGCAAGCGCGCCCGCCGAGTCCTCGTAGCGCGCCTCGATGCGCAGCGCCGGCAACAGTCGCGTCGGCAGATTCACCCGCCCACGGCCCTCGGCGAGACTCTGGCCCGAGTAGTGCACGAGCCCCCGCGACGCGATGCGCGCGGCGAGGTCCGCCGGGGAGAAAAACGTCTCCGCGGAGCCGAGCACCGGCCGCTCGGGATCGAGCCGGCAAAGCGCCTGCCGCTCCTCGATCTCCTGCCAGGCGCGCTCTAGCACACCGTCGATGCTGTCGGGCGCAACGACGACCGCACCGTCCGGCAGGTAGTCGAGCAGGCTGCTCGTCTCAGGGAAGAACAGCGGGAGGTAATACTCGATGCCGCCGTGTGCGATGCCTTCGGACACCTCGCGGTACACGCGCGACTTGCCCGGCTGGCCCTCGAATCGGGCCCGGTAGCGTCCGCGAAAGGCCTGGATGTCCGCGGCATCGAGCGGCACTTCGCGGGCGGGCAGGAGCCGGATGGCGTCCTCGGAATCGCCGGAGAGCTGCGTCTCCGGCGAGAAGCGCCGCAGCGACTCGATCTCCTCGTCGAAGAAGTCCACGCGGACGGGCTCGTCGGCACCCATCGGGAACACGTCGATCAGCGAGCCGCGGACCGCGAATTCGCCGTGCTCGCGCACCTGGGGCACGCGGTAGTAGCCGCTCTTCACGAGCGACTCGACGAAGGTGTCGCGCTCGAGGCGCTGACCGCGCGCGAGCGTGAGCGATCGCGCCGCGACGTAGTCGGTCGGCGGCAGGCGCTGCAGCAGGGCAGGCGCCGACGCCACGACGATGCCGCGCCGGAGGTGCGGCAGCTCTGCGAGCACCCGCAGGCGCTGCGACACGATGTCCTGGTGCGGCGAAAAGCTGTCCCAGGGGAGCGTTTCCCACTCGACGAAGTGCCATACGTCGAAGGCACCGTCCGCGAAGAAGCGGAGCTCCGCTTCGAGCCGGTCGGCGTGGCGTGGGTCCTCGGCAAGGACGCACACGGGGCGCGCGGCGGCGGCTGCATACTCGCTGATGGCGAGCGCGGCGCTCGCGCCGATGAGGCGGCCGAAAGCCAGCGGCTGGCCGGGTTTAGGCAGCCGGGCGGGCGGGGCAATGAGCAGGGATTGCCGGCTCCCTGCGGGCAGCTGCAGTTCCGGGTGGGGCACGGGGACGAAAGCTAGAACGCGGCCGGCGAGTATAACCGACGATTGCCGACGATGGCGGGAACTGCCGGCGGCGCGGTGCCTGCGCGCCAGGGCATGGGCCGCGTGCGTTCGGCGGAATGGCTCGGCCTGAAGGGCTCGGCCTGAAGGGCTCGGCCTGAAAGGCTCGGCCTGAAAGGCTCGGCCTGAAAGGCTCGGCC